>NZ_BAABHS010000009.1:0-313537 GCF_039542225.1 Yinghuangia aomiensis | reverse complement strand
ACGAGCGAGCCCCACGAGCGAGCCCCACGAGCGAGCCCCACGAGCGAGCCCCACGAGCGAGCCCCACGAGCGAGCCCCACGAGCGAGCCCCACGAGCGAGCCCCACGAGCGAGCCCCACGAGCGAGCCCCACGAGCGAGCGGCCCGTGCCGGGCCGTCGCTCGCCCCGTCCTCACCCGAAGTTCGGTGGGCCCTCCAGGTCCTCCAGTTCGACGCCCGGTGCGGCCAAGACCACGTCGCCTGCGAGGTGGACCACTCCACGCGTCCCCGTCGCCAGGTCGGCGACCTCGTAGCGGGCGACCGGGAGGGGACCCGTGGGAGTCGGGTGTTCCTCGATGCCGGTCAACGCCCAGGCCTGGTCGCACGGGTGCGCTGCCAACGACGGCTCGGTCAGGTCGACCAGGCGCACCCGGACCGAGTCCCCCACCGTCAGCCCGAGCAGGCGCGCCGTCGCCACCAGGAAAGCCGGCGACCGACCGGTGAACGCGACCGCGCGCGCCTCGGCTTCCGCAGGTACCGGTGCGGCGGCGGCCTGAGCCGGATCCGCCGGGACGCGGATCCACGCCACCCCCGCCGCACCCTCGACGACCGTCGCGCCGCCGCGCACCCGCCACCCGCCCGCGGACACATCGAGCCGCAGCGGGCGGCCCCGGGCGTCGAGGGTCAGGTCGATGCCCCCGCGTCCGTCCTCGCCACTGGCCGTGTAGCGCCACCCCGCGGGACCCGGCGCACACCGGAACCGCTCGCCGCCGAGCGGAGCCCCGTCATGCGGGTCGTGGAACGAATATCGGCCGGTCGGCATGCGGTCGACTTTAGGCGGTCGGGATCAGAGCACGTTGGTCGCGTGGCAAGGCGGCACGAGCGCAGGGAAGACCGCCGCGACGGCACGGCGGCGAAAGGTCGGCGGCAGAAGGCCCACACTGCTTCGTCCCACCACGCACGCGCATCGACCGTGTCGACCACCAACGCATGCACGGCCACAGCTTGCCTGTGACCCAGGCCGCCGTCGCCCCACACCCGTCAACGGCCGCACCCCCCACGACCGCAGACCACGCCCGCGACACTCCCCCACGCCCCGCTGCCAACCGCCCGCGTCCCAGCCCCGAGCGGGCGGTCGTACTGGCCGCCCGGAGCGAACCGCTCGCAGCTCGCGCCGACGCGGCCGGGGGCGCGGCCGCGCGGCCGGTTCGACGACGACCGCCCGCGCGCCCGGCCGTCCACAACCCTCGCGCCCCGCCGCCCTCAGCTCACCCGCACACCCCCGCCATCGCCGTCTTGTCCGCCGGGGTCACCGGCAGGTCGTACTTCAGCGACACCTGCGCGTACCGGATCACGTACGCGCAGCGGATGTTCGGGTTCGGGGGCAGCCATGCCGCGGGCATCGAGTCGCCCTTGCCGCCGTTGGTGGGGCCGTCGACGGCCAGCAAGTTGAGCGGGTCGTTGGCGAGTTGCATGCGCTTGGCGGCCGGCCACTTGTCGGCGCCCATCTGCCAGCTCGCGCTCAGCGGGACGATGTGGTCGATCTGGACCGTGCTCGCCTTGCTCTTCGTGAACGCTATGTCCTTGCCGGTGTACGGGTCCGGCAGCGTCATCGTCGACACCACGCACGATGCCTTGTCCTTGTACTGGATGTTCGCGCCGTCCCGTTTGAGGATGTCGTCGCGGGTGTCGCACTTGTTGCCGCTCAGCGGTACGCCGCTCGCCTTGTCGGACCACGCCGTCCCGTACTGGTCCCGGCTGTAGCCGGTCTTGGGGCCGTTCGGTGCGGTGCGGAGTTTGTCTATGAGGGCCCGGCCGGCCGCCTTGTCCGCGGCGCTGGTGACCGGGGCGAGGCCGCGGCCGGTGCCGTCGGCGTTGGCCAGGGGTGCGGTGGCCGGGCCCCCGGGTGCGGCGGGGGCCGCGCCCTGCGGGGCGACCGTGTCGTCGGACTTGTTGCAGCCGGCAAGGGCGAGTGCGGCCATGGCGATTCCGGCCGCCATGAGGCGTGTCTTGCGCATGTCCCCGAGTTCCTTCGATGGAGTTGTGGCCGCCCGCACCGCGGGTCTCGCTGCGGTGCGGGCGCTGATGTGTTGGGCTCAGCGTGGGCACTGCGTCGGCATGTGCGAAAGCCCCCGTCGGGAGGATGAGTTCCCGGCGGGGGCTTTCGGCACGACGTGGGTCACCCCTCGGGCGGGTCGCCGGACGGCTGGGCGGGCCGCGTCGGGGAGGCCGCGGGGGTGGGAGAGGAAGGCGTCTTGCCCGGCGCCGCGGGCGGCTTGCCCGGCGGCCGCGGCGACGAGGGCGCCGACGAGGAGGACGAAGGCGTGGGTCCCGCCGCAGGGTCGCACCCCGGCGGCACGATTCCCGAGTCCGCCGTCAGCGGTACGAGTTGGAGGCACTCCGCGAGGGCCGCCCACGCGTCCAGCCGGTTGCGCATCGTGTCGCCTTCCCGGGTCGCTCGCGTGGTCCCGGATCCGGCGGGGGCGAATCCGGCCGCGGAGCGGGCGGGTTCGGGGACGGCCCGGGCAGCTCAGACTCTAGCCCGGAAAGCGGCTTTCCTCCGGAAATGCCGCGGGTGGGCGTGTCCCGTGGCGGGGACGCGCCCACCCGCGGCGTGCGACCGCCCCGGCCGGGGCGAACCGGTCGGGGCGGTCGGGGGTTTCGCGGCGGTGTCAGCCGGGCTCAGTAGCGGTAGTGCTCCGGCTTGTACGGGCCCTCGACCGGCACGCCGATGTAGGCGGCCTGCGACTCGGAGAGCGTCGTCAGCTTCACGCCGAGCGCGTCCAAGTGGAGGCGCGCGACCTTCTCGTCGAGGTGCTTCGGCAGCGTGTACACGCCGATCGGGTATTCCTCGGTCTTCGTGAACAGCTCGATCTGCGCGATCGTCTGGTTCGCGAAGCTGTTCGACATCACGAAGCTCGGGTGGCCGGTCGCGTTGCCCAAGTTGAGCAGGCGGCCCTCGGACAGCACGATCAGCGTCTTGCCGTCCGGGTACGTCCAGGTGTGGACCTGCGGCTTGACCTCGTCCTTGACGATGCCGGGGGTCTTCGCGAGGCCGGCCATGTCGATCTCGTTGTCGAAGTGGCCGATGTTGCCGACGATCGCCTGGTGCTTCATCTTCGCCATGTGCGACGCGAGGATGATGTCCTTGTTGCCGGTCGTCGTCACGAAGATGTCGGCGACCTCCACGACGTCGTCGAGCGTGGCGACCTGGTAGCCATCCATCGCCGCCTGGAGCGCGCAGATCGGGTCGATCTCGGTGACGATGACGCGCGCGCCCTGGCCGCGGAGCGACTCGGCGCAGCCCTTGCCGACGTCGCCGTAGCCGCACACGACGGCGACCTTGCCGCCGATGAGCACGTCGGTGGCGCGGTTGATGCCGTCGATGAGCGAGTGGCGGCAGCCGTACTTGTTGTCGAACTTCGACTTGGTGACCGAGTCGTTGACGTTGATCGCCGGGAACAGCAGCGAACCGGCCTGGAACATCTCGTACAGGCGGTGCACGCCGGTGGTGGTCTCCTCGGTGACGCCCTTGATGTGCGGGGCCATCGCGGTCCACTTGCCGGGGTTCTCGGCGAGGTTGCGGCGCAGCACGCCGAGGATGACCGCGTATTCCTCGGAATCGTCCGCGGCGGTCGCCGGGACGGCGCCGGCCTTCTCGAACTCGACGCCCTTGTGCACGAGGAGGGTGGCGTCGCCGCCGTCGTCGAGGATCATGTTCGGGCCGTCGTGGCCCGGCCAGTTCAGCGCCTGCTCGGTGCACCACCAGTACTCGTCGAGCGTCTCGCCCTTCCAGGCGAACACCGGGACGCCCTGCGGGTCGTCGACGGTGCCGTTCGGGCCGACGGCGATCGCGGCGGCGGCGTGGTCCTGGGTGGAGAAGATGTTGCAGGAGACCCAGCGGACCTCGGCGCCGAGCGCGACGAGGGTCTCGATGAGGACGGCGGTCTGCACGGTCATGTGCAGCGAGCCCATGACGCGGGCGCCGGCCAGCGGCTGCGCGGCGGCGAACTCCTTGCGGATGGCCATCAGGCCGGGCATCTCGTGCTCGGCGAGCTGGATTTCCTTGCGGCCGAACGGCGCCAGCGACAGGTCGGCGACCTTGAAGTCGGTGAAGGTCATGAAGGCAGTCCTCTGCTTTCGTGCGGTGGATGAGGTGGAGACCGTGGTCGCGCCGTGCGCGGGCATGCGCGGGTACGCACACCTGGCGGCGCGATCCAGTCGGTGGCCTTCTATGCCCTCAAAACCGGCGCGGTTCTGACTGCCGTCCGCAGCGACTGCATTCGCCTTGCTCGGATCGACGTTAGCACTTGCGGGTGCTTCGCCCCGGCGGCGGCGCCGGACACGGCCGGGCCGGGCGGCCGGTCAGGCGGTGGCGGCCGGGGCGCGGTAGATGTCCGGTTCCAGGTAGATGACGCGGGCGATCGGGACGGCGGCGCGGACGCGTGCTTCGGCGTTGTCGATGGCGTCGGCGATCTCGGCGGCGGTGTCCGAGCGGTTGACGGCGATCTTCGCGGCGACCAGCAGCTCTTCGGGGCCGAGGTGCAGGGTGCGCATGTGGATGATGCTCTCGACCTCGTCGCCGTCGACCATCGCGGCCTCGATGGCGCGGATGGTGTCGAGGTCGGCGGCCTCGCCGAGGAGCAGGCTGCGGGTCTCCAGCGCGAGGACGATCGCGATCACGACGAGGAGGATGCCGATGCACAGGGTGCCGATGCCGTCGAAGACCGGCTCGTCGGTGGCGACGGTCAGGCCGACGCCGAGCAGCGCCAGGACGAGGCCGATCAGGGCGCCGAAGTCTTCGAGGAGCACGATCGGCAGTTCGGGCGACTTGGCGCGGCGCACGAACTGCGCCCAGCTGAGGTTGCCGCGCAGCTGGTTGGACTCGGCGATCGCGGTCCGGAAGGAGAAGCCTTCGAGGACGATCGCGAACAGGAGGACGCCCACCGCCCAGTACCAGCTCTCCAGCTCGTGCGGGTGGGCGATCTTCTCGTAGCCCTCGTAGATCGCGAACATGCCGCCGACGGAGAACAGCACGATCGAGACGAGGAAGCCGTAGATGTAGCGCTCGCGGCCGTACCCGAACGGGTGCTCGGGCGTCGCCGCCCGCTTGGCGCGCTTGCCGCCGACGAGCAGCAGCACCTGGTTGCCGGAGTCGGCGAGCGAATGGACGCCTTCGGCCAGCATCGACGACGAGCGCGTGATGGCGAAGGCGACGAACTTCGCCACCGCGATCCCGAGGTTCGCGGCCAGTGCCGCGACGACCGCCTTGGTCCCTCCACCCGCACTCATCCGACTACCGCCCCGTCCCCTCGGGGACCCGTCGACCGGGTCCGTTGGCCAAGCTGCGGCGGTCATTCTGTCATCGGGGAGTAAAAACGTGGCGGAGGACGGCCGGATTGGCCCTTGGTCAGCCGGCGGTGCCCGGGACCGTCGCGCGGAACAGCGCGCCCTCGCCGGTGACCGCGATCGGCGGATCGCCCGCCGGAACGTACACCGACTCGCCGCGCGCCAGCCGGAGTTCCGGCCCGCCCTCGGGAGCGAGCACGGCGGCGCCCGCGGTACACAGGAGGATCTGCGGCGCGGCGGAGTGCAGCGCGCGGGACGGGCCCGCCGCGTCCAGCACGAACCGCGAGAGGCGGAAGTCCGGCACCGGCGTCGGGTACACCTGCTCGCCGTCCACGCCCTCGACCGGCTTGAGCACGTCGACCGGCCCGGCGCGGAACTCGAGCACACGCAGCAGTTCGGCAATGTCGATGTGCTTGTCGGTGAGCCCGCACCGCAGCACGTTGTCCGAGTTGGCGAGGATCTCGACGAAGACGCCGCGCAGATACGAGTGCGGCAGCCCGGCGGCGAAGTACACCGCCTCCCCGTCGGCCAGCCGCACGTGGTTCAGCAGCAGCGCCGCGACCACGCCCGGGTCGGCCGGGTGCCGGTGCGCCAGGTCGGCGACCGCCGCGCACGCGGCGGCGAACGGCGACGGCGTGTCCGCGACCCGCAGGCAGGCCGCCTTCACCTCCCCCACGACCACCGCGCGCCGGTCGTCCGGCAGCGTCAGCGCGTGGGTCATCGCGAACCGCAGGCCCTCGGCCTCCGGCGAACCGCGCAGCGCGTCGATGCACGGCTGCAGCTCGGGCACCGCGAGCTGGTCGAGCAGCTTCACCGTCCCCGGCACCTCGCGGAAACCGCACAGCGCTTCCAAGTCACCGAGCGCGCAGGCGAGTTCCGGCTTGTGGCTGGCATCGCCGTAGTTGCGGTACGGCGCATCCAGCGGCACCCGGCGCGCTTCCTCGTCGGCGAACCCCGCCGCGGCCTGCGCCGGGTTGGGGTGCACCTGGAGCGACAGCGGCTGTTCCGCGGCGAGCACCTTGAGCAGGAACGGCAGCCGTGCGCCGAAGCGTTCGGCGACCGCCGCACCGAGTTCGGCCTCCGGCGCGGCGGCGATCACGTCCGCGAGCGAACGCGGCCCGGCGCCGCGGTCGATGTGCGACGGGTCGCCCGGGTGGGCGCCCATCCACAGCTCGGCCTGCGGCTCGCCCGTGGGAGCGACGCCGAGTATCTCGGGGATGGCCGTGGTCGAGCCCCACGTGGAGACGCGGACCGGATTGGCCAGGCGGTCCATGGCTATCTGATCCCGTCCCCCGGTCCGGCAGGCCCGGCGAAGCTCCCGGACGCCCCCGTCTCGTGCCCGGTGGTCAGTCCGAGGTAGACCGCGGCGAAGTCGCCGAGCGCCACCAGGTCGCCGAGCCGGGCCAGCGGGTCGCGGCCCTCCGCGGTGATCTCGTTGTACGGCAGCCCCAGGTCGACGGCCACGCGCCGCACCGCGTCCGCGCGGCGCAGCGCCTGATCGGCGCCGTCGTCGACGAGCAGGACCGGGCGCAGCCGCAGCGGCTCGGGTTCCTCGACCCGGTCGCGGAAGAAGTCGTCGGTGTCCGCGACGGCGCGGCCGAGCGAACCGTCGAAGAGGTTCCCGGCCGCGGCGGCCGCCTCCGGCAGCGTGCCGGACAGCGCGGGCAGGCCGGCGACGGACGCGAGCACGTCCGCGAACCGGGCCGCCGCCACGCCGCCGACCGGGCCGGTGCCCCACACCACGGGGACGGTGCCCGCGAGGTCGAGGGTGAGCGCCTTCGCCGGGTTCTCGTACGTGCCGGCGGCCGGGCGGCAGCGCAGCCCGACGGCGTCGAGGCGGTCGGCGAGCGCGTCGAACGCCTCGCCCGGCGCGTACGGCGACGCCCCTATCGCGTACGCGATCGACAGGAGCCCGGTGAGCAGCGGCCAGAACGTGTCGCGCGGCGCGAGCTTCTCGGGGCCGCCCGCGGCCCGGGCGAGCGCGTGCACGCGCAGGCCGCGGGACTGCTCGGCGGCGCCGTCGACGGGCGATCCGGCCGGGGCCACCGCGGCGACCGCGCAGCCGCGCCGGTACGCCTGTTCGGCGAGCGCGAGGAGTTCGGGTTCGTCGCCGCGCGGACCGGCGAGGACCAGCAGGTCGAGCGGGCCCGCCCAGCCGGGCAGCACGCCGCCGCGGACCTCGACGACCGGGACGGCCGCGGAGGCGCCGCCGATCGCGGTCACGGCCGCGCCGGCCGGGCCGCACGCGGCCGGCACGGCGACGGCGAGCACGCGCGGGCGGTCGACGCCGGACCGGATACCGGACTCGGCGGCCGCGAGCGCGGCGCGGCGCACCTGCGCGCCGGCGCCGGCCAGCGCGAGGAGCGCCTGGCCGGTGTCCGCGCGGCCGAGCCCGTCCGGGTCGTCGAGCAGCGCCTCGTCGACGGGGATCATGCCGGGCCGGAACCGTGCGCGGCGGTGCCCGGGCGGCGGGCCTCGTCGGGGAGCAGGACCGGGATGTCGTCGCGCACCGGGTAGGCCAGGCCGCACGTGTCCGACGTGCAGACCAGCTCGTCGGCGGACTCGTCGGCGCGCAGCGGTGCGTGGCACACCGGGCACGCGAAGATCGCCAGGAGCGAGGGTTCGAGCTTCAAGGCTTCTCCCACGGGGACGGTGCAGGTGCTGTGCATGGGCGTACGGTCAACGTCACACCCTACTGACTGGTTCCGCCGCGCAACACGCGGCAGGCCGGGCCCGGGCGCCGAGGGCGCCGGGCCCGGCCGCGGGTCTCAGCCGCGGACCAGGGCGAGGACGGCGTCGCGCAGCGCCTCCATGGTCGGGGTGTCCTTGGCCTCGACGTTGAGGCGCAGCAGCGGCTCGGTGTTGGACGGGCGGAGGTTGAACCACCAGTCGTCGCCGCCGATGGTCATGCCGTCCATGTCGTCGACGACGATGCCGGGCTTGCCCGCGTAGGCCGCGCGGACCTTCTCGGTGGCGGCGTGCTGGTCGGCGACCTCGCTGTTGATCTCGCCGGAGGCGACGTAGCGGTTGTACGACGACACGAGGTCGGACAGCGGGCCGTCCTGGCCGCCGAGCGCGGCGAGGACGTGCATCGCGGCGAGCATGCCGGTGTCGGCGCGCCAGAAGTCGCGGAAGTAGTAGTGCGCGGAGTGCTCGCCGCCGAAGACCGCGTCGGTCTCGGCCATCTCCTGCTTGATGAAGGAGTGGCCGACGCGCGTGCACACCGGGCTGCCGCCGTGCTCGCGGACGATCTCCGGGACCGCCGACGAGGTGATCAGGTTGTGGATGACCGTCGCGCCGGGGTGCTTCTCGAGTTCGCGGACGGCGACCAGCGCGGTGATCGCGGACGGCGACACCGGGTCGCCGTTCTCGTCGACGACGAAGCAGCGGTCGGCGTCGCCGTCGAAGGCGAGGCCGAGGTCGGCGCCGGTCTCGCGGACCTTGGCCTGGAGGTCGACGAGGTTCTTCGGGTCGAGCGGGTTCGCCTCGTGGTTGGGGAACGTGCCGTCGAGTTCGAAGTACATGGGGACGACGTCGAGCGGCAGGCCCGCGAGGACCGCGGGGACGGTGTGGCCGCCCATGCCGTTGCCCGCGTCGACGACGACCTTGAGCGGGCGGATGCCGGTGAGGTCGACGAGGGAGCGCAGGTATTCGGCGTAGCCGGCGAGGACGTCGCGCTCGCCGATCGTGCCGGGCTTGCCGTCGTACGACGGGACGCCGTCCTCGGCGAGCTTGCGGATCTCCGCGAGGCCGGTGTCGGCGCCGATCGGGGACGCCCCGGCGCGGCACATCTTGATGCCGTTGTACTGCGCGGGGTTGTGGCTCGCGGTGAACATCGCGCCGGGCAGGTCGAGGCTGCCGCTCGCGTAGTACAACTCGTCGGTGGAGGCCAGGCCGATCTCGACGACGTCGGCGCCCTGGCTCGCGGCGCCTTCGCCGAAGGCCCGGGACAGCGCCGGCGAGCTGGGGCGCATGTCGTGGCCGACGACGACCGTGGCCGCTTCGGTGACCTTCGCGAACGCGGCGCCGAGGGCGTATGCGGTGCTTTCGTCCCACTGGTCGGGGACGACGCCTCGGACGTCGTAGGCCTTCACGATCTGGGAAAGGTCGCGCACCGGGGCTCCGCTCGTGGTCAGCGGGGCGGCACTGCCGGCCCCGCGTCGGCTCTGCTTCGGTCGGCCCGTGGGCCGGTAAAACACTAGCGAAGCGGACGCCGCAAGCGAATCGGCCGGTCGGGCAGTCCGTCAGGAGTCCGGCGAGCGCAGCACGCGCAGGTGGCCGCGCCGGCCGCTGCTCTCCGGGTGCGCGGACCGCTCGGGCTGGTCGGGCGCCTGCGGCGGCACGGGCGGGCGCGCGGCTTCGCGGACCGCGTTGGCGAGCGCTTCGAGGTCGTCGCTGCTGGGCTTCCCGGCGGCCGGGTCCGGGGCGAGGCGCACGACCTCCCAGCCGCGCGGCGCGGTGAGGCGTTCGGAGTGCTCGGCGCACAGGTCGTAGCAGTGCGGTTCGGCATAAGTCGCGAGAGGACCGAGGACCGCCGTGGAGTCCGCATAGACGTACGTCAGCGTCGCGACCGCAGGGCGGCCGCATGCAGTCCGCGAACAGCGACGTACAGGGCTCACGGGCATGGACGGTACCGCACCGCGGCGGCCCACGGGTCACATACGCCCCACGTCAGGCCCACGTGTCGCCTCCGCCAGCCTCTATGCTCGATTGCGTGCACAGTAATCCTGGCAACTCCGGCACTCCAGGCCAGGACCCCGGGTCCGGTCCGCACCCCGACCGGCCGCCGCGGCGCCGCCGGCGGGACCGCCACGGCCGGGGCATGCGCGGGCCGCTCGCGCCGCGCCCGGTGCCGATCGCACTGACCCGCGCGGAGAAGTTCGACGACCTGGCGTCCGACTCCGTCGAACGGCTCACCAAGCGGTGGCCGGAGCTGGAGCGGGTGCGGTTCGCCGTGCTGGACGTGCCCGAGGCGGAGACCGAGCTGCTGGCCGACGAGCCGGTGGCGCTGGGGCGCATGGTGCCGGCGACCTCCACCGAGACCGCGATGATCATCCTGTACCGGCGGCCGCTGGAACTGCGCGCGGAAAGCCGCACCGAGCTGGAGATGCTCGTCCACGACATCCTCGTCGAGCAGGTCGCGGACCTGCTGGGGCTGGACCCGGAGACCGTCGACCCGGACGAGTGACGGCCGGGCCGCGAACGGGCGACGGCGGACAGACGAACCGCGCCGGCCCCGTGCGGGACCGGCGCGGCACGATGACGGTTCGAGCGGGGCCTACTTGGCCGGCGCGGTCGGCGTGGCCGTGGTGGCCGGCGTGCTGTTCGGTTCCCGCACCATGATGGTCAGGTCGCCGCGCACCGTCGGCAGGTCGACCGTCTCGCGGGCGGGGCTGCTCCCCTGGATCGTGAACATCGGGATTTTGTCGGCCTGTTCGTTGATCATGCGGGCCGCGTGCACCGGGCCCGAGCCGGGCTGCGGCTCGATGCTCAGCGCGAACTGCCCGGCACCGGCCGGGACCGGCGCCGGAACCGCGACGGTGGTGCCCGCCGGGACGTCCACGTCAGCGGTCGCCGGGTCGCCGCCCGCGGCGGCGGTGAGGCGGACCTTCGCGGCCCCCTGAGGAGCCGTCAGGAACACCGTGTCGGTGAACGCGCCGCCCGCGCGGTTGTCGGCCACCACGCCGCGGCCGCCGAGGGACGGCGTCCCGGCGAGGAACGCCGCGTCGGTGTTGTCGCCGCTCCCGCGCACCACGCGGACGCCGACCAGCACGTCCGCCCGGGCCGCGGTCAGCTTGAGCGCGCCCGCCTCGCCCTGGGTGATCGGACCCAGGTCCAGCTCCTTGACCTCGCCGCGCTTGACCGTCACCGACTCGAAGCCGGCCGGCTTGAACGTGCTGGCCTTGCCGATGATTTCGACACCTACCTCGGTGTCGGTGTCGCTGGCGCCGAACACGGTGAGCTTCACGCTCGACGCGTCCGCGGGCAGGCCCGGCACGACGAACGAGCGCCCAGGCTGCCCCGCCTGCGGAAGCCAGTCGCTGCCCGTGGCACCCTGCGTGTCGCGGACGGCGGCGGCGATGCGGCCGGTGCGGGCGACGACGTGCACCGTGGCGACCGGCAGACCGGCCTTGAGGGTGTCCAGCCGGATGTTCTGCGCCTCGCCGGGCGCGAACGTCATGCTGCGGACGCCGTCGATCTGGATGGCGCCGTCCGGGCCGTACAGTTCGACGTCGACCTGCGCGCCGACGTTGGTGCTGTTGGCCAGGTACAGGTACGACTCGCGGTTGGGCGCCGTCGACGTCCCCACGAACCACTCGTCGGTGCCCGGCGTTTCGCACACTGCGCCGGACAGGCCGCGGCCCGTCCCGGTGGCGAGCCGGGTCGTGGACTGGGCCGCGAAGCCCGCAGCGAACGAGCCGGACGCCGTCCACCCCAGCGGCGGGTTCTCCGCGGTGTCCACGGGCAGCGAGACCGGACGGCCGACGGCGTCGGCCTTGCCGCGCACCTTGGTGCGGTCGGCGAGTTCGGTCAGCGTCGCCTCGCCCGCCCCGGCACCCGCGGACGCGGACGCCGGGGTGTAGGCGGTGTAGACGGTGGACGCGCCCGGGTTGGCGCGGACCTGCGGGCACACCGCGTCGGTCCGCTGGATGGGCACCTGCCGGGGCTTGGCCTCGGTGGCGTGGCCCGCGGACGGCTTGGTCATCGTCGCGAACCCGACGACGAGGGCCAGCACGGCGACCACGACGACCAGGGACAGGGTGGTGCGCTTCACCGGCGGCCTCCGGGTCGGTGCGGCTGCGGGGTGCCGGGGCGGCGCGCGGGCACGCGCCGGACGCGGGCCGTCATCGGCCGCTCCCCGGGTGCGGGGGCTGCTGCGGGGGCGGCGGCCACGGCGTGTCGGCCCCCGTCTGCTGCTGAGGCTCCTGCGGGGGCTGCTGCGGCCAGACGGGGGCGCCGGTCTGCGGGTCGTACGCCGCGTATTCGCCGGAGCTGTAGCCGCCTTGCTGCGGGTAGGCGGTCGGGTCGTACGTGTTCGGGTCGTAGCCGCCGCCCGGGTAGGCGTTCTGCTCGTAGCCCGCGCCGTCGTAGCCGCCGGACTGGCCGTAGCCGTCCGGAACGGGGGCGTAAGGCGCCGAACCGTAGTCGCCGTAGCCGGCGTCCTGGCCGGGCTGCTCCGGGTAGCCGGAGTCGCCCGGCATCGGCGTTTCGCGCGGCTGGAAACCGCGCGCGTACTGGCCGAGGTCCCAGTCGTCGTCCTGGTCGTCCGCGGTTCCGGTGCCGCCCTGCTGGGCCGGCACGAACAGCGATCCGGTGGTCTCCGCGGGAGACTCCGGCGGCACTCCGCCGGGCTCCGGGGCGGGCACGCCGGCGGCTTCGGCGGCCGCTTCCGCTGCGGCGGCTTCGCGCCGGGCGCGGCGTCCGCCGCCCGGCAGGCTCGCGGACACCGCGGACTCGGCCGCGCCCGCACCGACCGCGGCGGGGCTGTCGGGCATGTCGTCGTCGTTGCCGCGGCGCCGCGCGGGCAGCGCGAGGACCACGACGACGAGCAGCAGCAGGCCTTCGGCGGCGAGCCACATGCCGCGGCCGCCGCTTTCGTGGGTGAGGGACAGGCGGCCGCCGCCGGCGGGGAGCGTGAACTGCTGCCCCCAGTCGCCGGCGTCGCCCTTGTGGACGGTCAGCGGCTTGCCGTCGAGGGTCGCTTTCCAGCCGGAGTCGGCGCGTTCGGCGAGCCGCAGGACGCGGCCGTCGGGGCCCGGGTCGATGCGGGTGGACACGCCGTCGTCGGTCGACGAGAGCGGGAAGCTCGCGCCGTCCGGGTTCTCGATCACGGCACGGGCGTTGGTGCCTTCGACCCGCCAGAGCGGGGTGCCGTGTTCCGAGGACTTGCGGACCAGGCCGGGGGTGCCGTCGAGCCGGGCGACCAGCGCCGGGTCGGCGGGCGCCTGGACGAGCACGTAGCGGACCGCGAAGTCGGACAGGCCGGCCGTGTCGGCGCTGCCGGTGCCGGACAGGAACGCGGCGACGTAGTCGTCGAAGACCTTGGCCTTCTTCGCTTCCGGCGCCACGTCCGGGTCGCCGAGGTACACGCCGCTGCCCCGGACCAGCACCGAACGGACGGCGCCGCCCGGGTCGGTGCGCAGCACGAGGGTGCGGGCGCGGTCGGCGGTGGAGTTGTCGGAGGCGACGAACGCCGGGACGTAGGGGCCGTCCTTGCGGGACACCGGACCGTCGGCGCCCTGCCACATCCACCAGCCGGCCGCGGCGACCGGGGTGAGTGCGGCGACCACGGCGACCACGACGGCGGCGGGTTGGCGCCAGCCGAAGCTGCTGGCGGCGACCCGGGCGCGGGCGTCTTCGGCGCCGACCGCGGCGGCGGCGAGGTAGCCGAGCCCGACCACGACGGTGGCGAGGCCCGGCCAAGCGGCGACCGCGTGCCCGTCGGCGGGGGCGGTCACCTCCATGCGGCTGATCGCGACCGCGCCGATCAGGCCGACCGCGGCGGCGGCCCAGCCTGCCAGGACCGCGGTGCGGCGGGAGTCGCGCAGCAGTGCGGCGAGCGCGGCGAGCAGGATGCCCGCGCCGAGCACCGCCGGAAGCGTGCCGGGGCCGCCGGGGTCGAGGAACAGGAGGCCGACCGGGCTGGTGCCGCGTTCGGCGAGGCCGTCCGGGGTGAGGCCGGGTTCGAGGAAGAGCCGGTCGCCGCCGAACATCACGGGCGTCCACGGCATGAGGAGCAGCAGCGGGACGACGACCACGACGGCGAGGCGCAGCACGAGGCCGGCGCCGAGGCGTCCGGCGACGACCGCGGCGGGCAGCGCGGCGACGGCGAGCACCACGACGAACACCCACGAAAGCGGGACGAACGCGGTGGCCGCGGCGACGGCGAGGGCGGTGGCCCACGCGGCGCGCCACGTGCCGGGCTGGCCGCCGAGGCCGGCGGTGACCGCGAGACCGCGGGCGACGATCGGGGCGAGGACGAGGACAACCGCGGTGCCGAGGCGTCCGGCGGCGATCGCGCCGGTGGCGACGGGCATGAGCGCGTACGCCGCGGCGGCCCAGGCGCGGACCGGCTTGTTCGGGACGAGCTTGCGGCCGCTCAGGTAGGCGCTGATGCCGGCGAGCGGGACGCTGCCGATGAGCAGCACGCTCACCGCGGCGGACGCGCTGCCGAACAGCAGCGTGCCCAGGCCCGCGACGAGGGCGAGGTAAGGGGGTGCGGCGTCGTTGCCGCCGAGGCCGACGCCGTGCCAGGACTCGGTGAAGCGGTGCCACAGGTCGGCGGCGGAGTCGGGGGCGGGCAGCAGCGCGCCGCCGACGAGGTCGCCGCCGCTCAGCACGTCGCGGGCGGCGAGGAGGGTGACGAGTACCAGCCCGGCGGCCAGCGCGATGCCCGGGCGCTGCACGACGGCGCGCAGCCGGGCGAAGTTCTCGACCTGGAGGTCGTCGGCGTCCTCGGACGTGGGTCCGCTTTCCAGCACGCTCTGCCGGGCGCGGGCGCCTTCGGGTTCGACGCGGCGGCTGATGTTGCCGAACAGCGTGTCGACGGCGTGCCGGATGCCCGCGCCGCGGGGCGGGAAGAGGTCGCGGAATTCGGCGTCGGCGGCGACACGTGTGCGGGAACGCTTGTGGCGTCCGGCGATGATCGCGTCGGGCCGCAGCAAGACCTTGTAGACGCCCAGGAATTCGTCGAGCGCCATGCGGGGCAGCTTGCCGACGAGGTAGCCGAGGGCGCGGAGGAAGGTGCCGAAGAAGAGGCGCAGCCAGACGAGCGGCAGGGTTTTGCCGGTGGCGTTGGCGAGGAGGGTGTAGACGGCGCCCGCGCGGTCGACCCGGTGCGGGTGGTTGGGGGCGCAGTCGATGGGGCGGCGTTCGCGGGTGGCCGCCTCGGCGTGCAGCACGACGGCTTCGGGGACGACGACGACGCGGTGGCCGGCGGCGTTGGCGCGCCAGCCGAAGTCGGTGTCGTCGCGGCCGAAGGCGAGGCGCTTGTCGAAACCGCCGAGTTGCTCCCATACGTCGCGGCGGACCAGCATGCCGGCGCTGCCGACGGAGAGCACGCCGCGTACGGCGTCGTGCTGGCCTTGGTCTTGTTCGCGGCGTTCGAGTCCGGTCCAGCGGCGGCCGCTGCGCGCGATCGTGGTGCCGACTTCGAGGAGTTGGCGGCGGTCGTACCAGCTGCGGATCTTGGGGCCGAGGACGCCGGCGGACGGGAGTTCGTCGGCGGCGCGCAGCAGGAGGTGCAGCGCGTCCGGCGCGGGTTCGCTGTCGTCGTGCAGCAGCCAGAGCCATTCGACGAGTTCGCCGGAGCGGGGACTGAGGTAGTCGTCGCCGCCGAACGCGTCGGGGCCGTACGGGTCGGCGCCGGGCGCGTACCCGTCGATGCTGTACGGCAGGGACGCTTCGTCGGCGACCGGGACGGTGCGGACGGCTTCGGCGATCGCGGCCCCGAAGGAGGTGCGGCGGCCGGCGCTCATCACCGAGGCCGGCCCGAGGGCGTCCTCGAGCAGCCGCGGGGTGGCGTCGGTGCTTCCGGTGTCCACCGCGACGACGCGCTGAACCGGGCGTTCCTGGCCGAGGATTCCGGTCAGGGTGCCGGGGAGCCAGCGCGCCCCGTCGTGGGCGACGAGGATCGCGGTGACGACATGTCTCGGATATGCCGGCGCGTGGGTATAGGCCGACTGTTGCGTGAAAAGTGGCATCAGGGCTAAGGACCCCGGGAGGCTCGGGAGCGACGGCGGTGATCATCCAGCACCCGGCTGGACGGGCCCACACTACGCGACGACGGGAGCCACTCCCGGTCGGTCTCCGATGCCGGCCCGGTACGGCAGGTGTTCCGGGCTGGTCGGGCACGACGCCCTGAGCACGGACCGCGCGGGGGGTGTGCCGGGGATTCGGCGGCCTTGCGGCGGCGGAATCAGCGGCGGTCCGCGGTCCGGCGGCGGGTCAGACCGCGCGCTTCTTCAACCGGCGTCGTTCGCGTTCGGAGAGTCCGCCCCAGATGCCGAAACGCTCGTCGTTGGCGAGGGCGTATTCAAGGCATTCGTCGCGAACCTCGCAGGAGAAGCAGACCTTCTTGGCCTCGCGGGTCGAACCGCCCTTTTCCGGAAAGAAGGACTCGGGGTCGGTCTGGGCGCACAGGGCCCGTTCCTGCCAGGTGAGTTCCTCCTCCGCCAGCCCCTCCACGCCCTCCATGACGCCTTCATCGACCAGGAGCTGCAACAGCTCGCCCATCGCGTGCCTCCTCGACCCTTTTTACGTCCCCGTTATTAAGCCGTTACCGGCGACGGTCCCAGCCTGTGTGAAATTACAAGCGCGTCATTACTGTCCCGTCAAGCCAGGCTCTGCTATTGGGGCCCGGATTCACCCCCCGGGACCACACCGACCCCACGGGTTGGACGTATTGCATCAAACTCGGACATATCTATCAACCCCGAGTTTCCGCCCCACGTCCGAGGACTGTGCCGGCGCCCTCCGGAGGGACCTTCGGGCCAACCGGACGATGCCGACTCGTAATGGACCTACGCGCCGCGCGCCCACCAGGGTTCCCCGCTTCCGCGGAAAATCTCACCGGAATGACCGACGTCACAGCCGTTTTCGGAAGACGCCGAGTTCCGCGAGCATCTGCGGAGTTGCTTGGGGATCCGCGGACTTGCCTGGGGTTGCGCGGAGTTCCCCGGAGTTTCGGTGCGCGTACGGCAGTTCGACCCGCTTGCCACCGGTCGTTTTCCGGACAACCGGTTGCCGCTTCCGGCGGCCGTGGCAGGCGCCGGTATGCGCGGCATGTCAGGAATCAGTCCCCCATGCCCCTCTATTTCAACCCTGTCTTCAATCCTGTGGGGCGGAATCTCACCCGAATCGGGGACTCGGGGCGTAGGACACCCCCGTACGGGCCATCCCGAGTTGACAGCGGCACCCCGAAGCGGGTGTCCTTTTCGGCATGTCCGCACACCGCATGCCGCTCCGGAGTCGCCCCGCCGACGTCCGCGGGACCGCCGCTGCGCTGTGTTGCCGGTCCTGTATGTCTCCCTGCTGTACGAGCTGAGGGCGCGGCTTCTTCCGTCCGCCCTCGCCGCGCAGGCGGTGACCGGGACCGGGTGTTCCACCGGCCCATCCTTCCGGTTCTCCCCCGCGGTGATCGCCTCCGGTCTCCGGCGCCATCCGTGCCGGCCGCGGCCGTCCCGCAGGTTCCCGGCCGTACCGCGCGTCCCTCGCCGCAGCTTCCCGCGGACCGCTGTCCGGTCCGCCGCTCCCGTCCGCTGTTCCGTGCGGCCTCCGCCGCACCCCCGCTCCCGAGGACTTCCCGCGCATGTCGAGTGACATCACGGTCGCCGGCGACCCGCTCGCCGCCCCTGCCACCCTGGCCCTGCCCACCGCACCGCCCGTCCGCACCGGCGTCGGCCGCCTCGCCGGCCTCGCCGCCCGGTACGCCGCCGAGGTCGCCGCGGCACCGCACACCGTCGGCTTCGACCCGGTCTCCCGCTGGTACCGCCTGCTGCACTCCGCCGACGACCACGAGGTGTGGCTGCTCAGCTGGCTGCCCGGCCAGGGCACCGGCGCCCACGACCACGGCGGGTCCGCGGGCGTGTTCGCCGTCGTCTCCGGCGAACTCCACGAGCAGGCCGGGTCCGGCGAACGCGTCCTGCGGCCGGGCGTCACACGCGTCTCCGGACCGGGCGCGGTGCACGCGATCACCAATATGGGGACCGAACCCGCGGTGAGCGTGCACGTGTACGCGCCGCGCCTGACCGCGATGACGCCGCACGACGGGGTCCGCACCGCCGCCGAAGCGGTGCCGGTGGCGGGCTGACCGCCGCGCCGCGCCCCGGGCCTGCGAGACTGTCGCCATGCGCATCGTGGTACTGGCCGGCGGGATCGGCGGAGCTCGGTTCCTGCGTGGCCTCAAGGCAGCGGAACCCCAGGCGGACATCACCGTCGTCGGCAACACCGGCGACGACATCCACCTGTTCGGGCTCAAGGTGTGCCCCGACCTGGACACTGTGATGTACACCCTCGGCGAGGGCATCAACGAGGAACAGGGCTGGGGCCGCCGCGACGAGACGTGGAGCATCCGCGCGGAAATGGCCGAGTACGGCGTCGAGCCGACCTGGTTCGGCCTCGGCGACCGCGACTATGCGACGCACATCGTGCGGACCCAGATGATGAGCGCCGGCTACCCGCTCAGCGCGGTGACCGAGGCACTGTGCGCGCGGTGGCAGCCGGGCGTGCGGCTCATCCCGATGTCCGACGACCGGGTCGAGACGCACGTCGTCGTCGACACCGCGGAACTGGGCGAGGACGCCGAGCACCCGGGCGTGCGCCGCGCGATCCACTTCCAGGAGTACTGGGTCAAGCACCGTGCTTCGGTGACCGCGCACGCGATCGTGCCGGTGGGCATCGAAGAGGCCAAGCCGGCGCCGGGCGTGCTCGCGGCGATCGCGGAAGCCGACGTCATCCTGTTCCCGCCGTCGAACCCGGTGGTGAGCATCGGGACCATTCTGGGCGTGCCGGGGATCCGGGACGCGCTGGTCGAGGCGTCCGCGCCGGTCGTCGGGCTGTCCCCGATCGTCGGCGGCGCGCCGGTGCGCGGCATGGCGGACAAGGTGTTGGAAGCGGTCGGCGTCGAGACGTCCGCGGTCGCGGTCGCCAAGCACTACGGGCCGGGCCTGCTGGACGGCTGGCTCGTGGACGCCACCGACGCGGACGCGGTCGCGCCCGTCGAGGAGGCCGGGATCCGCTGCCGCGCGATCCCGCTGATGATGACCGACGTCGAGGCGACCGCCGCGATGGCGCGCGCCGCGCTCGACATGGCCGCCGAGGTGCGGGCCGCCGGGGAGGCCGGCGCGTGACGCCGCCGCCGGGCTACCAGGTCCTCGGGCTGCCGGGCATTCCGGAGGTCCGGGAAGGCGACGACCTCGCCGCGCTGATCGCCGACGCCGCGGCCGCGGGGCCGGGGCTGCGCGACGGCGACATCCTGGTCGTCACGTCCAAGATCGTGAGCAAGGCGGAAGGCCGGCTGCTGCGCGGGGTCGACCGCGACAAGGTCATCGACTCCGAGGCCGTCCGGGTGGTCGCCCGCCGCGGCAGCACCCGGATCGTGGAGACCCGGCACGGGTTCGTCATGGCGGCGGCGGGCGTGGACGCGTCCAATACCGAGCCGGGCACGCTGCTGCTCCTGCCCGAGGACTCCGACGTGTCGGCGCGGGCGCTGCGGGCGGGGCTGCGGTCCCGGGCCGGAGTGCGGATCGGCGTGGTCGTCAGCGACACCTTCGGCCGGCCGTGGCGGACCGGGCTGACCGACGTCGCAATCGGCGTCGCCGGCCTCGACGCGCTCGACGACCACCGCGGCCGCAGCGACACGCACGGCAACGAACTCGCCGTCACCGTCACCGCGATCGTCGACGAACTCGCGTCCGCGGCCGAGCTGGTCAAGGGCAAGGCGGGTGCGGTCCCGGTCGCGGTGGTGCGCGGCCTTGAGCACTTGGTGACGGACGAGGACGGCGCCGGGATCCGCGCGATGGTGCGCAGTTCCGCGGACGACATGTTCCGCCTCGGCACCGACGACGCGCTTCGCGAGGGCGCCCGCCGCGCGGTCGAAGCCCGGCGCACCATCCGGGCGTTCACCGCCGAGCCGGTCGATCCGGCGGCGGTGCGGCGCGCGGTGGCCGCGGCGGTCACCGCACCGGCGCCGCACCACACCGTGCCGTGGCGCTTCGTCCTCCTCGAATCCCCGTCGTCACGCGCCGAGTTGCTCGACGCGATGCGGGACGAGTGGATCGCCGACCTGCGTGCCGACGGCTTGGCCGAGGACGCGATCGAACGCCGGGTGTCCCGCGGCGACTTGCTGCGCAAGGCGCCGTACATCGCGGTGCCGTGCCTGGTCGCCGACGGTGCGCACGCCTACCCGGATGCCGAACGCTCCGCCGCCGAGCGGGAGATGTTCGTCGTCTCCGCGGGCGCCGCGGTGCAGAACCTGCTGATCGCGCTGACCGCCGAGGACTTGGGCTCGGCGTGGATCTCCTCGACGATGTTCTGCCGCGACACCGTCCGCACCGCCCTCGGACTCCCCGACACGTGGGACCCGATGGGCGCCGTCGCCATCGGCCACCCGGCCGAACCGCCGCGCGAGCGGCCGGAGCGGACAGCGGACGACGTGATCGTGGTGCGCTGACGCCCCTTCGGGCCCGGGCCTGCTTCGGGCCCGGTCCGAGTCAGATCCGGCTGTAGTCCCGCGGGGCGAACCGCGGGGCTCGCCGGGGCGTGCGCGGGCCGGTCATGCGGAGCAGCAGGGCCGCGCGGTGGCGGTGGCCCCGGTAGGGCTCCAGGAGGTCGAGCATGCGCGCGTCGTCGCCCGGGGTGCCGGTGAGGGCGTAGCAGACCTGCTTGGCCAGGTGGAGGTCGCCGACGGAGAGCGCGTCGGGGTCGCCGTGCGAGCGCTGCATGGTTTCCGCGGTGGTCCAGACGCCGATGCCCGGGACGCACTTGAGCAGCCGGGACGCCTCGGCGTTGGCGAGGGGTGCGGTGCGTTCCAGGGCCGGGGCCACGCGCAGGGCTTCCATGATGGTGCGGGACCGCTTGTGGTCGACGCCCGCGCGGTGCCAGTCCCAGGTGGGGATGCGCGACCAGGTGGCCGCGTCGGGGATGACGCGGAGGCCGTCGGGTGCCGGGCCGGGCGCGGGTTCGCCGTACCACAGGACGAGCAGGCGGAAGGCCTTGCGCGCCTCGATCGTGGTGACCTTCTGCTCCAGGATCGACGGGATCAGCGCGGCGAGGACGAGTCCGGTGCGGGGCATCCGCAGGCCGCGGCGGGAGCGGAACGCGTCGTGGATCTGCGGGTGGTGGTGCGACGGGAACGCCGCCGGGTCGTCGTCGGCGCCCAGCAGGGCGGGCAGCCGGTCGAGCTGCCACGCGGCGCCCGGGCCCCACGCCTCCCCGGTGACCTCGCCCGTGTCGCGGCGCGCGGTGATGCGCAGCGAGCAGGGGCCGTCGGGGGTGCGGGCGCTGCGCCACACGGCGCCGTCGGCCGCGACGCGGTACGTCGGGTCGCTGTGGCCGCGCTGCAACTGCCCCAGGGTGAGCCGCAGGTCCAGCTCGTAGGCGGGGCGGAAGGTGCGGGTGAGCGCCGCGGCGTGCGTCGTCGCCATACCCGTCCTCTTCCCTTTTTGGTCCCGCTCGCGGCGGCCCGTCCGCGCGCGAGCCCGCGCCACCGTAACATCGGGCTCCCCCTACATCTGGTGCAAGGCCCGTCACGCTGCGCACAATCGGCTTATGCGGGTCATGGTGTTCGGCACGTACGACACGACCGTGCACCCCCGGGTCGGGATCCTCTCCGAGGGCCTGCAACGCCAGGGGGTCGACGTCGTCGTCTGCAATGCGCCGTTGCGGCCTACGGACGCGCCCAGCCGGGACCGCAGACCTCGAGGGCGGCCCGCGCACGCCGCGAGACTCGCCGAACTCGCCGTGCGGGCACGCCGTTTGCCGAAACCCGATGTCATCCTGTGCGGGTACCAAGGCCGCGTCGACATTCAGGCCGCCCGGCGGCTGTTCCCGCGCACGCCTTTGGTGCTCGACCACTTGGAGAGCGTGGACGACGTCGCCGACCGGGTCGGGCAGGCACCGCGCGCCGCGCTGCGCTGGGCGATGCGGGTCGAGCGCGCCGCGCTGCGGGCCGCCGACCTGGTGCTCGTGGGCACCGAAGAGCACCGGCGGGTGCTTCCGCCGGACCGGCGGGAGCGGACGATCGTGGTGCCGATCGGCGCGGCGCCGCAGTGGTTCGACGCGGGGCGGCACGTGGGTGCCGGGCCGGCGGCGCCGGCCGCGGGGGCGCCGGACGCGCCGCTGCGGGTCGTCGCGTTCGGCCTGTTCTCCCCTGTGCAGGGCGCGCCGGTGATCGGCGGTGCGCTCCGCCAGCTCGACGGTTATCCGATCGCGGTCACGATGGTCGGCCGCGGTCTCCAGCTCCAGCGCACCCGCGACCTGGTGGGGCAGGATCCGCGGGTGCGCTGGCAGGCCGACGTGCCCGCCGCCGATCTTCCGCGGCTGGTCGCCGGGCACGACGTGTGCCTGGGGGTGTTCGGCACCGGGGCGAAGGCGCTGCGGGTGGTGCCGAACAAGGTGTTCCAGGGCGCGGCGGCGGGATGTGCGGTCGTCACGTCGGACACCGCGCCCCAGCACCGGCTGCTGGGCGGCGCGGCGCGGCTCGTTCCGGCGGGGAACCCGGATGCGCTCGCCGACACGTTGCGTCGGCTCACCGCGCACCCGGCCGAGGTCGGGCGGCTGCGCGCCGCGGCGGCGGACTTGGCGCGCGAGCGGTTCACCGCGCAGGCGGTGGTGGAGCCGCTGGTGGAGCGGTTGGAGCGGATGGTGGGGAAGAGCGTGGGCGGCTGACGGTCACGTGCCGAGGGCCTTCGCGGCGCCGCGGCGGAGGCGCGGCAGGTTGTCGTAGAGCGCCTGGCCGGGGCATTCGGTGACGAAGGCGTCGCGGTGGCCGCTGACCACGTTGAAGCGGACGTTCGTCCCCGCGGCGAACCGGCTGGCGCTGTCGCCGGAGGTGAGCTGGTCCTGGCCGAGCGGGTTGCGGCCGTACATGCCGAGCTTCCACGCGATGACCCGGGTCAGGCCTTCGAGGAGCGGGGCGGGCGGGGCCGTGTCGGTATAGGTGCCGATCGCCGCGACGCCCATGCTGTCGGTGTTGAACCCGAGCGTGTGCGCGCCGCGGACGGCCTTGTCGACGCCGCCCGCGCGGCCTTCGAAGATCGTGCCGCAGCGGTCGACGAGGAAGTTGTAGCCGATGTCCGACCAGCCGTTGGTCTTCACGTGGTAGCGGTAGATGGAGCGCAGGACGGCGGGCGAGTCGGCGCAGCTGTAGGTGTTGCTGTCCGCAGTGTGGTGGACGAAGACCACCTTGACGGTGTCCGTGTACTTGAAGTCGGCTTCGCGCAGGGACTCGTCGGCGCCCCACGCGGCGCGGCTGACGATCGCCGGGCGGCTTCCGGCGCCGCGCGAGCGGACTTTGCCGTCCACGGACGCGACGCCCGGGTCGACGAGTTCGAGGCGCAGGCCGCGCGGGACGTCGCCGGACAGCAGGCCGACGCGGGCTTGGACGGCGTCGGAGCGGCCCATCCACAGCGGTTCGGACGCGCCACGGCGGGCGGTGTCGGCCAGACGGTCGCCGGTGGTCCGGATGGTGCGCCAAGAGCCCCATTTTCCTTGGGACTTCGTGCGGAGGGTGACGACGAGGCGGGGATCCGCGGCCGGGTCGTCCCAGGAGATGCCCGCGAGGGAGAAGGCGCGGGTGGGGGTGCGGGGGATTACCGCGATGGTGCGGCCCTCGCCCGCGGGGGCGTCGCGGGCGATGCCCTGGAGGGGGACGGTGTGGGTGGTGCCCGCGGTGCGGGCGGGGGCGGTCTCGGGGGTCGCCGCGGCGGGGGCGGCGAGGAGGGTGAGCGCCAGGGCCGCGGCTGCGGCGAGCGGGCGGAGGCGGTTTCGGGCGGGGCGCGCGGTGGAGCCGGGGAGCACGGTGGCCTTTCGTGGTCGGGGCGAGGGTCTTGTGTGTGTTCCTCGGCAGGCGGGGCTTAGTGCTGAACCGGCGAAGGCCACTCGGATGGAGTTGTGGGGCGTGGGCTCGCATTGAGCCGGGTTGTCCACAGGCCTGGGGACGCCGCGCGTCCGCCGCATCGTCCGCTCCGTACAGTGAGCCCATGTCCGACACCACTCCCGTCACCCTGCTCCGCTCCGCCCTCGCCTCGGACGGGACACGGCCCTTCACCACGTTCTACGACGACGCCACCGGCGAGCGCGTCGAGCTGTCCGTCGTCACCTTCGACAACTGGGTGAGCAAGACCGCCAACTACCTCCAGGACGAACTCTCCGTCGAGCCCGGCGACCGCGTCGCGCTGCTGCTGCCCGCGCACTGGCAGACCCAGGTGTGGCTGCTGGCGTGCTGGTCGGTCGGGGCGGTCGCGGTGCCGGACGGCGACCCGGCACGGGCCGACGTGGTGGTCGCCGGGCCGGACGCGCTGGAGCGCGGGCTGGCCTGCCCGGGCGAGCGGGTCGGGCTGTCGCTGCGGCCGCTGGGCGCCCGGTTCGCGGCACCGCCGGAGGGCTACCGCGATTACGCGGTCGAGGTGCCCGGGTTCGGCGACCGGTTCGTGCCGTACGTGCCGCCGAGCGCGGACGACCCGGCGCTGGAGATCGACGGCCGCACCCTCACCGGGGCGGAGGCCGCGGACGCCGGCGCGGAGTCCGCGGCGGCGTGGGGGCTGGCGCCCGGCGACCGGCTTTTGTCGACCTTGCCGTTCACTCGTGCGAGTGGTTTGCGGGCAGGGCTGCTGGCACCGCTCGCGGCGTCCGTACCTGTGGTTTTGTGCCGAAACTTCGAACTCATCGACGAATCCGCCCGGGAACGACGGATTTCGACCGAGCGCGTCACCCGTACGATCACTGATTCCGAAGGCTGAAGCCCGGTCGGTCGGCTCCGTCCGTCCGCCGGGAAACTGCGCGGAAGGTGAGGACGGGGTATGGCCAGGAGGCGCACTCCGTCCGGGAGTTCGTCGGACGACGGGGTGCCGGAACCGGCGGCGGACGCTGCCGCCGACGCGGCGCCCTGCACCGGCGGCCGGGCAGCCGCGCGCAAGGCCCGCCGCCGGCGCAACCGCCGCCGCAAGGTGTTCATCCCGCTGCTGGTCGTCGGCGCACTGCTGCTGGTGACCGGTGCGGCGGGTGCCTACGTCGTCTACCGCAAGCTCAACGGCAACATCCAGACCGACGCCGTGGAAGGCAAGCTCAGCGCGGACCGGCCCGAGGTCGGCGGCAACGGCAAGGGCAAGCCGCTCAATGTGGTGATCATCGGATCGGACTCGCGGGCGGGCGCCAACAAGCAGCTCGGCGGCGGCCGCGACGAGGGCGAACGCTCGGACACCACCTTGCTGTTGCACCTCACTTCGGACCGCAAGCGGGCGGTCGTCCTGAGCATTCCGCGCGACCTGATGGTGACGGTGCCGCCGTGCGTGACGCGCTCCGGCGACAAGTCGCCGGAGCGCAACCGGCAGATGTTCAACTCGGCCTACGAGCTGGGCGGCGCGGCCTGCACCCGCAACACCATCGAACGCCTGACCGGACTGCGGGTCGACCACCACATCGTCGTCGACTTCTCCGGCTTCAAGGGCATGGTCGACGCGGTCGGCGGCGTGGAGATCTGTCTGCCGCAGGCGGTCGCCGACCGTACCGGCAAGATCAGCCTCGCGGCCGGCAAGCGCACCGTGCACGGCAAGGAAGCCCTCGACTTCGTGCGGCTGCGGCACGACGAGTCGCTCGGCGGCAACGGCAGCGACCTGGGGCGCATCAAGCGGCAGCAGGCGTTCATCGCGTCGCTCGCCAAGCAGATGACGAGCAGCAAGGTGCTGTTCAACCCGGCGCGGATGTACGACCTCGCGGACGCGGTGACCAAGTCGATCCGCGCGGACGAGGGCCTCGACTCGGTGAAGGCGCTGGTCGACCTCGGGCGGAGCGTGCAGGGCGTCAAGACGTCCGACATGACGTTCGTGACCGTGCCGGTGATGGACTCGCCGACCGACAAGAACCGGCTGGAGCCGATCCAGCCGGACGCGCGGCGGCTGTTCCAGGCGATCAACCTGGACGAACACCTCGACGGCAAGAAGCCGGCGGGGGCGGCCCCGGGGCCGGCTCCGGCGGCGGCGCCGGCCGCGCAGGCCGGGACGCCGAAGCCGGGGGCGGCCACACCGGCGGCGGCGCCGAGCCCGGCGGTGTCGAGTGCGTCCGCCCCGATCCCGGTCCCGGCGCTTGATCCGTCGCAGGTGCACGTGAAGGTCCTCAACGGCAGCGGGCGGGCGGGGGTCGCGCGCGAAGTCGGCGACGAGCTGACGCGGCGCGGGTTCGTGGTGGATGCGACCGGCAGCACGGCGCAGGTCACCGCCACGACGATCGAGCACGCCCCGGCGTTGGCGGAGCAGGCGAAGACGCTGGCGGCGGCGCTGCCGGGGTCCGCGGTGCAGCCGGAGGGGAAGGTGTCGGAGCAGGTGGTGCTGACCGTGGGGAGTTCGTACGCGGGCATGCCGCCCGCGGCGGCTCCGGCGAGCCCGCCGCCGAGCCCGGCGCCGTCACTGAAGGTGGCCACGCGCGACGCCGACCAGGACATCTGCAAGGCGACCTGACCGCGACCTGCGCCTATGCCGCGGTGGTCCAGTCCAACCGACCCCGGGTCACGGCGCCCGAACGGCGCAACGTACCGTGCATCCGTTCGGCAAGGCAGCGACGCCACGGCGTGTCACCGCATCGTGATGTGACTTGGGCCACATAAAGCGACGTTGGTGCAACACCCCTGTCGAACGGCACGTCTATCTGGACACCGGCCACCGGCAGTTCGCACCTGCGTCATTTCCGGGACGGGGGCCGATTTTTCACGTCGGGCGGCAGAGAGCGAAGACCTCGTGGTCAAGGGCGGCAAGAATCAGGGCGCGTCGAACGCGAAGCGGAACCGCAACCGCAACCGCAACGCCGACGAGCCCACCACCGCCGACCCGCAACCGCAGCCCGAAACGACGACCCGACCCACCGCCGGCGAGCCCGAAAACGGACCGGTCGACGCCGTCGCGGCCGGCGCCGAGACGGCGGCCGAAGCCGACGCGGGTGACGCCGGGGCAGCCCCGGTGCCGACGGACACACCGGCCAACGCGGTCCCCGCCGCGGCCGAGTCCCCTGCGCCGACCGGGCAGGCGGGCGCGGAGGACGGCGCCGCGTCGGACAGCTCCTCCGCCGCCGACGACACGGAGTCGATGCCGGGGGCCGAGGAAACCGCGGCTGCCGCGCACGGGGCAGCCGCGGGGAACGCCTCGGCGGATGCTGACGCATCCACAGCAGCACAGCCGGATATCGCCGCCTCCGGGCCGGTGGCGGCCGAAGCGGCGACGGTGGCCGCGTCGGGTGACTCGGCCCCCGCGGCGGCCGCGCCCACCACGTCGGAGGAGCCCGCGGCGGCGAGCGGCGCGGAGCCGGTCGATCAAGCCGAGTCCGGCGCCACCCCCGCCCCGGCGCAGGCCTCCCCGAATTCCGGTGGAGCAGTCGAGGCCGCCGGAGACGGCGTCGCGTCGGCGGATGAGGCGGCCGGGGACGGCGTGGCATCGTCCGCCGAGCCCGTCCCCCCGGTCGCGCCCGCGCCTGTCGGCAGGGCCGCCGCGAACGAACTCTCCATATCCCCGGCCTTCCTGCCCCCGGCCGTCACTCCCGTCTCCCGTCGTCGGCGGCGGTGGAAGCGGGTGCTGGTGAGCATGGCCGTGGCGATGGCGGTGCTGATATCCGCGGCCGGAGCGGCGGCGTACTTCCTCTACCGGCAGCTCGACGGGCAGATCACCACCGACGCGGTGGACATGAAGATCGGGCCGGAGCGGCCGGTCGTCCCGCAGGAAGCGTACGGCGCGGTCAACATCCTGCTGATGGGGTCGGACGACCGGACCGGCGGCAACATCGAGTACGGCGACATCGGCGAAGGCACCAAGCGCTCCGACACGACGATCCTCCTGCACCTCTCCGCCGACCGTAAATCGTCCGTCGCGGTGAGCATCCCCCGCGACCTGATGGTGCAGATCCCCTCCTGCGTCCGCGACGACGGCACGCAATCCCGGGCCTACAAGGACCAGTTCAACCACGCCTTCGAAATCGGCGGCTCGGCCTGCACGATCAAGACCGTCGAGCAGATGACGCAGGTGAAGATCGACCACCACATCGTCGTCGACTTCACCGGCTTCAAGCACATGGTCGACGCCGTCGACGGCGTCGAAGTCTGCCTGAGCGAACCGCTGAAGGACCGCGCGGCGAAGCTCGACCTGCCGGCCGGGCGCCGCACGCTCGACGGCGAGCAGTCGTTGGCCTACGTGCGCGCCCGCAAGAACCTCGACGACGGCAGCGACACGATGCGCATGACCCGCCAACAGCGGTTCCTCGCCTCGCTGATGAACAAGATCGAGTCGAACGGCGTGCTGTTCAACCCGATCAAGCTGTACGAACTCCTCGACGCCGGAACGCGTTCCATCGCCGCCGACCCGGGCCTCGACTCGCTCGACGAACTCACCAAGCTCTCCAAGAGCGTGGCCGACATCCCGAGCGAGAAGTCCGCGTTCCTGACCGTGCCGCGACAGCCGTACCGCTACGACCACAACCGCGACGAACTCGTCCAGCCGGACGCCGACGCGCTGTTCACCGCGATCCGCTTCGACCGCATCGCGGTCGGAAAGGCCGACCCGGCCTCCCCCGTCGAGCCGGGCGGCACGGTCGAGATCCACGACGCGGCGATGCCGAAGGCGACGTCGACGACCGGCGCGCCGACAGGGAAGGCGACCGGGAAAGCGACCGGCAAGGCCACCGACGAGCCGTCCGACCCGGCGGCCGACGAGTCGTCGGATACCCCCACGGACAGCACGTCCGACAACGGGAGCGACAACGCGAGCGACAACCCGGCCACGGACGGCGCGGACCCGTCCGCGTCGGCGACCGGAAGCGCCACCGCAAGCCCGACCGGAAGTGCGACCGGGAGCCCTGCCCCCACGGGCTCCGGGAGCGCGCCCCCGGCCGCGGGCCCCGGTGCTTCCGGTGGCCCGATCGTGACCGTGACGGGACGCACAGTCGATCAGGACGTGTGCGCATGACCTGGGGAAACCCACGAAGCCCCGACCGGAACAGCCAATTTCGGCCGGAGTCGTACCACGGAAACGAGACGGGTTGCCCGGGGCCGGGAACTCGGCCACTAGGGTGACAGTTTCATCCACTCAGATGCTGAATCAGAAATCCGATCACCACAGCGCGACCGGGGGGCCGCGCAGGTCAGACAACGGGTAGCCGGGAGGGGACGCGGATCGTGAACGCTGGCGACGCACCCAAGAATGGGCGACCGGGACAAGGCCTCGAGTCCCTCGACGACGCCGACGTGGCGGACCTGTGGGTCATGGACCCCGACACCGGGAACTACGAACTGCGTTCCCCGGGTCGCGGAGCCGTGCCCGCGCAGCAGTCCGACGATCCGCACGCCGGGTTGTTCCGCGCCGACGCGCCGCGCGAGGGGACGACCCGCGCGGGACAGGGCGGCCGGGCCGCGGCCCGCCGGACGACCACCGCATCGCGGTCCGAGGCCGCCGTCACCGAGCGCCCGGACACCGACGAGGACGAGAGGTCGTCCCGCCCCGGGCGCCGCGCCGCAGCCAAGCCGAAGAGCAAGGCGAAGAAGCGCATCAAGTGGACGGCGATAGGTCTCGCCGCCACCCTCGTGGTGCTGGCGGGCAGCGCGTACGGCTACTACCTGTACCTGAACAGCCGGATCAAGAAGACCCAGCGCAGCGCGAACGACGAAGTCCCCCAGTCGGCGGCCGACTCCGAGGGCCGGACGCCGATGAACATCCTGCTCATCGGGTCGGACAGCCGCATCGGCGCGGGCAACGAGGGCTACGGTGACGCGGGCCACGCGGGCCTCGCGGACACCACGATCCTCATGCACCTGTCCGCGGACCGGACGAACGCGACGCTCGTGAGCATCCCGCGCGACACCATGGTCATGCGCCCCAAGTGCACCGTGAAGGGCAAGACCGCCCCGGCGTCCACCAGCCCGTTCCCGTTCAACGAGACGCTCGGCGACCAGTACGGCGGGGCGCCGTGCACGGTGGCCACTGTCGAGAAGATGCTCGGCGTCCAGGTCGACCACTACCTGATGATCGACTTCAAGGGCGTCAAGGAGATGACCGACGCCGTCGGCGGCGTCCCCATCAACCTGTGCGAACCGATCAACGACCCGGTGCGCCCGAACCAGGGCGGCGGCACCGACCTGTTCCTCAAGGCCGGCGAGCAGCGGCTGCAGGGCGAGAACGCGCTGAAGTTCCTGCGCGCCCGGCACGCGTTCGGCGACGGCAGCGACTTGGCCCGTATCGAGGCGCAGAAGAGCTTCCTCATGGCGCTGGCCCGCGAGGTCAAGAACAACGCCAAGTGGAGCAACCCGCAGGCGCTGTTCGACCTCGCGCAGGCCGCCACCGGCAATCTCCAGGTCGACGACGGCCTCGACACCATCAAGAAGCTCGTGGACCTCGGCAACGAGATCAAGAAGGTCCCCGAGAAGCGGATGGCGTTCACCACGCTGCCCAACGAGGCGTACCCGCCGAACCCCGACCAGCGTGTGCAGCAGCGCCAGCCCGACGCGGCCAAGCTGTGGCAGGCCATCAAGACCGACGCCCCCATCACCAAGGGCGACGGGGCGGACGCCGCGCCGCCCGCCGAGGCTCCCGCCTCCGCCCCGGCCACCCCGCAGGCGCCGACGGTGGACCCGGCGACCATGAAGGTCACCGTCCGCAACACGACCAAGTACACGAAGGGCAAGGCGGTCGCCGACCAGCTCTCGGCCGGCGGTTACAAGGCCACGTCGGAGTCGGGCAACTCGGGCCGGACGCTCGACAACAGCGTCGTCCGCTTCCCGAAGGGCAAGGTGGACGCGGCCAAGCAACTCGCCGCCGCCGTCGGCCTGTCCGACACCGCGCTGGAGGAGAGCACCACCGGCTCGACGTCGTTCGAGGTCGTCATCGGCTCCGACTTCCCGGGCCTGACCGACACGGCGCCCGCCACCGGCAAGCCGGGCAAGAGCACCGGCCCGGCGACGACCGCCACCACGGCGCCGCCGTCGGCGCCGAGCGCGAGCGACCTCAAGCTCAACACCGCGGACAACACGTCCTGCATCTCGACGGGGCACGGCAAGAAGTAGGTCCGCGCGCACAAACAGTCCGCAAGTCGCGGACACCGACCGCACACGGCGCCGGGAGGCGATGCACGGCATGGGCTCGGGGTTCGGACCGTCGGCCGACCATTCGCGCGATCGGCGCCGCCGCGCCCCGGGCACCCCTCCGGGGGCGGCCGCGGGCGGCGACCGGCTCGACGGCCTGGACGACGCGGACATCGCGGATCTGTGGGTCGTCGACGAGCACACCGGTGAATTCCGGATGCGCACGCCCGGCGAAGCGGCCGCGCCCGGCCCCGCGTCCCGTCCGGCGTCGTCCCGCCCCGCGTCGGCCCGCCGCCGCGCGGACGCCGAGGAATCGGCGTCGGCCGCGACGGCACCGGCTGCGTCCGCGCCGGGCCGCCGCCGGTCGGAACCGGCCGGGCGGGCCGCGGGCCGCCGGGCGGGCGGTGCCGCGGCCGAGGCGAACGGCAAGCCCAAGAGCAAGGTCAAGAAGCGCCTCAAGTGGACGGCCATCAGCCTCGTCGGCGTCCTCGTCGCGATCGTCGGCGCGGGCTATGCGTACTACGAGTACCTCAACAGCCGCATCAAGACCGGCGACCGCAGCGGCGCCGTCGAAGAGGCGAAGGCGGCGCCGGCCGACGAGCAGGGCCGCAAACCGATGAACGTGCTGCTCGTCGGCTCGGACAACCGCGTCGGTGCGGGCAACGAAGGCTACGGTGACGCGGGCCACCCCGGCCTCGCCGACACCACGATCCTGCTGCACCTGTCCGCCGACCGGTCCAACGCGACGTTGGTGAGCATCCCCCGCGACACCCTGGTCTTCCGTCCCGCGTGCAAGGAGGAAGGCGGCAGCGGAAAGGTTCAAGCAGCCGCCGACCGCGTCCCCTTCAACGAGACGATGCTGGCGCCGTACGGCACCCCGTGCACGGTCGCGACCGTCGAACGCATGCTCGGCCTCAAGATCGACCACTGGCTCAAGATCGAGTTCAAGGGCGTCAAGGAGATGACCAAGGCGGTCGGCGGCGTGCCGGTCAACTTGTGCGACCCGCTCGAAGACCCGTTCACCACGAACCCGCCCGGCGGCACCGGCCTGAGCCTCCCCGCCGGCGAGACCCGGCTCGCGGGCGAGGACGCGCTCAAGTTCGTGCGCGCCCGGCACGGTTTCCAGAACGACAGCGACCTTGGGCGCATCGAGGCGCAGAAGAGCTTCCTCATGGCGCTCGCCCGCGAGATCAAGACCAGCGCGACGTGGAAGGACCCGCAGGCCGTCCTGCAGATCGCGCAGACCGCGGTCGACAACATCACCGTCGACGAGGGGCTCGGCCGCATCGAGAAGCTGGCCGGGCTGGGTCAGGAGATCAAGAAGGTCCCGGAGAAGCGGATGGCGTTCACGACCCTCCCGGTCATGGACGTCCCCGGGGAGAACCCGCGCGTGCACGTCCAGGCGCTCGAGCCCAAGGCCGGCAACCTGTGGGCCGCGATTGCGGCCGACCGGTCGATCACCGCAGGCGACCCGAACGCACCGGCCGCCGCGCCAGGCACCGAGGCGCCGCCGGCGGCCACCGCCCCCGCCGCACCGGTGATCGACCCGACGACGATCAAGGTCAGCGTGCGGAACACGACCACGACGCCGCGCGCCACCGCGGTCGTGCAGCAGCTCAAGACGTTGCGCTACGACGCCTCGGTCAACAACACCAAGAGCACCACGCCCCGCGCCAACAGCTCCATCTCGTTCCCCGCCGGCAAGCTCGACGCGGCCAAGCAACTCGCCGCCGCGGTAGGCCTGCCCGAAACGGCGGTGGACGAGAGCCCGACCGCCAAGACGTTCGAGGTCGTCATCGGCCTCGACTTCCCGTCCGCGGCCCCGAGCACCTCCGCGGGACCCGGCACGCCCGCCTCCGCCTCGCCGCCGCCCGCGGCGCCGTCGAAGGACGACATCAAGCTCAACACCGCCGACAACACGTCCTGCATCAAGACCAAGAAATCCAAGTAGCCGTGGGTTCGTTCGGCCTCGGACCGGTCACCTGCGCCGCGGGTCCCCGTCCGAGCCGGAGGCGTCCGCCGGTGCCTGCGGGGTCGAGTAGGCGACCGACCAGGCGGACTTGGCGGATGCCGTGTGCTCGACGACGATGCGCTGGCCGGTGAGGAAAACGCGGTCGACGGGCACCGTCAGCGTGCTCGGGACCACGTGGCCGTCGGCGATGCGAAGCACGCGGAGGCCGTTCCCGCCGGGCAGGTAGAGGGTCGTGCCGTCGGTACCGCCGTCGGCCAGCCGGGCGAGGCCGGGAACCGCCCTGAACCACAGCGGGGTTCCGTCTTTCAGACGGTACGCGGCGACACCGTCCGCACTTGCGCGGGTCTCGTGCGCGAGCACGGTGTCGCCGGTGACGGTCACGTCGTCCGGATCGGTGCCGCGCAGCGTCCACACCGGGCGCCCGCCGTGGTCGAACGCGGTGAGGGTCCCGGGGCCGCCGTCCGCCGGGCGGCTGCCCGCGAGGATGCGGTCGGGGGTGACCGCGGCGAAACCGACGGTGCCTGCGGTGTCCGGGAGTTCGGCTTTCCAGGTCGGGCGGGCGGCGCCGGGCGCGAAGGCGGCGAGGGCGCCCGGCGCGGCGAGGTAGACGGTGCGGCCGTCGGCGGCGACGTCCGTCCAGCGGCCGGGCACGTCCCACCGGCGCGCGATCCCGCCCGAGACGGTGTCCTGCTGGGCGACCCGCGACGTGTCGGGTCGGCCGCCCGGGGCGGTGCCGACCATGAGGACGGTGCCGCCGTTGCCGGTCATCCCGGTGACCCAGCCGCGGTCACGCTCCGGGTCGGCGACCGCGGGCGTCACCGGCACGGCCTGGCACCACTGCGCGTAGCCGGACCGGGCGTCGGCGCCCATGACGTGGGTGTCGCCGTTCTTGTGCGGCACGAACGTCAGGGAGCGGAGGTTCTTCATGAACGTGTCGAGCGGACCTTCGGCGGTGCGCATCCAGTGGCGCTTGCCGCTGCGGCCTTCGTACATCGCCAGATCGCGCGGAGCCGCGCCGCCACGCGCCGGGAGCAGCCCGAACTCGTCCGACATGACGGGCAGCGGGCCTTGGGCGACGACCGTCCACACCGGCTTGCCGACGGCCTGGTCGCCGGTGAAGCGGGTGGCTTCGCGGTAGAGCGGATCGCCGAGGGCGGCGCGGATCGCCGGGTTGTCGGTGCCGCCGATCTGCGGGACGCCGAACGCGTCCGGGAAGACCTCGGTGTCGGTGAGGCTGTGGAAGTCCGACCAGCAGGGGCGTACTTCCTCCGCTTGGACGGCGACCACGCCCAGCACGGCGAGCATCACGACGGCGCCGCAGCCCGCGACGAGCTTCCCGGCGTGGCCGCGGACGAAGCGGGCAACGCGCGGCCCGGGCCGGGGCGTGCGGGGGTCGACCTGTGCTGCCTGCTCAGCCCCGCCGTCCACGTGTCCGTCCTCGTACCGCTCGCTCACGCCCGGTCAGGTCCCGTCGGCATCGCCGGACCGTCGGGCCCGGTCAGGCTCCGCCGCCGCCGATCGTGCGCCGGGCCACGCCCGTCCAGCGCGCCGGGTCGGTCACCCGCCGCCCGTCGACCAGCGCGCGGACGCCGGGGAACCGGTCGGCCGACAACGTCCGGTACTCCTCGTGGTCGGCCTGCACGATCACCGCGTCCACCGGCTCCCCGTCCTGGTAGGGCCGCAAACCCAGGGCGGCGATCTCGTCCTCCGTGTACATCGGGTCGGACACCATCGCTTCGGCGCCTGCCGCGCGCAGGGCCTCGACGACCGGGAACACGCCGGAGAACGCCGTCTCCTTCACCCCGCCGCGGTAGCTGACCCCGAATACCGCGACGCGGGCGCCGCGCAGCCCCGTGCCGTCCATCGACAGCAGGCCGTCGAGCAGGCCGACGCCGTAGCCCGGCATGCCCGCGTTGGTGGTGCGGGCCGCCTTGACCACCGTGGCGTCGGGGTCGTTGAAGGCGTAGAACCGCGGGTAGACCGGGATGCAGTGGCCGCCTACGGCGATGCCGGGCCGGTGGATGTGGCTGTACGGCTGCGAGTTGGACGCCTCGATGACGGCGTGGATGTCGACGCCGATGCCGTCCGCGTAGCGCGCGAACTGGTTGGCCAGGCCGATGTTGACGTCCCGGTAGGTGGTCTCGGCGAGCTTGGCGAACTCGGCGGCTTCCGCGCTGCCCATGTCCCACACGCCGTTGCCGCGCGGCAGGTCCGGCCGCGGGTCGAAGTCGAGGACCGCTTCGTAGAAGGCGACGGCCTTCGCGGCGGCGGCTTCGTCGATGCCGCCGACCAGCTTGGGGTAGCGGCGCAGGTCGGCGAAGATCCGGCCGGTGAGCACGCGTTCGGGGCTGTGGCAGAGGAAGAAGTCGGTACCGCAGCGCAGGCCGGAGGCCTTCTCCAGGGCGGGGAGGAAGCGTTCGCGGGTGGTGTGCACGGGGAGGGTGGTCTCGTAGGAGACCAGGGTGCCGGGCCGCAGGCCCTCGCCGATCGCCGCGGTCGCGGCGTCCATCGCGCGGAAGTCCGGCTGGGCGTCGGTGTCGACGACGACCGGGACGACGACCACGACGTAGTCGCTCTCCGCGACCGCGGCGGCGGTGTGCGTGGTGACGCGCAGCGTGCCGTCGTCGACGACCGCGCGCAGCCGCTCGGCCAGCTCGGCTTCGCCGGGGAACGGCTCGGCGCCCTTGCCGACCAGCTCGACCAGAGCCGGGTTGACGTCCACCCCGACGACCTCGTGCCCCTTGCCGGCGAACTGCACGGCAAGCGGGAGGCCGATCTTCCCGAGCGCGACGACACAGATCTTCACGTTGGACGTACCTTCGGTCGTGGATGATCCAGATGGCGCCAGCGTACCCGCCGGATTTGTCCCGAGGGTGACGATTGGGCGACGGTCAGGCGCGGGCTTCGAGCGTGCGTACGACCGCATTTGCGGCATGGCCGTCGCCGTACGGATGTCCCACGACGGGTGCCGGACGCTCGCGTACGGCGACTTTGCCCAGTTCGGCGGGGTCCGGGCACAGCACGTTCCAGCCGTGGGCCAGCGTCTCGGGCCATTCGGTCTCGGCGCGGAGCGTCGTGCAGGGCCGGCCGAGGAGGAAAACTTCCTTCTGGAGTCCACCCGAATCGGTGACGGCGCCACGGCTCCCGAGGACCGCGCGGACGGTCGCGGCGTACGGCAGCGGCCCGGTCGGCCGCAGCGCGCCGCGGTCCAAGGCGATCCCGTGCGCGGCGGCGCGGTCCCGGAGGCGCGGGTGCACGGGCAGCAGGACGGGGAGCGGGAGGGCTGCGAGGGCGTCCACGACGGCGGCCAGGCGGGCGGGGTCGTCGGTGTTCTCCGCCCGGTGCACGGTCGCGACGAGGTACTCGCCTTCGCGCAGCCCGGCTTCGAGGGGTTCGAGGGGCCGGTCCGCGACGGCGTCGCGCGTGCGCAGCACGATGTCGGCCATGACGTCGCCGACGACGGCGGTCCGCGCGGCGAGGCCTTCGTTCGCCAGGTTGGCCGCGGCAAGCTCCGTCGGCGCGAGCAGGAGATCCGCGGCATGGTCGGTGAGCACCCGGTTGTGCTCCTCGGGCATGACCCGGTTGAACGACCTCAGCCCGGCTTCCAGGTGCGCCACCGGGATGTGCAGCTTCACGGCGGAAAGCGCCGCGGCCAGCGTCGAGTTGGTGTCCCCGTAGACCAGCACCCAGTCGGGCCGCGCGCCGCCGAGGAACACGTCCTCCAGCGCCGCGAGCATCGCCCCGGTCTGCGCCCCGTGCCCGCCGGACCCGATGCCGAGGTGCACGTCGGGCGCGGGAATCCCGAGCCCGTCGAACAACGCGTCGGACATGGCGCCGTCGTAGTGCTGCCCGGTGTGCACGATCCGGTGCTCGTGCCCGGTGCCGCGGAAGGCGTCGGCCACCGCGGCGAGTTTGACGAACTGCGGACGGGCGCCGACGACGCTGACGACCTTCACGCGAACCTTTTGGTGTCCAGGTCGAAGCCGAACGGGGCGGGTAGCGGAATCGCCTCTCCGAAAGGCACGGACAATCCCTCGTAGTCCCCGTCTCTGGGCTTGCTGAACAGCGTCACACGCCGGTCGTCTCGGTCCACCAACAGGTAGAGCGGAATCCCAGCACGCGCGTAAGTGAGCCGTTTGATAGTCCTATCACGCTCCGGCCTCGACGACGTGACCTCGACGACCATCTCCACACCGTCGGGCGGTGTCCACGTCCCCTCGTCCAGGAGCAGGTTCAAGGCTTCAGGCACGATCGTGAGATCCGGAATCACATGGCTCGGTGCTGCTCCCGCTTCGCCGGGCAGCACAAGGCCTGCGTTTGCCGCAGCCAGCATCTCCACGGCCGGGAACTTCCCCATTTGTTTGCTGATAAGCGCGACCACATGCTCGTGGACAGCTGCCGGCGGTGGTGACACCACGACCTCCCCATCGATCAGCTCCGCGCGGAATCCCATCGGGGTTTCCAATGCGTGGAAGAACTCCAGAGTCTCCTGCTGGATGGGGGTTTCGTATGCCATAGCAACCATTGTGTGTCCCCCTTTCGGTCCGGCGCGAGCCTATGGCGAGCGTGGCGCCGAACCGATCGGGATTCCCGCAGGTTCACCCAACTGGATGAACGGACCGGTCAGTTTTCGATGGGGACCGTCATGCCCCCGCGGGCGCTGTCCAGCATCGCTTGCGCCACCACCACGTTCACCAAGCCCTGGCGCATCGTGACGATGTCGGACTCCTTGCCGAGCACCGCGTCGCGGAACGCTTGGTGTTCGGTGTGGAGGGGTTCGGGCTTGGCGATGGCGTAGCGGATCATGTCGCCTTCGCTGACGCCGCGGAAGTTGGACAGCGCGACCCACTGGGCCAGTATTTCGGCGTTGTTGTGGAAGGTCAGGTCGACGTTGAGGGTGTCGGCGATCAGGCAGCCGCGTTCGCCGGTCACCACCGTGACGCGTTCCTTCATCGGGGACAGCCAGTTGACCAGGTGGTTCGTCACCGTGCCGTCGGTGAGCTGGCCTACGACGGCGACCAGGTCCTCGAAGGCGCGCCCGCTCTTGAAGGCGGTGCGCGCGGACACCGACCGGTACGTCTGCCCGGTCACCCACGCCGTCAGGTCGATGTCGTGGGTGGCCAGGTCCTTGACCACGCCGACGTCGGAGATGCGGTTGGGGAAGGGGCCTTGGCGCCGGGTGACGACCTGGTAGATGTTCCCGAGCTGGCCTTCCTCCAGGCGTGCGCGGAGCTGCTGGAGGGCCGGGTTGTAGCGCTCGATGTGGCCGACGGCGCCGACCAGCCCGGCCTCTTCGAAGGCTTCGGCGACCCGGCGGGACGAGGCGACGTCCTGCGCTAGCGGCTTTTCGACGAGTGTGTGCACGCCCGCCGCGGCCAGTTGCAGGCCCAGGTCCTCGTGGTACGCGGTCGGCGCGGCGACCACGCAATAGTCCAGTCCGACCGCGATCAGCTCGTCGACGGTCGTGAACAGCGGCACACCCCCCGCCGCGTCGTGCGGATCCCCCATCGGGTCGCACACGCCGACGAGCGTGACGTCGGCCAAGCCGCGCAGCACGCGGGCGTGGTGGCGGCCCATCATGCCGAGCCCGATGAGCCCGGCGCGCAACGGCTGTCCGGCCACAGGGCTCATTTTCCGGCCACCGCCTCGGCGACCGTCTTGAGGTCGGCGTCGCTCAGCTGCGGGTGCACGGGCAGCGACAGCACCTCACGGGCCGCGCGCTCGGTCTCCGGCAGGTCGAGGTCGAGCCGGAACGACGGGAGCCGGTGGATCGGCACCGGGTAGTACACGCCGGAGCCGACGCCGCGTTCGGCGAGGCGCTCGGCGAAGCCGTCCCGCCCGCCCGCGAACGCGTCTTCGGTGACGCGCACCGTGTACTGGTGGTAGACGTGCGTGGCGCCCGCGGCGACCGGCGGCGTCACGACGTCCGCCCCGGCCAGGTTCGCGTCCAGGAACGCCGCGTTGGCCTGGCGGCGCGCGGTCCAGCCGGCCAGCTTGCCGAGCTGGACGCGGCCGATCGCCGCGTGCAGGTCGGTCATCCGGTTGTTGAAGCCGACGATCTCGTTGTCGTACCGCTTCTCCATGCCCTGGTTGCGCAGCAGCCGGAGCTTCCGGACGACCGCCGGGTCGTCGGCGACGACCATGCCGCCTTCGCCCGAGGTCATGTTCTTCGTCGGGTAGAGGCTGAACACCGCGGTCTTGCCGAACGCGCCGACGGGCGTGCCGTGCAGCGCGGCGGCGTGCGCCTGGCAGGCGTCCTCGATGACCGCCAGCCCGTGCCGGGTGGCGAGCGCGTTCAGCTCGTCCATCGCGGCCGGGTGGCCGTACAGGTGCACCGGCATGATCGCCGCGGTGCGCGGGGTCACCACGGCGGCCGCGGCGGCCGGGTCGAGGCAGAAGTGCTCCGGCTCGATGTCGGCGAACACCGGGGTGGCGCCGACCAGCGCGACCGCGTTGGCGGTCGCGGCGAAGCTGAACGACGGGACGATCACCTCGTCGCCGGGGCCGATGCCCATGGCGAGCAGGGCCAAGTGCAGGCCGGACGTCCCGGAGTTCACCGCGACCACCGTGCGGCCGCCGACGATGGCGGCGAACTCCTGCTCGAACGCCGCCACTTCGGGGCCCTGCGCGAGCATGCCGCTGCGCAGGACGCGGTCGACCGCGTCTCTCTCCTCGGCTCCTAGGCTGGGTGCCGCCGCGGGGATGGATCGGACCATGAGGGGGTTACCTCCGAGAGGGTCTCGTCGATCTCGATGAAGCGCGCCCCGGTTTCCGGGCACACCCACCGGCGGACGGCCTGGGTGCAGCCGTCCTCTGCCTCCCCCGGTTCCTCCCCGGAACCAGCTTGATCCGGGACCAGCGGTACGCCGGCCCGGCCCACCCACTTGACGCGTCGTGCCGGTACCCCGGCAACGAGCGCGTAGTCCGGTACGTCACGGGTGACCACCGCACCGGCGCCCACGAGTGCCCACCGGCCGATGGTGATCCCGGCGACCACGACGGCGCGCGCGCCCACCGCGGCGCCTTCGCGGACCGTCACGCCCTGCGCGTGCCAGTCGCCGACCCGCTTGAGGCTGCCCTCCGGGTCGATGGACCGGGGGTACATGTCGTTGGTGAGCACCGCGGCGGGGCCGATGAAGACGCCGTCCTCGAGCCGGGCGGGCTCGTAGACCAGCGCGTAGTTCTGCAGCTTGACGTTGTCGCCCAGCTCGACGGCCGGTCCGACGTACGCGCCGCGCCCGATGATGCATCCGGTGCCCAGGACCGCGTCCTCGCGGATCTGGGCCAGGTGCCAGACGGTGCTCCCGGCGCCGATCGCCGCGGTCGCGTCGACGTCGGCGCTCGCCATGATCCGCACCGGGTCGGGCTCGCCGCCCGGCCCGGGAAGGCCGGCCCGGCCGGCGAGGTCGACCCCGCCGTCGGCGCGGCCGCCCGGGTCGGCGGGACGGGTGATCGGATCAACGCTGCCCGTGGGCTCCACGCGGGGCTCCTCGGTGTGCTCGGGGTCTGCGGGCGTCGGCACGGGGCGCGGTCACCGGCCGGCGGCGCGGACGAGGTCACTTATGGTGTGGGCGAGTTCGTCGGACGGGGACGCCCCGGTGAGGTTGCGGTCCGTCCACTCGAGAGCGGCCTTGCGCATCGCCCGGAGCCCCTCGGGGCGGTCGGCCCACTCGCGCAGCACGCGCCCCGCGTCGTCGGTGTCGCGGACGACGTATCCCGCCCCGGACTCGGTCACGATCCTAGCCATCCGGGGCAGGGGCGTGGCCACAACAGCCAGTCCGCAGCCCAGGTATTCGTACAGCTTTGTGGGCACCGCTTCGCGGAACGCGGGGGTGTCGTCGAGCAGCGCCAGACCGGTCCACGCACCCTGCGCGATGCCCCACGCCTCGCGCGGCGCGAGGCGGCCGTGCAGCCGGACCCGGGCCGCGGCGGGCGACTCGCGCCGCCACCGGGCGAGCCACTCCTGGTCGGCGGCGGCGACCGGCCCGACGATGTCCAAGTGCCACGGCTCGGCGGCCTCGACGGCCGCGAGCATCGCGGCCAGGCCGCGCGAGCGGCGCACGTCCCCGATGTAGACCGCGCGCGGCTCCGGGTCGGGGTCGGCCGGCTTCGGCAGGTAGCCGAGGTCGGGCAGGTTCTTCACCACCAGGCGTCGGCGCGCGGTCAGCGGCGGCACGTGGTCGTCGGCGACCACGGTGAGGTCCGCTCGCCGGGTCGCGGCCGTGCAGGCGCGGACCAGCACGCTGCCGACCGCGCCCTTCCAGGTGGCGCCCCACGGCCGGTCGCGGAGCAGCTTGAGGTAGTCCTCGTGCACGTCGGCGGCCAGTCGGCCGCGGCGCAGCAGCCGGACCGCGGCGGCCGCCGGGACCAGGTCGGGGTCGAGGGTCATGACCACCCGGCCGGACGCCCGGAACGGCAGCGCGAGGTCGCGCCGCAGTCTTCGGAAGGCGCCGCCGCGGTCGCCGAGCGCGACGACCCGGGTGCCGGCGGGGCCGCCGGCCGCGTCGCCGAGGCCGATGACCTCGACGGTCATGCCCGCGCGCAGCAGGGCCGCGGCGGTGCGGTGCAGGCGGGCGTCCGCGACGTCGTGCGCGGAGCTGACGATGCTGATGTCGACAGATGTCACGGCGGCCTCAGACGTCTTCCATGGCGAACGCGTCTTCGCCGACTTCGAGGAACCGCATGTACTCGCCGATGATCGTCTCGGGGTCGCCTTGGTCCATGAGCCGCCCCTTGTGCAGCCACAGGCAGTGGTTGGCCATTTCGCGGACGCTGGCCATGCCGTGGCTGACCAGGATGATCGTGCGTGCGGCGCGGCAGAGTTCGTCCATCTTGCGGGCGGCCTTGCGCTTGAACGCCGCGTCGCCCGCGGACAGCGCCTCGTCGACCAGGAGGATGTCCGGGTCCATGTGCACGCCGACGGCGAACGCGAGGCGCTGGTACATGCCCGACGAGTAGGACTTCATGGGCATGTCCATGAACTCGCCGATGTCCGCGAACGCGGCGATCTCCTCGTACTTCTCCTCGACCTCGGCTTCCGCCTTGCCCTGCGCGAGTCCGCCGAGGACGACGTTCTCGCGGCCGGTGAGCTGGCTGTTGAAGCCCACGCCGAGTGCGAGCAGCGTGCTGACCTTGCCGTGCACCTCGATGCGGCCCTTGGTGGGCGGCAGGATGCCGGCGATGGCGCGCAGCATCGTGGACTTGCCCGCGCCGTTCGCGCCGACGACGCCGAGCACGGTGCCGTGGTCGATACGCCACGACACGTCGCGGACCGCCTCGATCTCCTTGATCGTGCGTTCGCGGCGGCCGACCCGCTTGATGGCGCTCTTGAGCGTGGGGACCTTCTCCACCGACGTGCGGTAGGTGATCGACAGGTTGTCGACCTGGACCGCGAGCGGCTGGTCCGCGGACCGCGGCCGGGTGGCGGCGGACGGTGCGGCCTCGCCGGCCGGAGCGCCTTGGCCGGCTTGGGCGCCCTGGCCGGCCCGGTTGTTCCGGGCCGCCGGGTCCGGGCGGCCGGCTTCGGGTGCCTCGCGGGCCTCGGGGTCAGATGCGGTAGGCAAATTCACGCTCCCGGGACAGGAAGAACCAGGCTCCGCCGATCAGGGCCACGACCGCCCAGGCGGTGCCGTAGACCATGAGGGCACCGTCCGGCGCCCGGTTTTCCAGGACGACCTGGTTCCAGGAGCCGATGATCGGATACAGCGGGTTGACCTTGAAGATCCACAGCAGCCAGGGGTTCGCGGCGAGCTTCTCCTTGGCTTGCGAGACGGTGAACAGGACCGGGGACAGGTAGATCCAGATCCGCAGCGCGTACGGCAGCAGACTGGACGTGTCGCGGAAGTACACGGCCATCGCGGCGAAGAACAGCCCGCAGCCGAAGCTGAACACGGTCTGCACCACGAAGATCGGCACCAGCCACGCGAACGCGATGCCGACCGCCCGGCCGGCGGCGGCGTGCGCGATTGCGTAGACCACCAATGTCGGCCAATACATCATGAACGAGGAGAACAGCGAGGAAAGCGGAAGCAGCGCTTTCGGGAACGCCATGTTCATGATCATCTTGCCGCCGCCGGTGATCGACGTCGACGACAGCTGGACGATGTTGCGCGTGTAGTAGTACGAGAAGAGTCCCGACAAGATCACCGTGAAACCCATCAGCGGGTTGCTGTGCGGCGACCCGGCGAGGACGGTGACCAGCATGAAGTACACGGCGGCGAGCAGCAGCGGGTTGATCACCAGCCACAGCTGGCCGAACACCGTCTCGTAGTTGCGGCCCTTCAAGGTCGCGTGCGCCATGCGGTAGGCGAACCGCCGCCGCTGCCACACCTCGCGGAAGTACACCCGCAGCGGCGGCAAGTGCGCGTGGTACGGCTCGTACACATGCACCGGCACGCTGCTGTTCCCGGCGCCGCTGCGGCGCCCGACCTCTGCCTCGGCATCCATGACCGCCACTACCGGCTTCTCCTCGGCTGCGGAACATCCGGCCCGACGCCGGATTCCGCGATCGGCCGGATACCGGGTCGTAGCAGGTATAACGACGATACCGGCGATACCGGCGAAAATCGCCGCTCACAGGTCATGCGCCACTCCTCGTTGGCCGCGCGTCGGCCGCTGGTCGACCGCGCTTCGGCTATGCGCCGGCCAAAGACGACCGGCTGGTTGGACGACGGAAAATCACTCCGTCTCGGCGAACGAGCGGCGGCCCGAAAGGTGTTGAGGGCGCCGTCCGGCCAACCGCGCGTAGAGCCCCACCAGGATCTCCGCCTGGCCCTCCCAGGAGTTCTCCGCGAGCAACTCGTCGGTGTACGCGGCGGCGTAGGCCGCCGGGTCGGCGAGCACCTTTCCGGCGGCCTTCGCGAACGCCTCCGCGTCCCGTTCGCGCAGCCCGGCGTCGGCCGCCTCGTCGGTGGCGCGAACCGCGAACACCTCGCCGCAGCCCAGCTCCACGGTCTTCCGCGCCATCGCCTCGACGTCCGACACGACCATCGGAAGACGGGCGTGCATGTACTCGTAGTACTTGGTGATCAAGGCGATTTCGTGGTTGACCGTGTGCAGGATCGGGATCACTCCGGCGGTCGCCGACGCCAGATATGCGGGCACCTCATGAGGGGCCACGTAGGGCGCGGTGTGCATCCGGTCGCCCACGCCAAGTTCACCCGCACGTGCGACCAACGAACGTACGTACGCGTCGCGCTCGTCACCGCACACGACCGCCAGATGCACGCCCTCCAGCAGCGGCAGCGCCTCCACCGCGACGTCCACACCGCGCGCCGGAGACAGCGCGCCGCTGTAGACCAGCAGCGGCACCCCGTCGGCGAGCCCGAGCACGGCACGCAGCGACGGCGCACCACTGCCCGGCGCCGGCTCCAGTCCGATCATCGGCGCGTTGGCCACGACCGTCGGGCGTTCCGGCAGCCGGTACTTGCGCATCAGCATGTCCGCGAGCACCCCGGACACCGTCGCGACGGCGTCCGCGCGGCGGACGAACTCCCGTTCCAGACCCGTGTACGCGAGCTTGCGCTGGGTGGGCATGAACACGCCGTCGACGAACTCGTGCGCGTCGTAGACGACCTTGGGGCGCATGCCGCCGGACCGCTCGATGCGGTCGGCGATGCGGACCCCGATGCCCGGCGTGTGCATGTCGTGGGCGTGGATGACGTCGGGGCGGAACTCCTCCACGACGGCGCTCCACGCGTCTTCGAGCAGCAGCAGGTGCCGGGCGGTGCGCCGCCAGTCGCCGTCGCGGATGTAGACCTTCCACAACGTCTCTTTGGCTTTGTCCTTCAGCCCCGGACCGCCCGTGCCCGGCTCCTTGACGCTCTTCATCAGCCGGCGCCGCGCCTTGTAGTCCATACGCGTCGCGAAACTCGCCGCGCGCAGCAGCCTGATCTGCGCGGCCGAGCCGTGGTGCCGGGCGAGTTCGCCGGCCTTGAGCCGGAAGCGGTTGGACAGGCCGGTGCGCACCACGGCGGCCGCCCCGATGTGCGTCGTCCTGACGGGGCTGCCGGGCGCGTTCGGGTCGTAGCCGACGAGGAGCACGTCGAACCCGGCCTCGGCGGCGGAGTAGGCCACCTTCTGCACGCGGGAGTCGCGGGTGATGTCGTTGGCGACGAGCATCGCCACCCGCGGGGGGCTCATTGCGCGGCTCGCGGCGTCGCTCCCAGGAAGCGCGCGAGGACCTCGGCGCTGCGCGTGCCGTCGTGGTGCTCGCGCACGTAGGCGGGGCCGCGCGCGGCGATCCGGCGGGCGGCGTCCCGTTCCGCGACGACGCGCTCGAGTTCGTCGCGGAGCGTGTCCGGGTCGGCGTTGACGATCGGCAAGCCGTCGGGCAGGTACTGGGTGACGGACTCGTGCAGGTAGCACAGCGTGACCCGGCCGGCGGCGAGGGCCTGCACGGACATGACGCCGTACGCGCCGAACACGAACTGGTCCAGCACGATGTCCGCGTCGGCCAGCACCGCGGGCATGTCGGCGTGGGACACGCCCTTGATGCGGCGGTACTCGATCAGACCGGCGTCGTGGAGCTCCTCGACGACCGGCTCGATCAGCGCGGTGCCCTTGGTGAACGGGCTCGACGGGGCGTGCACGACGACCGGCCGGTCGCGCTCCAGCGGGACGCGGTCGGACGCCCAGAGCCCCGGGTCGACGACGACGGGCAGCCAGTCGGCGCCCGGGACGTCGTGCAGCAGGTCGGGCGTGGACACGAACTTCGGCAGGTCCAGGTCCCGGACGACCGGCCCCAGCCGGTCGACCTTGCTCTGCAGCGCCCGGGTCAGCTCGTGGTCCGGGTCGAACGGCGAGAACGGCACCCGTTCGCGTTGCGCGGCCGGGTCGCGGATCTCCGAACCGTGGAACGCGAGCGCGAGGGCGATCCCGGCGGCGTCCAGCTCGGCGAGGTCGAAGTTGGCCCACGGGCCGTTCAGGCGGCCGAACGGCGGCATCGCGCACTCGGCGAGGACGTGCGAGAAGTTGTCCAGCACGTAGGCGAGTTGCCGCAGCTGCCAGGTGCGGGACAGCCAGTCGTCGGTGGAGACGGCGTGGTCGGCGTCGTACCCGAAGCTGTTGCCGGAACTGAGCGCGAACGTTTCGGTGCCCACTCCGGGGATGTGCGTGCGCACGGCCCGCGCCCACTCGCGGCCTTGCCCGGCGGTGTTGGTGGGACCGACGGCGAGGCGCGTGCCGGTGCGGGTGACGGGGTCGGCTTCGACGGAACGGGCGTCGGCCACATGGGCTTCGGTCTGCGGCGCGAAGGCGTCGCGGTACGGCGCGTACGCGTCCGCGCAGCGGTCCGCCCACCCGGGGTCGGCGGCGGCCGCCGACCACACGCCCTGCCGGACCTGGGCGAGACGGCGGCGCGCGAACTTGCGGCGGATCCCGGTGACGAACCCGCCCCCTTCCAACGCGGCGACGTCGGCCCGGGCGAGGGAGATGTCGGCCGCGGTCTCGGGGTCGACGGGCACGTTGACGACCCGCAGGACGCCGCCGCCCTCGGCGGTCGCCGACGTCGACACCTCGGCGGCCTCGGCCGGGACGGCGAGGAGGACGTAGTTGCCGCGCTCGGCGAGCGCCCGGCTGTGCTCGAGCGGCGCGCTGCCGGGCTCGAGCGGGGTCTCGGCGGTGAGGAGGACGCGGGGGAGGGTGGGTCGGACGGCGGTGGGGTCGACCCGGGTGGCGCGGGCGCGCGGGCGCTCGTCGAGGATCGGGAGGAGGGCTTCGAGGTCGTCGGCCGGGCCTGGAGTGGAGTCGTTGGGCGGGGTGGCGGCGGCGAGGTCGGCGGCCAGGTCGAAGTCGGCTGCGGCGGGGACGGCGTCCGGAAGTGCGGCCACGTCGGGGGCCGCGGCGGAGTCGGAGAGCGCCCGAGAAGTGTCGTCGGGGTCGGTGGAACCCGACGCGCGCAGCGTGGCGTCCGCTGTCGGCGGGGCGGCGGCGGAGCCGTCGTGCGCACGGGGGGCAGAGGACGTGGCGGCGTCTTCGTCGCTCGCTGTGTCGGCGTCGTGAGCCCCGAGGTCGGCCACGACAGCCGCGGACGGGGGGACCACACGGTGGGCGAAAGCCGGCTCCGCCGAGTCGCCCAAGGCGTCGACGCCCCCACCGCTCTCGCTGCCTGCCGGGTCTGTCTCCGCGGGGGCCTCCGGCCCGCTGCCAGGCGGCCCCACGGCGGCATCGGCCAGGAACGACGTGGCCACCGAAGGCTTCTTGGTGTCGTGGTGGTCCGCCACCCCCGCACCGGCCGCCCGCGCGTCGGCCGCGTGGCCGGCGGAGTCGCCGAGGGCGTCCGCGCCGTCGGCCGCCTCGCCGAGCGCGTCGACGACCGCGCCCGCCTCGCGGTGAGCGGCGTCTGCCTCCGTGTCTGCCGCGGCGCGCTCGTCGGCGGACTCACGGTCCCGATCGTCCGCGGTCCGCGGCGTGGTCTCGGCCTGCTCGTCCGTGAGCGTGTCGCCCGTCGGCACGGCCGCCTCCGCAGGGGAACCGTCGGCGGCTGCAGGGGCCGAGCCCACCGGGGAGCTCCCGGCGGCGTCGGCCGGTCCGCCGGCAAGGACGGAAACCGCGCCGTCCCCCCCGGGGGTGGCGTCCGCCGCGGGCGTCGTGCCCTCGGCCGCCACCGTCTCGGCGACCGCCTCCGCCGTCTTCCGCTTGCTCGGCGCGCGCTTCCCCGGGCGTCGGCCGGTGCGCGTGGCACTCGTCGTCGGCTCGGGTGCCTCGTCGGTCGTCGGTGCGGCAGCCGCGGGCGCTTCGGCGACCTTGGCCTTCGGAGTCCGACGCGTCGGCTTGGGCTCCCCCGGCTCACCGGGCTCCCCCGGCCCCGCAGCCGCCGTCTTCCGCGGGGCTCGCTTCGCCCGCTTCGCCGGGGCCGGAACCTCGGCATCCGCCGTCGCCTTGCGGGTGCGGCGGGGCTTGGCGGGGGCCGGCGTGCCGGACTCCGCCGCCACCCCTGCGGCGTCCGGGGTGCCGTCCGCGGGCTCGGCGGCAGCCGACGGCTCCTCCGGTGCCACTCGCTTCCGGCTCCGTCGCGGCTTCGCCTTCGCCGCGGCGACCGCCGACGGGCTGGACGCGTTCTCCGTGGCGACAACCTCCGGCGCGGTCCCCCCCGCGGTCTCCCCCACCGCGACCGCCGCCCTCCCTGTCGAGGTGTCCTCCGCGGCGTCCGTGCCCGTGACGACGGATTCCGTATCGGCCATCAGAACTCTCCCTGGGTGGTGCGGTGATGCCGGGCGAGAAACGGCGCGAGGGCCGCGGCAGAGCGCCGGCCATCGTGGTAGCTGCTCGCGAATCCCGGCCCCTGAGCGGCCAGTTCGCGGGCATGATCGCGATCGTCGAGGACCGATTCCAAGACGCCGCGGAGGGTGGACGGAGTGGCGTCGAGCTGCGGCAAGGCGCCGTCGTAGCGTTCCCGCACGCGCGGCGCGGCATGCCCGACGACCAGGCGCCCCGCGGCCATCGCCTGCGCCGCGAGGACGCCGACGTTGCCGATCGCCAGCTGGTCGATCACCACATCCGCGTCCGCGACCAGCGCGGGCATGTCGGAGGGCCGCACGTCGGCCGCCCGCCGGTATTCGACCAGTCCCCGCGCCGCGAAGTCCCCCACCACGGCGTCGATCAGTGCCGAACTCTTGAGCGTGCCGCGCGACGGCGCGTGCAGGACGACCGGCCGGTCCCGGGTCAGCGGCTCCGGGCCCGGGCGCCAGATCCCGGTGTCCACGGCCACCGGCAGCCACACGGCGTGCGGCCACCGGTCGAGGACGAAGTCGAGCAAGTCCGGCGTCGACACGAACACCGGCCCGGCCCAGTCGGCGAGGTCGGCCATCCGGGCGTCGTACCGGGGCTGGAGTTCGCGCGCGAGCGCGCCGTTCGGGTCGGCGAACGGGGATTCCGGGTACAGCTCGCGGTGCCGCCGCGGGTCGCGGACGTCCGAGCCGTGGAACACCAGCCCCACGGCCACTCCCGCCTCGCGCAGCGCCCGGGTGTCGCCGGACGCGTGCCCGCTCCGCGCCGCCCGGCCGGTCAACGGCAGCCCGGACTCCAGGAGCACGTGCGTGGCCTGTGCCGCCACATGCCGCCGCAGGGCCAGGTGCACGCCGGCGGACTCCCAGCCCGCCGCGCTGAGATACCGGTCGGCCGGGAACCGCAGCGGGCCTTCGCGGTGCAGGGCGACGACCTCGGTCCGAGCCCCGGCGACGTACCGTTCCACCGCCTGCGCCCACGCCCAGCCCTGCCCGGCCATGTTCGCGGGTCCGACCACGAGATACGGGTCGCCTCCGGCGCGGGAGACCTGCGGCCGCGGCGCCACCACGGACAACTCCGCGGCCGCGAGCACCCCGCCCGCCGCGCCGCCGTGCACGACGTCCGCCCGCCCGCTCACCGCGCGCTCCAGCCCGCGCAGCGCGCGGCGGACATCCCGGTCGGTCCCGAAGCCGTCGTCGTCCGATGCCGGACGGTGGTACTCGATCCGTACGCCGCCGCGCGCCGCCACATGCGACGCCGCCAGCAGCGCCACCGCGTCGCACGCGTGGATCACCTGCGGCCGCAGTTCGTCGAGGACCGGGCGCAACGCCGCCTCGGCATCGAAGGCTTCGGGCAGCGCGGCACGTCGGCCGAGCGCCGGGACCAGCATGTGCAGCCGCTTCCCCGGCCGTCCCGCGACCGCCTTGCGCAGCGCGGTCGCCGCCCCCGGCACCTGCGCGGCGACGCCGCCCGGGTCGGCGGCGAGGAACGCCGCATAGGTGCGCGCCGCCCGCGCCTGCACCGGGTCCGTGCCGCGGCGCCGGTCCCGTCCCGCCGCCACCGTCCGCGCCGCCGGGACGGCCAGCACCTGTACACCGTCCGCCCACGCGCTCGCGCCGAGTCCGCCGGGATCCGGCGCCAGCAGCACCGTGTCGAAGCCGGACGCACCCGCCTGCCGCGCGAGTTCGCGCACCTCGGCACGGTCCGCGCCGACCGGGTTGCCCACGAGCACGACGGCGCGCGGCCCGGCTTCGGCCAGCCCGGCCGCGTCGTCGAGACTCCGCGGCTCCCGGCCTGCCGCGGCAGCGTCGGCCGCGGGCTCGGCCGCGCCCCCGCCCGAGGCGAACCCCGCCGCGCCCGAGCGGATTTCCCGGGCGAGCGTCCGGCCGTCCCGGGCCGACGGCGCGAGCCCGGTCAGCCGTTCGTACAGCGCGGCGACGTTGTCCGCCTGCCGCTCCCACGCGTGCTCGTCCAGGAACCCGTCGGCCGCATAGGGCTTCACGTACCGCGACCGGTCGGCCAGCACCCGCTGCACCGCCTCGGCCAGGCGGCGCGCGTCGCCCGCCGGGAACACCTCGCCGCAGCCGAGATCGCGGGTGAACGCGGCCATCGTCCGCACGTCGGAGACGACGATCGGCAGGCCCGCATGCATGTACTCGTAGTACTTCGTGATCAACGAGATCTCGTGGTTCGGCAGATGCCGCAGCGGGATCACGCCGACGGTCGCGGTGGCGAGGTGGTCGACGACCTCGTCCGGTTCGACGTAGGGCACGAAGTGGAACCGGTCGGCGACGCCCAGGTCCGCGACCCGCGCTTCGAGTTCCGCGAAGTAGGGCCGCCGGTCCCCCGCGACCACCACCGCATGCGCGTCCGGCAGGTACACCAGCGCCTCGGCCAGCGTGTCCACCCCGCGCTCCGGCGCCAGCCATCCGGAGTACACCAGCACCGGCACGTCGTCCGGCAGTCCCGCCGCACCGCGCACCCCGCGGCCGCCGTGGCCGGTCGGCCGGGCCAGGCGCGGCGCGTTGGCGGCGACCGTCGGGCGCACCGGCAGCGCGTAGCGTTCCCGCAGCAGGTCGGCGAGGGTGTCGGAGACGGTGACCACACCGTCGGTGCGGGCAACGAGTTCGCGTTCGAGGCCGACGTAGCCGGCCTTCTGCACCGGATCCGGGTAGCCCGCGCCCGCCACGAACTCCTGCGCGTCGTAGATCATCACCGCGTCGCGGCCCGCGCGCCGGGCACGTTCGACGGCGCGCACGCCCACGGCGAGCGCCGTGATGTCCTGGGCGTGCACGATCGCCGGTCCGAGCGCGTCGATCTCGGGTCCGAACGCGGCTTCGAAATCGGCCAGTTGCGGCTGGGTGGCGCGCCATCCCGCGCCCGGCGCCAGCCACCGGTACGCGACCGCGCGCGCCGCCGCCCCCGGCCGGTCCACGCGCGCCAGGCGCGCGGCGTGCCGCCGGGTCGCCTCGCGCCGGAGCATGTGCCGGGCGCGCGCCGCGGTCACGCCCGCGCTCCGCACGCCGTACCGGAGCATGCCGCCCGGGTCGGCGGCCAGGTCGCGGCGCAGGAAGTTCACCGCGGCCCGGTCGGCGACCTCGTCGTCGCGGCTCGCGAAGCCGATCCGGCCGAGCAGGCCGCGCAGCCGCCGCGCTTTGCGGTACGGCGCGACGACGGCGGGCACCGGCACGCGCACGACCGCCGCCGCGCCGCGCTCCGGATCGCCGAGCGTGGTCACTTCGCGCGCCGCGGTGCGCGAACGTCCCAGCACGACCACGTCCCAGCCGCGTTCCGCCATGTCCAGCGCGAGCTTCTGGATCCGCGAGTCGCCGGTGATCCAGTTCATGCGCAGCAGGACCAGGCGGGGTGCGGACCGGTCGGCGCGGGTGGGCATCAGGACACCAGCCGTCCGTACAGGTCGAGCAGCGCCGGGACTTGCGCTTCCCAGGTGTTGCGGGCCAGGAGGTCGCCGTCGTACGGCTTGGTGTAGCGCGACGGGTCGGCGAGTACCGCGCGGACCGCGGCGGCGAACGCGGCGGCGTCGCCGGCCGGGAACACTTCGCCGATGCCGTGGTCGCGGGTGAAGGCGCCGACGGTGCGCAGGTCGGAGACCACGAGCGGCAGCCGCGCGTTCAGATACTCGTAGTACTTACTCGGGAGCGACAGTTCGTAGTTCGGCGAGTGCAGCGAGGTGACGATGCCGATCGTGCCGGCCGCGAGGTGGGCGACGACCTGGTCGGGGGCGACGTAGGGCAGCACGTGCAGCCGGTCGCCGACGCCGAGTGCGGTGGCGCGTTCGACCAGCGCGTCGACGTAGCCGTTGCGGGCGGTCACCATCGCGAGGTGCACGTCGGGCAGGTCCGGCAGGGCGGCGACCGCGGTGCCGAGGCCGCGTTCCGGCGCGGTCATCCCGGCGTAGACGAGCAGCGGCACGTCCGCGCCCAGTCCGGCCGCGGCGCGCACGTCCGGCACGGGTTCGGCGGTTCCCGACGCGAGTTCGGCGACCGTCGGCGCGTTGCACACCACCGTGGGGCGCACCGGGAGCCGGTGGTCGGCGGCGAGGAGGTCGGCGATCGCGTCGGAGACCGTGACGACGCCGTCCGCGAGGGGGATGTACTTGCGTTCCTGGGCGCTCATCGCGGGGCGGAAGGCGGGGTCGCCGGGGCGGTCCCAGCCCGCGATGTACTCGTGCGCGTCGTAGACGATCTTGACCGGGCTTCCGGCCGCCCGGAGTTTGAGCGCGGAGCGGGTCACCAGCCCGATGGTGTCGAAGTCGTGCGCGTGCAGGAGGTCGGGCCGGAGTTCGGCGATGACCGGGGCGAAAGCGGTGTCGAAGTCGACGAGTTGCGGCTGGGTGCGCCACGCGCCGCCGTCCCGGCCGACACCCGCGGCGAGCCGGTCGCGGGCGCCGGGCTCCGCCGCCTTGGCCGCGGCGCGCTGGTAGAGCCTGCGGCGTGCTTCGATCCAGTAGCCGCGCGTGCGGTCCGCGGCGGCAAGGCCGGTGACCCGCAGCCGGCCGCGCAGGTCGCCGCCGCGCAGGGCGAGGAGGCGGCGTTCCACGTCGAGGTCGGCGCGCAAGGCGCGGCGGGCGTCGACGCGCATGCGGGCCTGTTCGCCGGAGCGGTAGCCGAGCCTTCCGGCCAGGCCGCGCGGCGGGTTGTCCTTGCGGTAACCCTGCGCGGTCATCCGCAGCGGCACCCGGACGACCCGGGCGGGGCCCAGGGGGTATTCCTCGCGGACGGTGCCGCGCGCACGTCCCAGCAGCACGACGTCCCACCCGGCTTCGGCCGCGGAGCGGGCGGTTTTCTGGACGCGGGAATCCCCGTCGATGTGGTTGGTCACGACCATGACGGCGAGCACGCGGCCAGTGTGCCACGCGCAACGGCCCGTACCCGGGGGCTCGGATCGGGGTGTCGCGGGGGTGTCGCGGGTGTGGTGGGGCCTGTTCCCGTGCTCAGCCGCGCTTCCGCAGGTTGCCCAGTTCGCGCATTTTCACCCGTGCGTGTCTGCGGACACCGTCGGCTCGGCGTAGCAGCAGGTGCAGACGGGGGTGTTCCTCGACCCGGTCACGCAGCGTGCGCGGCGGCACCGCGTCGGCGACGGATCCGTGCCGGCCGAGGGCCCGGCGCAGCCGGGACACTTCGGCGTCGAGCGCGACGAGGCGGCCGCGGCCGTCGACGACCGCCCAGTCGGGCCGGTCGCCGACCACCTTGACCGGGGGTGCGAGGTAGGCGTCGAGCAACTGCCCGGACACCCGGGCCGCGTCGTGCCGCTTGGCGGCCCAGGCCGCCGATTCGCCGCGCAGCCGGGCGCGCCGGTCCGGGTCGGCGGCGAGGCCGCGCACGACGTCGCCGAGATCCGCGCCGGTCGCCTCGACGACGGGGCAGCCGGGCACCCGGGCGCGGTTGCGTTCGTGGACGTGGCCGAGCGCGATCGCGCCGCACGCCATCGCTTCGACGGCGACCATGCCGTGGTCGCCGATGGTGAGGCTGTCCACGACCAGGTCGGCACGCCGGAACGCGTCCTTCACCTGACTGTGCGTCAATCCGGAGAGCGGCCGGTACTCGACGATGCCCGCGTCGTGCAGCGGGCGCAGTGCTGCGTCGACCAGATGCGAGCCTTTCGTGGCGCGCTTGGACGGCAGGTGCACGACGACCGGCACCTCCGGCTCGGGTCCGCGGTCGGTCGCCCACGCCGCCGCGTCGATCGCCAGCGGCACCAGCTCGGCGTCGGGCACGTAGTCGAGCAGGCCGGGCGTGGAGACGAACATCCGGTCGCAGTGCCGCCGGGCGATCTCCACCAAGGCGTGGATCCGCGGCTCGTCGACGACGGCGTCCTTCAGGTACGAGTCGGGCTCGCGCGCCATGTGCACGCTGCGCAGCCGCACGTCCGAGCCGTGCCAGTGCATGAAGACCTTCTTGCCGAGCGAGCGCAGCAGCGGCAGGTCCCACAGGGCGGGCAGCAGGGGCTCGTGGGCGTTGAGGAGCGAACGGCCGTATTGGAAGTGGAAGACGTCGAAGCCGCGCACGGCCCGGTCGAGAACGTCCCACCGGTACGCCGGATCGGCGAGCAGCCGGTCCGCGTCCCACACCCGGTCCGGCACCAGGCCGAACGCGGGCTCGCCGAAGCTCCACACTTCGGCTTCCACGCCGAGCGCGCGGATCCCGCGGGCCCAGGTGCCGGGCTGTCCGGCGATGTCGCGTGGGGCGTAGAGAACCCGAAGTGGCGTCATGGCGCTGGGTCTTCCGTGTGCGGCGGTCAGGCGGTGCGGCCGGCCCCGAGGCGTGCGTACACGCCGGTCAGCGTCGCGGCGTCGTGCTCCCAGCTCAGCCGGGGCTCGGCGGCGCGGACGTTCGCGGTCAGCTCGGGATAACGTTCGCACGCTTCGCGCACCGCGGCCGCCAACGACGCGTCATCACCCGGGCGGTACAGCGTGCCCAGGCCGTGCTCGCGGACCACCCGGGCGAGTTCGCGCACGTCCGTGGCGACCACCGGGACCCCGGCGCGTACCGCGTGGAACAGCTTGTTCGGCATCGCCAGCCGGTGGTTCTCCCACCGGTCCGAGTGCGTGACCAGCGCCAGGCCGGTGCGGCGCAGCAGCGCGTCGACGTCGTCGACCGGCAGCGCGGGCTCCACCGCCACCGGGCCGCGGTCGAGTTCGCCGAGGTACGTGTCGTCGGCGGGTCCGACCAGCGTGACGTCCAGCCCCGGCAGGTCGCGAGCGGCGGCGACGATCGTCTCGATCTCCCGGTACGGCGCGATCCGTCCGGCGTAGACCGCGCCGGTGGGCCGGTCCGGCAGCGGTACGGCCGCGGCCGCGGTGCCGCGCGGGAAGGTGTTGTGCACGACGGAGACGTGCCGCCACCCGTAGCGCCCGCGCAGCGCGTTCGCGACGCCTTCGCCGACGGTCAGCACCGCGGCGGCCTCGCGCCCGAGTTCGCCTTCGATGCGGGCTTCGCGGGCGGCGAGGAGCGGGGTGGGTCGGCCGACGCGGGGCCGTCCGCTCCACAGTTCGTGGCTGTCGTAGACCAGCGGCACGCCGCGCTGGCGGGCGAGTTCGGCGCCCAGGACGAGGGTGTTGAAGTCGTGCGCGTGCACCGCGTCGAACACCCGGTCGGCGGCGTCCCGCCGGGCCGAGCGGGTCCAGGCGGCGAACGCGGACGCGCGGTGCTGGGGCAGCAGCATCCAGCGAGCCGCGCGCCGGTACGGCGGCATGGGCCCCCGCGGCGCGGCCGGCGTGCCCGGAGGCGCGCCGGTGGGCGCCGGGCCGCCGCCGAGCGCGGCCCGGGAGGTGGCGAACACCGAGGCCCCGTCGGCCGACGACACGGTGACGCCGGGCGGCGGCAGCCAGTCGCCGGGCACGCCGCGTCCGATGATGTGCACGTCGTGCCCGGCGGCGGCAAGCGTCGCGGCTTCCCGCACCACCCGGGTGTCGGTGGCGACCGTCGTGATGACGAGCATCAGGACGTTCACCGCGGGTCGGGCTCCAAAGCGGCGGGACCGGGCTCCACGTCGCGCGGCGCGGGCGTTTTCGGGACGGGGATGCCCGCTGCCTTCACGTGCTCGGCGAGCGCGCGCGGGCTGGTCAGGAAGCCGAGGCCCCACGACCCGTGCATGGCGGCCAGGGCGACCGGCAGCCGCACCCACGCTCCCGGCTTGAGGCCGCGGCCTTCCCATGCGGCACCCGCGAGGATGCCCGCCGCGTATCCGGCCGGCAGCACGAACGCGGGCCGGTACCCGGCGGTTCCGGCGACCAGGCCGCCCACGACGCCGACCAGCGCGGCGGGGGCCGCGAGGTAGCGCGGGTTGACCGAGCCCTTGTGGTAGCGGGTGACCACGCGGCGCCAACGGCCGTAGTTGTAGTACTGCTTCGCGAGCGCCTTGACGGTCGGCCGGGGCCGGTAGGAGACCCGCAGCTCCGGCGAGAACCAGATCAGGTGGCCCTCCTGCCGGATGCGGTAGTTCAGCTCCCAGTCCTGCGCGCGGATGAATTCCTCGTTGTAGCCGCCGAGCTGGTCCAGCACGTCGCGGCGGAACACGCCGAGGTACACGGTGTCCGAGGGCCCCGCGCCGCCGCCGGTGTGGAAGCGGGCGTTGCCGACGCCGAGTTTGGACGTCATCGCGCGGGCGACCGCGTCCTCGAACGCGGTGGTGCCTTCGGCGTGCATGATGCCGCCGACGTTGGCCGCGCCGGTGTCGCTCAGCAGGGCGACGGCGGTGCGGACGTAGTCGGGCGGGAGGATGCCGTGGCCGTCGACGCGCACCACCACGGGATGGCGGGCGGCTTCGATCGCGGCGTTGAGCGCGCTGGGCGTGCGGCCGCTCGGATTGGCCACGGTGCGGACGCGCGGGTCGGCGGCCGCCAGGCGGGCCGCGATGGCGTCGGTGTCGTCGGTCGACGGGCCGAGGGCGATGACGAGTTCGAGATCGCCGTCGTAGTCCTGGGTGAGGGCGCGGCTCACCGCCTCTTCCAGGTGGCGGGCCTCGTTCAGGACCGGCATCACGATCGACACCGCGGGCGCGGGCGGCAGCGGCGGCAGGTCCCCGGGGCGGGCGGAGGCGGGCGCGCCGGACGCTTCGTTGGGATTCGGGTTCATCGGGACCCGAGCGTACTGCCCGCCGGGGGTGTGCGGGCCACCGCGGCGGGATATCCGGAGCTGCGCATTCCGGAGAACCCGGGAATCCGCAGGTCCGGTACGGCGGCCCGACCGGCGCGTCGCTCCGGCGCCCGCCCGGAACGTCGTCCTAAGGTGGAAATTCCGCGTTCCGAAGGCCGGATCAGGAGGGGGCAGGGCAGCGATGGCGACGCGCAGTACGGCGGCGGGCCGTCCCGCCGCGCCCCCGGCCCGGCGTCGCCGCTGGCCGATGACCCTGGCCGGGATGGTGGCCGCACTGGTGCTGGTCACCAGCGGCGTGGGCTGGGCGTGGGTGAAGTACCTGGACGGGAAGATCGACCGGGTCGACCCGTTCGCCGGCCTCGACGACCGCCCCGACGGCGCCACCGGCGGCACCACGTTCCTCATCGTCGGCACCGACAGCCGCGAGGGCGTCTCCAAGGAGCGCCTGAACGAACTGCACGCGGGCGGCGAAGCCTGCGACTGCACCGACACGATGATCCTGGTCCACCTGAACGCCAAGCGCGACCAGGCGACGATGGTGAGCATCCCGCGCGACAGCTATGTGACCTTCCCGGCGCACAAGGACAAGGCGTCCGGCCGGGACGTGGGCGAGTCCAAGGGCAAGATCAACGCCGCGTACACGCTCGGCGGCCGCAGCCTGGCCGTCGCCACCGTGGAAAAGGCGACCAACGTCCGGATCGACCACTACATAGAGGTCAACTTCCTGTCGTTCGTGAGTGTCGTCGACGAGATCGGCGGGGTGGACATGTGCACCCCTATCCCCCTGAAAGACCCCAAATCCGGCCTGGACCTGCCCGCCGGAACCACACATCTGGACGGGGTCCAGGCGCTGCAGTACGTGCGCGCCCGCCACATCAGCAGCGACCCCACCGGCGACATCGGCCGGACGCAGCGCCAGCAGAAGTTCATGACCCAGGTCCTGGCCCGCGCCACCGGCACCGGCACGCTGGCGAACCCGGTCAAGCTCAAGGGCGTCCTCGACGCCGCACTCGGGTCGATCAAGGTCGACGAAGGACTGAGCGCCCAAGGGCTGCTCGACCTCGGCACCAAGCTCAAGGGCCTGTCCAGCTCCGGCATCACCTACGCGCAGATCCCCCTCAAGACCATGGACTACCAGGTCAAGGACTGGGGTTCGACGGTGCTGTGGGACGACGCCGGCTCGCAGGCGCTGTTCGACGCGATGCGCAACGACCAGGACGTGGCGAACCCCGGCAAGTCCCCGTCGGCCGGCAAGTCGCCGTCCTCCGCCCCCGCGGGGCCGGCCACGGTCAGCGTCGACGTCGCCCCCGCCGACATCTACCTCCAGGTCTACAACGGGACGACGCAGCCGGGCCTCGGCGGCAAGGCCTACGACGGCCTCGCGCAGCAGGGCTTCAAGATGAGCGGCGCCGCCCGCGCGGGCCAGCAGATCGGCATCTCCGACGCGGTCCAGACGGTGATCCGGTACGACCCGCGCTGGGACCGCTCGGTCCGCAGCGTCGCGGCCGCGCTGCCGGGCGCCGAGCTCAAGCCGGTGGACGGCCTGGGCCGGACCATCGAGGTCGTCGTCGGCTCGTCGTTCACCGGGGTCACTCCGGTCGCGGCGGCCGAGAAACCCGCGTCGACGACCCCCGGCGGCGGGGCGCCGAGCCCGGCGTACACCACGACGACGGGCGACAAGGTCGTCTGCAAGTAAGGGGCGCGGTGCGCGTGCGAGCCGGGCGCGCACCGGGCCCGGGCGCAACTCGGCACAACTCGCTTTTTGGTCGAGGTCGCGAATCGGACACACCTGTACCAACCCCGCCACAGAACCGCACCGATACGCTCCGAGGTTTGCCCCCCGCCCGCGGGCGATGGCAGGTTCGTACGCATGAACGCATGGCCGCCCGGCTGGGCCGAGGACGACGCACGCCGCCCCGGAGGACACTCCGCCGGGCCCGCCGGCACGCCCGGCCCCGACCCCGCGTCGGTGCCGCCGCGTGCCCCGCACGGAAATCCCATATCCCCGCCCGGGACGCTCCCGAGCCGTCCCGCGGGGACCATCCCGGCGGGCGGCGGCACTCCGCCGCAGCCCCCGCCCCACGGCACCCAGTCGCCACCGCCGGGCTTCCCGCCCGACGCGCAGCCCACCGCCGTCCTGCCGCCGGATCCGGGCGCCTATCCCCCGCAGCCGGTGTTCGACGCCCCGGGCAGCCCGGTGCAGACCCCGCCCCGCCCGTACCCCGGGCCGGACGGCCCCGGCGGCCCGCCCGGCCCCGACGGTCCCGGCGGTCCGGGAGGTCCGCGGACCCCGGGCAGGAAGCCGAACTGGAAGAAGCGGATCCTCGTCGGCACCGTCGTCTTCCTGGTGCTCGTCCTGGCCTTCCTGACCGGCACCTACTTCTGGCTCGACTCGAAGATCCGGCACCAGGACGTCCTGCAGGACTACAAGGGCCGCCCCGCCGCCACCGCCGGCACCACCTGGCTGATCGTCGGTTCGGACAGCCGCGAAGGCATGTCCGACGCGGACAAGAAGAAGCTCCGCACCGGCAGCGCGGACGGCAAGCGCACCGACTCGATGATGCTGCTGCACAAGGGCGCGGGCGGCACGTCGCTGATCAGCCTGCCGCGCGACTCGTGGGTGCAGATCCCCGCGTACGACGAGGGCAAGACCCACGTGAAGGCGCAGAAGAACAAGCTCAACGCGGCCTTCTCGCTGGGTGGCGCGCCGCTGCTGGTGCGCACCGTCGAAATGGCCACCGGCATGCGCCTCGACCACTACGCCGAGGTCGGCTTCGACGGCTTCGTGGGCATCGTCGACTCGCTCGGCGGCGTGGACATGTGCCTGGACAAGCCGATCAAGGACGAGAAGTCCGGCGCCGACCTGCCGGCCGGCTGCCAGAGCCTCGACGGCGGCCAAGCGCTGTCGTTCGTGCGGGCCCGCTACTTCGACCCGTCGTCCGACCTCGGCCGGATGAAGCGCCAGCAGCAGTTCCTCTCGGCGCTCGCCAAGAAGGCCAAGTCGCCGTCGGTCCTGCTCAACCCGTTCAAGGGCTTCCCGATGGCGGACGCGAGCCTGAGCGCGGTGATCGTCGACGACGACACCGGCCTTTTCGACCTGTACGACCTGTTCAAGGACATGGGCACGCTGACCGGCGGCGAGGGCGGCACGGTGACCGTCCCGATCAAGAACCCGAACTACCAGACGAGCGCGGGGTCCTCGGTGCTGTGGGACGACACCAAGGCCAAGGCGCTGTTCGACGCGCTGCGCAACGGCAACCCGATTCCGCGCTAACCCGGTGGCTGGCGGCGACCGCCGTCGGCCATCATCGTGAGCCATGAGCGACGCCGCCCCGACCCGGGCTCCCCTCGACGACCACACCTTCCAGGTCGACCTGCGCGGCCTGGTCGACCTGCTGTCCCACCACCTGTATTCGAGTCCCCGGGTCTATCTGCGCGAACTGCTGCAGAACGGCGTCGACGCCATCACCGCCCGCCGCAAGGCGGACCCCGCTGCACCCGCGGCGATCCGCCTCACCGCGGCGGGCGGCACCCTGCGCGTCGAGGACACCGGCGTCGGCCTGACCGAAGCCGACGTGCACCGCTTCCTGGCCACCATCGGCCGCAGCTCGAAACGCGGCGAACTCGAATCGGCCCGCCGCGACTACCTCGGCCAGTTCGGCATCGGCCTGCTCGCATGCTTCGTGGTGGCCGACGAGATCACCGTGGTGACCCGCTCCGCCGCCGACCCGGACGCCGCGCCGGTCGAGTGGCGGGCCGGCGCGGACGGCCGCTACACCGTCCGCACCCTCCCGAACGACGCCCGCCCGGAACCGGGCACCACCGTGCTCCTCGCCCCGCGCCGCGGCAGCGAGGAATGGTTCGCCGCCGACCGGGTCGTCGCGCTCGCCCGGGACTTCGGCGCGCTGCTGCCGTACGACACCGCCGTCGTCGACGACGCGGGCACCGTCCACCCGGTCACCGACACCCCCGCGGTGTGGGAGCGCGGGTACCCGAACCCGGACGCCCGCCGCGCGGCGCTCGCGCATTACTGCGACAACGTCCTCGGCTTCAGCCCGCTGGACATGATCGACCTCGACGTGCCGCTCGCCGGCGTCCGCGGCACCGCCTTCGTCCTGCCCTCCGCGGTCAGCCCCGCCATGCGCGGCAAGCACCGCGTGCACCTCAAGGGCATGCTGCTCACCGAGTCCGCCGACGCGCTGCTGCCGGACTGGGCGTTCTTCGTGCGGTGCGCGGTCGACACCGAGGCGCTGCGCCCCACCGCGTCGCGCGAGAACCTCTACGACGACGAGGCGCTGGCCGCCGTCCGCGACGCGCTCGGCGCGGCCATCCGCGACTGGCTCACCGGCCTCGCCGCCCGCGACCCGGAACGCCTCGGCCGCTTCCTCGCCGTGCACCACCTCGGCGTCAAGGCGATGGCCCGGCACGACGACGACCTGCTCGACCTCATGCTGCCGTGGCTGCCCTTCGAGACCACCGACGGCCAGGTCGGGCTCGACGAGTTCGCCCGCCGGCACCGCGTCGTGCACCTCACCGACTCGGTCGAGGAGTTCCGGCAGATCGCCCCGATCGCCGCCGCGGCCGGCCTCGGCGTGGTGAACGGCGGCTACACCTACGACGCCGACCTGGTGCGCCGCCTCCCCGACCTGCGCCCCGGCACCGTCGTCGACTCGCTCGACCCGGACACCGTGACCGCGCACCTGGACCCGGTCGACCCGTCCGTCGAACTCGCCGCCGGGTCCTTCCTCGGGCACGCCCGCACCGTCCTCGACCCGCTCTCGTGCGAAGCCTCGCTGCGCGCCTTCCACCCCGTCACGGTGCCCGCGCTGCTCCTCGACGGCCGCGACGAACGCGGCGAACGCGCCCGTGCCCAGGCCGAATCCGAGGCCTCGGACGCGGGCGACGCGCTGTGGGCGGGCATCCTCGGCGCGCTGCGCGGCAGCGCACCGCGCGCCCGGCTGGTGCTCAACCACCTCAATCCGCTGGTCCGCCGCGTCCTGACCGTCGGCGACCCGGCCCTCGCACGCACTACCGTCGAAGGCTTGTACGGCCAAGCGCTGCTGCTCAGCCGCCGCCCGCTCACCGCCGCGGAAAGCGCGCTGCTGAACCGGTCGTTCCTCGGCCTGCTGGAACGCGCCGTGCACGAGACCGCGAACGACGACAAGTGACGGGGGCCGCAGACATGTACGACGAGGTCATCGACGACGCCACGTTCGAGCGCGCCCGCGCCGAAGTCCGCGAACGGCCCTACGGCGTCGCCCGCAGCGCGGCCGCCGAAGCCCTCTTGGCCGCCGCCGAACGCCTGGGCGGCACCCCGCTGGTCGCCGCAGCGCTGCTGGAGACGATCGTCGCCTACAACTACGGCGGCGAATCCCCCAAGAGCGCGGTCTCCATGGGCCGCCTGCTGCGCCTGTACGACGAGCAGCCGGGCGAGTTCTCCCCTGGCCTCACGCACGGCGTCTACTGGCACTTGAAGTGGGTCACGTCGTCGCTCCTCGCGGCGCCGGAGGTCCCGCTCACCACGATCCGGTCGTTCCTCGACGACATGGAGCGCCGCTTCCGCACCGCCGGACACAGCATGCGTCCGGTGCACAAGTGCCGCTTCTATCTGGCCGACCACACCGGCGACAAGGCGGGCGCCGCGGCCGAGTTCGCCGCCTGGATGGCCGCCGACCGGGATTCGCTGACCGACTGCGACGCGTGCGAACGCCGCGAGCAGGGCCGCTGGCTCGCCGAACAGGGCGACGACGAAGGGGCCTTGGAGATCTTCGAGCCGACGCTGTCGGGCATGCGCACGTGCGCCGAAGAGCCGCAGATCACCATCGCCGATTCCCTGCTGCCGCTGATCCGCCTCGGGCGGCTCGACGAAGCCCGCACCAACCACCTGCGCGGCTACCGGCTGGTCCGCGGCTCGGTCAGCACCTACGCGAGCGTCGGCAGGCACATCGAGTTCTGCGCGCTCACCGGCAACGAAGGCCGCGGCGTGGAAATCACCGCGGCGCACCGGACGTGGCTGGCTTCCCCCGCCGCCGACGCGGACGTTCACCTGGCCTTCCTGGGCGGCGTCGGCGTGCTGCTGCGGCGCCTGGTCGCGCTGGGCCGCGGCGGCATGCGGGTCGCCGGCGCGCCCGGCACGGACGGAACGGCGGCCGAACTGCTGGCGCTGGTCGAGCGCGACGCGTTCGCGCTCGCCGCCCGCTTCGACGCCCGCAACGGCTCGGACTTCGTCAGCGGCCAACTCCGCACCCGGCTGGCCGCCAAGCCGGTCGTCGCCGCACTGCCGCTCGGCGTGCGGTCCGTCCTCGTCCCCACGCCGCGTCCCGCGGAACCGGCTCCCGAGGCCGGCACCAGCCTCGACGAACTCGCCGAGCGGGCCCGCGCGTCGGTCAAGGCGGGCCATCCGGGCAGCCGCGCGGCGTGGGAGCTTTTCGCCACGACCGCGGCGGAGCGCGGCGCAGCCGTCACCGACCGGGACGCGGCAGACCTTGCCGACGCGCGCGCCATCGACTTGGTCAACTCCGGCGACCTGGCCGCCGGAATCGAACAACTCCGCATAGCGGCAGAGCTGTTCGCCGCCACCGACCGCCCCGGCCCGGCTCACGTCGCCCGCGCGCGGGCCGTCGTCTCGGTCCGCCATCCGGCCGCCCCGGAGGTCTTGTCCGCCGACTGGGCGCCCGGCCTCGACGCGACCACCGCCGATCTCGTCCACCTGGTCTCCCAAGGCCGCGCCGAACCGGCCGACTTGGTGTCGGTGCTGGCCGCCCGCATGACGGCCGCCCGGTTGGCGTTCGCCGCCGCGCCAGAAGAAACGCAGGCCGCCGCCCGGGCCGCCTACGAGGCCGAGACCGACCGGCTGGCCGCCGCGGCCGCCCACCATCGGCTGGGCCACCGCATCGCCGAAGCCGGCGAAGCCCGCGCGCACTTGGCGGTGGTCGACGGCGACCACCAGCGCGCCGAAGCCGAGCTGCGCGGCGCGCTCACCGCAGCCGCCGCGGCGGAGCGACCTTGGGCCGCCGCCTCCACCGGGCGCCTGCTGGGCGGCTTTCTGCTCCACCACGGGGACGCCGCCGGTGCCGAAGAGGTCCTGCTCGGCGTCCTCGACGCGGCCCAAGGCCCTACCCACGACCCGGCGCTGTACGCCGACGTGCTCGCGGCGCTGACCCGGGCGTCCGCCGTGAACGGCCGACCGGCCGCCGCGGCGGAGTACGCCGCACTCGCCGCACAGGAGTTCGACCGGCTCGGCGACCGGCTCGGCGCCGTGCAGTGCCGGGTCACCCTGGCAGCCCTGTTCAAGGACCTGGACCGCCCCGCCGACGCCGCCGCGATCCTCGAGGAGTCCCTGCCCGAGGTCGACGAACTCCTCGGCCCGGACGACGTGCTGCACAACCGGTGGATGCTGGGGACCTGCCTGTCCGCGACCGGGCACGCCCTGGAGGCCGCCGACGTGCTGGTGGGCGCCGCCGCCCGGGCCGCCGCGCAGGACGCCGACCCGGGCATCCGCGCGACCCTCGCCGGCGAAGCCGCCCAGACCCTGGCCGTGGCGGAACGCCGCACCGAGGCCGGCGCGGCGTTCCCCGAGGCGATCCGGCTCGCGGGCGACGCCGGCCGCGCCGGCGCGGCCGTCCGGCTCACCCGCGCCGCGGCCTGGAACCTCATCGACGGCCAGTACGACGACGGAGCCGACGAGGACGCCGCCCGCGCGAAGGTCGACGCCGGCCTGGCGAAATTCGCCGACGCCATGGCCCTCCTGGACGCCGCCGCCGAGGACGGCCCCGACCTGGACCGGGCGCACGAACGCACGGCCACCGAAGTCCAGTGGTCCCAGGCCCTGTGGATGGAGGACCGCAACGACGAGGCGCTCCGCATCGCCGACCGCGGCGCCACCCGGCTGGAGATCGGGCTGCCCCGGTTCGAAAGCCAGTACGCCCAACTGGTCACCGTCGCCGCCCGCGTCGAGAAGCACGAGTTCGGCATGCCCGAACTCGCCCGCTCCCGGGTGGACGCGGCCCTCCTCGTCGCCCGCACCCTGCGCGCGGCCGAGGCGGTGCGGACCCTGACCGAGCTGCGCGAGGAACTCGCCTAGGACACGCCCTGGCGCCGGACGACCGGGGTTACCGTCCGGTAACCCCGGTTTTCCCGGCCCCGGCGCCCCCCCGAGTCCGGCGTGCTGCCCGGTACCGGCCGTGGCGGCCCTGCCGCGCGACTACGATTCCGGGAGGAAAACGGCCCGTCGGGGGCCGCCGCTCGATTTCGTTCGTCCCGTCAGGAGGCGGTGTGGCACCCGTGTCGCGCATCACCGTGATCGGCACCGGTTACCTGGGCGCGACCCACGCCGCGTGCATGGCCGAGCTGGGGTACGAGGTGCTCGGCGTCGACGTCGACCCCGACAAGGCCGCGATGCTCCAGGCCGGCACCCTCCCCTTCTACGAACCCGGCCTGGAGGACCTGCTCGCCCCGCACCTGGCCTCCGGGCGGCTGCGCTTCACCACCTCCGCCGAGGAGGCCGCCGCGTTCGGCGACGTGCACTTCCTGTGCGTCGGCACCCCGCAGCGCAAGGGCGAATTCGCCGCCGACACGAGCTACCTCGACGCCGCCGTCGACGCCCTCGCCCCGCACCTGGACCGGCCCTGCCTGGTGGTCGGCAAGTCCACCGTCCCGGTCGGCACCGCGGCACGCCTGGCCACCCGCATCGCCGAGCGCGCCCCCGTCGGCGAAGCCGCGGAACTCGCCTGGAACCCCGAGTTCCTGCGCGAGGGCCACGCCATCGGCGACACGCTGCACCCGGACCGCCTGGTGGTCGGCGTGCGCTCGGAAACCGCCGAGGCCACGCTGCGCGAGGTGTACGCGCCGCTCATCGCCGAAGGCGTGCCGTTCCTGGTGACCGACTTCGCCACCTCCGAACTGGTCAAGGTGTCCGCGAACGCCTTCCTGTCCACCAAGATCTCGTTCATCAACGCGATGGCCGAGGTCTGCGAGGCGGCCGGCGCCGACGTGACCCAGCTCTCCCAGGCGCTCTCCTACGACCCGCGCATCGGCGGCCAGTTCCTCAACGCCGGCCTCGGCTTCGGCGGCGGCTGCCTGCCCAAGGACATCCGCGCCTTCATGGCCCGGGCCGGCGAGCTGGGCGTCGACCAGGCGCTCACCTTCCTGCGCGAGGTCGACGCGATCAACATGCGCCGCCGCTTCAAGATGGTCGACCTGGCCCGCGACGCGTGCGGCGGCGGGTTCCTCGGCCGCCGCGTCGCCGTCCTCGGCGCCGCGTTCAAACCGGAGTCCGACGACATCCGCGACTCGCCCGCGCTCAACGTCGCCGCACAGGTGCAGCTCCAGGGCGGCGACGTGACGGTCTACGACCCCAAGGCGGTCGACAACGCCCGCAAGATGTACCCCGGCCTCGCCTACGCCGACTCCGCTTTCGGCGCGGCCGCGGGCGCGCACGTCGTCCTCCATTTGACCGAATGGCGCGAGTTCCGGGAGATCGACCCCGCCGCGCTCGGCGAGGTGGTCGCCGAGCGCCGCGTCGTGGACGGCCGCAACGCCCTCGACGCCGACCGCTGGCGCGCCGCGGGCTGGACCTACCGGGCCCTCGGCCGCCCGTAATCCCGCCCCGCTCCGCCGGGCTCCGCCTCCGCACCGGCCCCCTCCCCCGGGTGGTGGGACCGGGGCGACAGGGGCACGATGACCGCATGGCTTATGTCACCGACGGTGTCCTCACCGACGACGAAGCGATCCGCGACCTCATGGTCGTCCACCACACGTGGGCGGTCGTCGGGCTGAGCACGAACATGGGGCGCCCCGCGTGGGGCGTCGCCGGGTTCCTGCAAGGCCACGACAAGCGGATCGTGCCGGTGCACCCGAAAGCGGAGGCCGTGCACGGCGAGACCGGGTACGCGCTGCTGGAGGAGATCCCGTTCCCCGTCGACGTGGTCGACGTGTTCGTCAACGCCGAGCACGCCGAGCCGGTGACCGCGCAAGCGATCGCCATCGGGGCGAAAGCCATCTGGTATCAGCTCGGAGTCGTGAACCCGGACGCGATCAAGCTCGCGGTCGACGCGGGACTCCAGGTCGTCGTGGACCGCTGCCCCGCCATCGAGTGGCCGCGGTTGATCGGCGCCTGATCCGCACGGGCCCGCGATTCCCCCGGGAGGCCCCCCGGCCTCCGTCCCACCCTCCCCAACCTGAGGGGCACAGCATGCCGTACGGCGACGACGCGACCATCCGGCGCATCCTCTCCCACCGCACGTGGGCGGTGGTCGGCCTCAGCACCAACTCGCACCGCGCGGCGTTCGGCGTCGCCGCCCATCTCCAGCAGCTGGGCAAGCGCATCGTCCCGGTGCACCCCCGTGCCGAGACCGTGCACGGCGAAACCGGGTACCTCACCCTCGCCGACATCCCGTTCCCGGTCGACGTGGTGCAGGTCTTCGTCAACTCCGCGAAGGCCGGCGCCATCGCCGACCAAGCCGTGCAGATCGGCGCCAAGGCCGTGTGGTGCCAGCTCGACGTGATCGACCTGGACGCCTACGAGCGGACCACCGCCGCGGGCCTGGACATGGTCATGGACCGCTGCGCCGCCGTCACCATGCAGCGCATGTCGCTCACCAGCGCCTGACCCGCCGGCCCGACCGGCACCGGTCGGGCCGGGCACCGCACATCCGATGCCCTGGGCAGGTCCGGTTCGTCCGCTCAGCGGCCGAGGGACTCGCGCAGCTTGCGGCCCTTCTCGGTGGCCTGGGCGTTGAGGTCGGCCTGGAACGCGGTCATGCGCTCCAGCAGCGCCGGGTCGTGCGCGGCCAGCATCCGCACCGCGAGCAGGCCCGCATTGCGCGCCCCCGCGACGGACACGGTGGCCACCGGCACACCGGCCGGCATCTGCACGATCGACAGCAGCGAGTCCATGCCGTCGAGGTACTTCAGCGGCACCGGCACACCGATCACCGGCAGCGGCGTCACCGACGCGAGCATGCCGGGCAGGTGGGCCGCACCTCCGGCGCCCGCGATGATCGCCTTTAGCCCGCGCCCCGCGGCGTTCTGCCCGTACGCGATCATCTCCTGCGGCATCCGGTGCGCCGAGACCACGTCGGCCTCGTACGCGATGCCGAACTCGTCCATGACCTCCGCGGCGGCCTGCATGACCGGCCAGTCGGAGTCGGACCCCATGACGATGCCGACGACGGGCCGGGCGGCGGGCTGGCTCATTCGGTGATGCTCCCTCGCAGGTAGTCCGCGGCGTGGTTGGCGCGCGCGCGGACGTCGTCCAGATCGTCGCCGCACACGGTGACGTGGCCGACCTTGCGGCCGGGCTTGACCTCTTTGCCGTACATGTGGACCTTGACGCCGGGGTCACGTGCCATGACGTGCAGGTACGCGGGGTACATGTCCGGGTAGTCGCCGCCGAGCACGTTGACCATCACGGTCCACTTGGCGCGGGCCCGCGGGTCGCCGAGCGGCAGGTCGAGGACCGCGCGCAGATGGTTCTCGAACTGCGAGGTGACGGCCCCGTCGATGGTCCAGTGCCCGGAGTTGTGCGGACGCATCGCCAGCTCGTTGACCAGGATGCGGCCGTCGCGGGTCTCGAACAGCTCGACCGCGAGGTGCCCGGTCACGTCCAGCTCGCCGGCGATCCTCAGGGCGATCCGCTGCGCCTCGACGGCGCGCTCCTCGGACAGGTCCGGCGCGGGCGCGATGACCTCGCGGCAGACGCCGTCCTCCTGGATGCTCTCCACGACCGGGTAGGCGACCGCCTGCCCGTGCGGCGAGCGCACCACGTTGGCGGCCAGCTCGCGGGCGAAGTCGACCTTCTCCTCGGCGAGCACCGGGACGCCGGCGCGGAACGGCGCAGCGGCCGCCTCGGTGTCGCCGACGACCCAGACTCCCTTGCCGTCATAGCCGCCGCGCACCGTCTTGAGCACCACCGGCCAGCCGCCGACCTCGTCGGCGAACGCGGCGACGTCCGCCGGGTCGGCGACGATGCGGTTGCGCGGGCACGGGATGCCGATCTCGGCGAGGCGCTCGCGCATGACGCCCTTGTCCTGGGCGTGCACGAGGGCGTCGGGGCCGGGGCGGACGGCGATGCCGTCCGCTTCCAGCGCGCGGAGGTGTTCGGTGGGCACGTGCTCGTGGTCGAAGGTGACCACGGCGCACGGCTGCGCGAATGTGCGGAGGTCGCCGAGGGCCTTCTCGTCGCCGAGGACGGTGTCGGCCACGGCTTGCGCGGCGGACTCGTCCGCGGACGCGGCGAGGAGGCGGAAACGGATGCCGAGGGGGATTCCGGCCTGGTGGGTCATGCGGGCCAGCTGGCCGCCGCCGACCATGCCGACGATCGGGTAGGTCACGGGCACCAAGGGTATCCGGCGCTCCGCGGCGGACGGATGCGGCTACCCTCGTCGGGTGAGTTGTGCAGACACCCGAGGACGCCGGTGAGCGGTACGGCCCCCACGGAGCCCGCCGAGGCCCCGGGGCGGCTCGCCGCGGCACGGTCCGAGGTCACCCAGTTCCTCATCGCCGGCGGCCTGGCTTACGCGGTCGACGTGGCGGTCTTCAACCTCTGCCTGTACTGGGGTCTCGGCGGCGTCGCCGCGAAGATCGTCTCGTCCGTCCCGGCCACGATCGTCGCCTACATCGGCAACCGGTACTGGACGTACCGCAGTCGCGAGCGGACCGGGGTCCGGCGCGAATACACGATGTTCTTCGTGTTCAGCGCCATAGCAGCGGGCATCCAGGCGGGCTGCGTTTTCGTCTCGAATCACCTGATGGGCTACACCAGCACGCTCGCGGACAACATTTCGGGCAACATCGTAGGTATGGCCCTGGGAACCCTCTTCCGGTTCTGGGCGTTCCGTACTTTCGTGTTCAAGCACAAGTCCGAGACCGCGCCCTCGACCGAGCCCGCCCTGTCCGCCGGCCGGGGCGGCACCCCGTGACCGGGCCCCGCGCGTTCTATGCGCGCTTCCACCACCTGGTGCACGAGACGCTCAAGTTCGGTGCCGTCGGCGGCTTCGGCGTCGTCGTCAACATCCTCGTGTTCAACCTGTGCCTGAACCAGCTCGACCTGGCACCGGTGCGCTCGTCGATCATCTCCACCGCGGTCGCCATCGTGGTCAACTACGTCGGCAACCGCTTCTGGGCGTTCCGGCACCGCAAGTCCGCCGACCAGCGGCGCGAAGTCCTGCTGTTCCTGCTCTTCAGCGGTGTCGGCATGGCCATCGAGGCGGGCGCCGTGGCGGTGTCGAACTACCTGCTGGACTACACGACCAGCAAGGCCAACAACGTCGCCAAGTACGCGTTCGGCCTGCCGCTGGGCACGCTGTTCCGTTTCTGGTCGTACCGCACCTGGGTCTTCACCGGCACGCACGCCGCGGAAATCGACCGCGAGGCGGCCAAGCTGGTCGAGGAAGAGTCCACGAAGGCGTCCTGACGGCCGTGTGACGCGCTCGTGGGCGCGATTCCGGCCCGGGGGTGCGCCAGGCCGGTTCCGGCCGAGCGGGCGGCCTCGCGGGGTCAGTCCCCGTTGTCGGCGCCCGGGTAGGCGCCCAGGAACACCGCGAAGACCGGCGGGCGCAGTTGCAGCAGTTCCAGGCGTCCGCCGTCCGCCTCGGCGAGGTCGCGCGCGACCGCCAGGCCGAGACCCGTCGAGTTGCGTCCGCTGACCGCCCGCTCGAACACCCGTGCGCCGAGCACGTCGGATACCCCGGCGCCTTCGTCCTCGACCTCGACGACGATCGAGCTGCCGATCCGGCGGGTGCTGATGGTGACCGTGCCGCCGCCGTGCATGAGGGCGTTCTCCAGCAGCGTGGCGAGCACCTGGGCGAGCGCGCCGGGCGTGGCGACCGCGACCAGGCCGGACTGCCCGGTGACCCGGATGGCGCGGTGCGCGCTCGCCACCGCGGGCCGCCATTCGTCGACCTGCTGGCGGATCACGTCGTCCACGCTCACCGTCACGGCCGACTCGGTGCGCGGGTCGCGGCCCGCGGCGCCGCGCCGGGTGCTGGTGAGGAGACGTTCCACGACGTCGGTGAGCCGCTCCACCTGGGTCAGCGCGATCGCCGCTTCCTCCTTGACCGTGCCCGGGTCCTCGGTGGCGATGATCTCTTCGAGGCGCATCGACAGCGCGGTGAGCGGAGTACGCAGCTGGTGCGACGCGTCGGCGGCCAGGCGCCGCTCGGCGGTCAGCATGCGGGCGATGCGTTCGGCGCTCTGGTCGAGCACCTCGGCGACCCGGTCCAGCTCCGGGACGTCGTAGCGGCGCTGTCGCGGGCGCGGGTCGCCGGAGCCGAGGCGTTCCGCGGTCTCCGCCAGGTCGGTGAGCGGGCGGGCCAGCCGGCGCGCCTGCCACACCGCCAGCGCGGTCGCCGCGGCCACCGCGAGGAGGGCGACGCCCAGGATCAGCAGCAGCGACTCGCGGACCCGCTGGCTCACCTCGTCGCGGGACTCGGACACCGTCACGGTCTCGCCGTGCGGGCCGCTCATCGACACGTTGAGGGTCCGGCCGGTCGGCTTCTTGCCGAACTCCAGGACCGGCCGGCCCGGGATCGTGATCGCCGCGTAGCGCGACGACGCGACCTGGCGTTCCAGCACCGCCACGTCGGGCTGGTCGCCGGACGACAGGCGCAGTTCGACGACCTCCAGGACGCGCGCCGCCTCGGCTTTGAGGTTGTCCTTCGCCGTGGTCTCGATGGCGCGCGTCTCGACGAACGCCAAGGGGATGCCGAGCACGGCCACGACGACGAGCACCACACCGAGCGTGGTGTTGATGAGCCTGCGACGCACAGATACGACCGTTCCGAATGCCCCCGTTACCTTGCCTGTCAGTTCTTCTCGAACCGGAACCCGACACCGCGCACGGTGGTGATGTAGCGGGGGTTACCCGCGTCGTCGCCGAGCTTCTTGCGGAGCCAGGAGATGTGCATGTCCAGGGTCTTGGTGGACGACCACCAGGTCGTGTCCCACACCTCGCGCATGAGCTGGTCGCGCGTCACCACGCGGCCGGCGTCCCGGACGAGGACCCGCAGGAGATCGAACTCCTTCGCGGTGAGCTGCAGTTCCTCGTCGCCGATCCAGGCGCGGTGGGAGTCGACGTCGATCCGGACGCCGTGCACTCCCTGGCCGACCTCGGCCGCGCCGCGGCGCAGCAGTGCCCGGACCCGGGCCAGGAGTTCGGCGAGCCGGAACGGCTTGGTCACGTAGTCGTCGGCGCCGGCGTCGAGCCCGACGACCGTGTCGACCTCGTCGGCGCGGGCGGTCAGGACGAGGACCGGGAACCCGTGGCCCTCGGCGCGCAGCCGGCGGCAGACCTCCAGACCGTCCATGCCGGGCAGCCCGAGGTCGAGCACGAGCAGGTCGACCCCGCTCTGCGCGGCACACTCGAGGGCCGTCGGTCCGTCCTCACGCACCTCAACGTCATAGCCCTCGCGGCGCAGTGCGCGTGCCAGGGGCTCGGAAATAGAAGCATCGTCCTCGGCGAGCAGTACGCGGGTCATGGCCCGATCGTAGAACCCATCCGGGCCTGGGTCCCGTACCTGTCCCGTACTCACCGGTTCACAACCCGTGCCGGACGAGGCATTCGACGGCGCGCGGGCACCGGCGCGGGCGGGCGGAGGGGCGGAAAAGCCGGGTCAGATCAGGGTGAGTGTGAGGGTGGCGGTGTAGGTGCCGGACAGCTGCCACGCCGGAATCGGGAGCTTGGCCGACGCGTCGGCGGTGAACTCGCCGCCGGAGACGACACCCGGAGCGTTCGCGTTCTGCTTGCACAGCAGCCCCACGGTGCCCTCCGATCCCGCCACGACCTGGCTCGGCGAATCCGGGTTCGTCACCGCGCAGGCCGGCTTCCAGGTGAACGAGTCCGCGGGGATCAGGCCGCCTTTCTCCGGGCTGGTGAAGTCCGTGATGGCACCCGTCAGGTCCCAGCCCAGAACGTCGCCGCGGAAGTCCTGCACCGCGACCTGGTTCAGCGCGCCCGTCATCGTCTGCGGCTTGCCGTTCAGCGTGACCTGCGACAGCTGCATGCCCGCGGCGGCCTGCTCGAAGTTCAGGCCGCCCGAGTCCACGGTGCCCTGCGGCCGCTGCTGCGTCCCGGTGTCCGAGGTGACGGTGAACGTGCCGAGCACGCCGCTGCCGGAGAAGTCGCATTCTTCGAGGACGCTGCCGTAGGGCGTGGTGATGGTGACGGACAGCGCCTTGGCGGTGAACTGCAGGTCCCCGGGCGGGGCGCCGTCGGGAATCCGCAACGACGCGTCGAAGGGGCCGAGGTCCACCGGGCCTTGGGGAAGCGCGACGGTCTGTGCCGAGACGAGGTCGGCCGTTCCCGAGGCGGCTCCCGCATAGGCCAGCGTGAGCCGGGTCTCGATCATGGCGTCCGGCACGGCCGTGGACGACAGGACGGGCAGCGGCCCCGCGGTCGCGCTTACGGCGACGACGGTGCCGGCAGGCCCCGAGGCCGGGTTGAAGGAGACACCGACGGACATGGTGGCGGCGACTTCCCCGGACGGGGGAGACGCCTGGCGGCAGACCGCGTTCGCGGTCGCCCGGGCGGCGTCGGCGGCGGGGGCCGCCGCGGCCAGTCCGGCCACGGCCAACGCCCCTGCCGCGGTCGCGGAAGCGACTCTGCGTCTGGTGGTGTTCATGTCCGCCCTCAGTCGTCCTCGGTGTGCCGCCGCCAGGACATCAGCATCGTGACGACCGCCATGGCGAGCACCAGCGCGCCGGCCGCGATGCCGAACACCGCGGCGCCGGAAAGCCCGCCGCCGCCGCTCGAGTCGGACGCCGAACTCTTCGCCTGGATGGTCGCGCTCGACGGGCCGGGCGACTCGGGGCCGGAGGGGCTTCCGGTGCCGACCGGCGCCTGGCTGGGCGGCGCCGCCGGGACCACGCTCTTTGCGCTCGGCCCGGCACCGGTCGTGCTCGCGGGCCCCTGGGCGGGGTTCACCGGCGCGTCCTGGTTGGTGATCTTGACGACCGTGGAGACCGGGACCGGGCCGGTCGGGAAGCAGGTGGTGACCTGCGAGCCGAAGATCGCGGTGGTGGTGACCATCTTGCCGGGCGTCAGGGAGATGTCGCCGGTGGCCTCGATGGGGATCTGGAGTTCGCCTTCGTAGGGCGGGATCAGGATCTGGTGCGGGGCCCCGGGGATGTCGACGATCATCTGCGGTCCTTGCAGCCGCACCGTGCCGGTGGCGCCGCCGGACATGGTCAGTTCGATCGACGGGGTGGTCGGGGTGCCCGGGAACGGGATGGGGCTGGTGCCCGCGTTCGGGCCCAGCGTCACCCGGATCTTGACCTTGTCGCCGGGGCGCACCGCGTCCGCGGGCCCCTCCAGCGTGACGAGCTGCTCGCCTTCGATCGGCGGCTGGTCCAAAGGTAGTTCGCAGTGCACCTGCATGGAGATCTGGTTGCCCGCGAACGCGGGCGGAGCCAGTCCTACCACCGACGCGGCCATGCTTGCCGACGTCAGTCCCAGGACGAACCCGGCCCTCGCTATACGTCGAGCCATCGGATATCGCGGTCCCTTCATCGCTCGGCACACAGGCCACACGCGCCACACACCCGGTCCTACCGGTGCGCACAGTACGCGAAGGGCCCTCCCTCCGGGGAGATTCCGGAGGGAGGACCCGACTCGGCGCTCACGCGTCATATCCGCCCGCGTCCGGCGCCGTCAGCCGTTTCGTCAGGCGCGGGTGCGCAGACGGCGGCGGTAGGGCACCAGCAGCAGCACACCGACGGCCGCGAGCACGGCGGTACCCGCCGCGAGCGCGAACGCGTCGATGGCCGAACCACCGGAACCGGTCTTGGCGAGGTCGCCGCCGGTGGCGCCGGAGGAGCCGGCCGTGGAGCCGGACGAGGAGCCGCCGGTGGTCTGCGGCAGCTCGCCGCGCTCACCGACCGCGGTCAGGGTCGCCGAGACCTCCGGGGTGTTCTTCAGGGTGCAGACGGTGTGCGTCGTCGCGCCCATGGCGACGGTGGCGATCCGCAGCTCTCCGGGGGTGAAGGAGAACACGCCGCCGCCCGGCACGGTGAAGGAGCTCTTGAACGGACCCGCCTTCATGGGCTGGCCCGGGACCAGGTCGAAGTCGGGCGGCGAGTCCGCCTTGAGCGTGAGCAAGCCGGTCTTGCCGGCGTCGTCGGTGACCTTGACGTCGATCTCGGGCGTGATGTGGAGCTTCACCTGGACGGGGATGTTCGGCATGTCGCCGACCACGTCGTTCTCGAACGTCGCGCTGATGTCGACCTTCTCGTTCGGGTCGGCGGCGGACGGCAGGGTGATGAGCACCTTGCGGGTCGCCTCGAACGGCCCCTTGGCCGACTCGATCGGGCTGTCCGCCGTCAGGCAGCTGTACTGGACCGCGACCAGCTTGCCGTTCGGGTCCTTGACGGGCGCCTTGACCTCGAAAGCGGCTTCGGCGCTGGAACTCTGCACGCCCGCGGCCTTGATCTTCGTGGTGTTGGCGTCCGTCACCTTGAACTTGGCGGCGAACGTGCCGTCCGCGGCCGCCGTGGCGTTCACCGCGGCGTCGGAGCTGGCCGCGGTCCCGGCAAGGCCGGACACGCTCACCGCGCCGGCCGGGAAGCCGGTTCCGTTGACCGTCACTTCGGTGCCGACCTGGCCCGAGGTCGGGCTGAGTGTGATCGCCGGGGTGGCGGCCTGCGGCTTCTTGACCGTGAGCGGCGCGCTTTCCGACGCGTCGCCGACCGTGACCTTCACGGTGTAGTCGCCGTCGGCGACGTCCGCCTTGAGCGTGGCGGTGCCGGACAGCTTCCCGTCGGCGCCCACGACGGGCGACTTGGCCGAGAAACGGTCCGCGGAACAGTCGGTGCCCTTGCAGAGTTCGACGGTGGGCGTCCCGGCCGGCCAGTTCGCACCGGCGAGGGTGATGTCCTTGCCGGGCTCCTGGGTACCGGGGGTGACCGCCACCGAGGGGCCGGCGGCGTCGACCGGGAGGGTGCCCAGGGACGGAATGTCGCCGTCGGGCGTGCACACGATGTTGATCGAACCCATCGCCGTGATCGTGAACTTCTTCGGCGTGAGCGTGATGTCGCCGGTCGCGTCGGCCGGGACGGTCATGGTGGCGTTGAACGGGGGCACCTGGAGCGGCTGGTTCGGGGTGATCGTCAGCTTTTTGCCGCCCTCCCCCTGCAAAGCCACATCGGCGCTCGAGCCGCCGCTCGCCTTCAGGTCGAACGCCACCGAAACGTCCACGTCGAGCGGACCCATGTTGAGGGCGATGGGACTCGGCCCCATCGTCACACCGATCGTGGCCGTCTGTCCCGGCTTGACCTTCGCCGCGGGCATGGTGAACGTGATGTCCTGGGTGCCGTCGGCGTCCGGGATACCGGGAATGCCGACCGGGCACTTGATGTGGTAGCTCACGGCGGCTGCCGACGCCGCCGGGGACAGTGCCACCAGTCCCGCCGTGCCGACCAGTGTCACCGCCCCGAGGGCCGCGGCTGCTCTCTTTCGGACTTTGATCATGAGGTGGGAATCCCAATCTCCTGATGGACAGATGCGGTTCTTTGCGTGCGTGTCGGAAGCCGCATCAGGTGAGCGGACGGCTCCTTCGGCGGTGCGGAAGGGCCAGGATCACGGCGATGCTGCCGAGCAGCAGCGACGCGGCGAGCATGGCGAGGGCCATCAGGCCGGGGCCTCCCCCGCCGGTGTGCGCCAGGGGGCCGGACGACGTGCTTCCGGACCCCGACGCGGACCCCGAGGTGGACGCGGTCGTGGTGGGGGCCACACTGACGCCCTGCGTCAGCGTGGCCGTCGGCTCGGCCGTCGCGGTGTCGGTGGCGGTGGCCGTGGCGCTGACCCCCGCACCGACGGTCTGCTGAAGCGTTCCGCCGTTCGACGGCGCCCCCGGGGTCCCGGACGTCGCGTTGATCGCGGGCCAGACGCCGGACGCCGACCGCGGCGTGCACACCAGGGTGAGCGCCGCGTCGTTGTTGGCCTTGTCCGTGAACGACACCGTCAGCTTGTCGAGTTGCACGGTCAGGCTGCCTGCCGCGGTGACGCTGTACGACTGGGTGAACGCGCCCGACTTGACGACCCCGTCGGCGCCCACGGCCGCGCCGTCCGACGCCGTGGCCAGCTTCGCCGCGGCGAGGCCCGCCGCGCCGGAGACCTTCGCGTCCATGGACGCGCCGGTGTACATGAGGTTGTGCGCGGTCGCACCCGCCGGGATGGTGAGCAGGCTGCCGCCGTCCTTGACGGTGGCACTCAAGTCGGCCTTGCCGCCGACCTGCGCCGCACCCGGTGCGGACAGCTCGAACGTGGGGCTGGCCACGAACTGCTCGCCGTACGCCGTCTGCCAGGCGCAGTCCATCGCGACCGTCGCGGTACGGGAGTTCTGGGCCGCCCCGGCCGGTTGTCCGAGGGCGAGGATCCCCCCGGCCGCGAATGCCGCGCTCACCGTCGCGGCGAGCGCGGCTCTCGTCATCCTTCTTGTCGCCATCGGACTGGTAACTCCTCTCGTCGGGGCGGGACTTGCCCCAATACGGTCGAGCTTCGGGCCGAGCGGCTCGCCGTCAGGCGAGGGTGAGCACGAGGGTCGCGGTGTACGTTCCGCCGCCGGATCCCCGGTCGGGCAACTGGAGTCGGAGATCGGCTTCCACGTCGAACTGGCCGCCGGTGACCGAGGGCAGGGACGGGGTGGAACACAGCAGCGCGGTACGGTTGGTCGCCACCGGCGACCCCGCGACCGGCGTGCTGGGATAGGACGACGGGCCCGGGTGCGCACCGCACTTCGGCACCCAGTTGAGCTTGTCCGCGTCGAGCTTCGAGCCGCCCGCGGCGGAGAAGTCGGACATGGTGGCGGTGAGCGTCCATCCGGAGCGCGAGCCGCGGAAGTCCTGGACGAGTACCGGGGCGATGCGCCCTTCGGCGTTCCCCGTGACGGAGTTGACCTTGAGGTAGCCGGAGCCGCCGGGTGCGGGCGTGACCACCCGCAGCGGTCCGGGCAGCAGCATGGCGCTGATCCCGGCGGGGTCGCCGCCCGAACCGGTGGCCGCGGCCGGGCCGGCGACCTGCGTGTCGAACCGCAGGTCCCCGGCGTCGGTCGGAGTGCCGCCCGACGGCCCGCCGGGCGTGCCGGGCGTGCCGAAGGGGTCGTCGGTCGGTGCCGCGGGCGCCGTGGACGCGGGCGGCGGCGCGGGCGGGCTCGAGGGCGACTGGTCGCCCATCGCGCCGACCTGCGGATCGTCGGCGCTGCCGCACCCGTCGGCGTTGCAGCCGCTTCCCGGGAACAGCAGGAAGCTGGCGAGTACCGCCGTCATGACGGCGACGGCGAACGCCGTGCTCAGCAAGGCCGCGGTCCCCGCTCCGGGCCGGTACGTCATGGCTCGTCGCGCTCCTCTCCCGCGTTCCAGGCAAGCCCGTTGGCGACGTCGGAGGGGCTGACCGCGCCGGTCCCGCCGGATCTCCCGCGCGTGGCGGGCGGTTCGGACGGGAGCACCTTCGTGCGTTCGGCCTCGGTCTCCGCGGCGAGTTCCCGGCCGCGGGCCGGCTCGGGTCCGGCGAACAGCGGCGCGCCGACGACCATCGTCTCTTCGACGCGGCGCCGCGGCGTGCCGCCGCCCGGGACGAGCGCGGGCTCGCGGGCGGCTTCGGGCGCCGGCACCGCGGCGTCCGGGTCGTCCGGATCCGTGCCGGAGCCCTTTCCGGCGTCCTTGCCGCTCCGGATCGCCGAGGTGCCCGGCAGGCCCACCTCGCGGTCGCGTTCGACGGCCCGCTCCTTGCCGTGGTCCCGGATCGCGCGGACCAGCGAGACGCCGAGGCGCCACACGGTCATCGGCACGACGACCACCATCAGGGCGCCGAACAGGTAGACACCCCACGGCCGTCCGACGTTGAGCGCGACCTCGTCGACGACCCGGCCGTCGTACATGACCCGGTACTTGAAGGTGCCGTGCTGCCGCGGTGCCAGCTCGATCGGGAGGCTGATCTTCACCCGGGCACCGGGCGCGATGACGCCCTGCCAGGTCTTGTCCTCCCACGTGGGCGCGTACACGCCTTCGTACGTGCCGATCTTGAACACCGGGTTGGTGATCGGCGTTTGGCCCATGTTGCCGACCTCGATGACGAAGCGGCGCTGCACGGGCGAGCCGAACCAGTTGAACAGGTTGTCCTTGCCGACCAGTTCACTCTTCACGAAGGTGAGTCGGCCGGGCGTCTTGGACGCGTCGGGCAGCGGCGCGAACGGCGCGCCCTGGATCTCCAGCGGGGTGTTGCGGTCCATGGATTTGCCGCCGGTGACGGTGACGACGCGCACCACACACGGGCAGGGCACCGGCGGAACGACGGCCTTCAGCGACGCCGAGACGGTCCCTTCCGGACCGACCGGCAGGGTGATCGACGTGGGCACCGCGCAACTGCGGGTGCCGCTCATGGCGTTCTGGCCGCAGATCGCGATGTTGACCATGGAGCCCGGGGTCCAGCCGCCGCCGGTGACCTTGACGATGCCGTCCGGCTTCGTGGTGGCCGGGTCGAGGGAGACGGTGGCTTCACTTGGGGCGGCGGACGCGCCGGGCGACGGCGGGGGCGAGGTCGCGGCGTCCGCGGGAGCCGCGCCGAGGGCCGCGAGCACGGCGGGGAAGAGCAGGAATGCCAGGACGAACAGGAACGCCCCCCGGCGGGACCGGCCGGTGGCCGGTCGCGCCGGGGTGCGCGTCAGTGCGAGGTGACTCAACGGCTGACCCCCGCCGGATCGCCGGCCGTGTCCGCGCTGCCGGCCTCCGCCCCGTCGGCGGCGTCCGGAGCGGACTTCGACTTGTCATCAACGGATGTCTTCGAGGCAGGACCGGCGGTGCCCTCGGCCGCGTCGGCGGCTTTCGGAGCGTCGCTCTTCGCGGCGTCGGCCTCGGGGGCATCGCTCTTCGCGGTGTCGGCCTTCGCGGCCGCGTCCTTCGCGGTGTCGGCTTTCGCGGCGTCGCTCTCGGCGGCCTCGCCCTTGGGCGCGTCGCGCTTCGCGGCGTCGCCCTTCGCGGCAGCCTTGTCCGCCGCGGCGTCGCTCTTCGCGGACGGCGCCGATTCGGCCTTGGTGGTGGCCGGTTCGGGCGTCTCGGCCGGAGCGGTCGCGGGCTTCGCCGGCGGGGTGGCCGGAGCAGCCGGAGCCGTCGGGGCGTTCTCGGCGGCGTTCGCGGCCGGCGTCTTCGCGCCCTTGTCCTTGGCGCCCTTCTTGCCGGCCGGCTTGCCGCCGTCCGCGTCGCCGGGCGTGTTCTCGGCGTCGCCCGCGGGGCCCTTGGGGCCGGACTTCTCCGCCGGGTCGCCGCCCTTGCCGCCGCCGCGCTTGCGGTTGCGCAGCAGCTGCCAGGCGACGCTGCCCACGATGAGCAGGATCGCGAGGATCAGCAGCGCGGGCCACGGCACCGCGGTGTAGGACACGCTCTCGGAGTCGCCCAGCGGCTGGCCGCCGTCCTGGGTGTCGCTGGTCGCGGACACCTTGAAGTTGACCCGGTCGAGGAGCGGCGCGTCGTGCCACTTCACGACCAGCTCGACCTCCTGGCCGGGGAAGATCTCCGGCCCGGCCTTCGTCGGGTCGTGCTTCTTGTCGAGCAGGGTGCGCCCGAAGATGCCGGTCGCCTTGATGTCGGTCACCGGGCGGATGATCACGTTGCCCTTGTTGACGACCTTGTAGTGCACCTCGGCGTCGCTCGACCCGAAGAACTGCGAGAAGCCGGTGTCGCGTTGGATGCGCACGTCGCGGACGTCCATCGCGGGCATGCGCGGGCCCTTGACGTTCAGGTAGATGCGCGCGCCGACCTGCATCTTGAGGTCGACCTTGAGCTGGCCCTGGGTCTGCTGGCCGATCGCATCGGGGTTCAGCGCCATGATGCCGCCGACCCAGTCGCCGGGCGTGGCGTCGGCAGGGATGGTGATGCTGAACGGCACCGCGACGCGGGTCTGCGGCTGGATCGTCAGGGTGTCCTGGCCGTTGGCGACCTTGAGCCAGAGGCCGACGCCCTTCATCTTGTCGGTGAACTGCCGCACCGAGAAGGCGCCGTCGCGCGGGGTGTTGAACGCGTCCGCGCCGAACAGCTTGAGCGTGATGGGGTGGTCGCTGGAGTTCGCGACGACCGCGGTGTCGGTGAGCGTCTCGCCGGCCGCGCCGTCCATGTAGAAGTAGCGGCGGTTGTTCTGGTCGGTGCCGGGCGGGACGTACGGGTCGACCGACCAGTCCCCGTTGCCCATCGCGTGCGCGGCGGGCAGCGGTCCGGCGATCATCGTGGCGAACACGGTGACGAGTGCGGCGAGCAGGGACAGCGCACGGGCGCACGGACCGGACCGCCGGGGGCTCCGGCGGGCAAGTCTGCCGCGTGGCTTGGTCGGCGCGTCGGTCATGGCGGTCTCCTGCACGGTGGTGAGGGGCGGATCGGCGGACAAGCACCCCTCGGGAGCGGAAACCCGGGCGGTGCGGGTGCTGCGGGGGACGGACCGTCGCCGAGCGGCGTGGGTGGAACGGGCACGGCTTGCCCGTCCCACCCTCCGCTCTGCGCCGATCCGCAGCGGCCCGGAAGCGCCGGTGCCGGACGGCGGGTGGCTCCCGCCATCCGGCACCGGACCTCAAGGCCGTTCAGGGTCCCGGCCGGTCCGGAAGACCGGCCGGGAGTCCTTGCGTCGCTCGCGATCGGATCGCGGGGATCAGATCAGGGTGAGCGTGAGGGTGGCGGTGTAGGTGCCGGACAGCTGCCACGCGGGGACCGCGAGCTTGGTCGACGCGTCGGCGGTGAACTCACCACCGGACACGACGCCCGGAGCGTTCGCGTTCTGCTTGCACAGCAGGCCGACGTTGCCCTCGGAACCGGTCACGACCTGGCTCGGCGAAGCCGGGTTCGTCACCGCGCAGGCGGGCTTCCAGGAGAACGAGTTCGCCGGGATGACACCGCCCTTCTCCGGGTTGGTGAAGTCGGTGATCTGACCGGTCAGGTCCCAGCCGAGGACGTCGCCGCGGAAGTCCTGGACCGCAACCTGGTTCAGCGCACCGGTCATCGTCTGCGGCTTGCCGTTCAGCGTGATCGGCGAGAGCTGGATGCCGGCCGCGGCCTGCTGGAAGCTCAGGCCGCCGGAGTTGACGGTGCCCGAGGCGTCCTGGCCGAGCTGCTGGCCGAACTTCGGCGTGTAGGCCGCGTTGGCCGACTTGCCGCCGCCCGAGACGTTGATCTTGGCGGTGTTCTTGTCGTTCACCGTGTACGGCGACGAGAAGTGGCCGTTCGCGTCCGTCGCGACGGTGACCGGCGCGTCGGTGGTCGCGGTGCCGTCCGACTTCTGGCCCTGGAGCGTCACGTTGCCGCTCTTGACCCAGTTGTCACCCGACACGACGGTCGCCTGGCCGAGGTCGCCCGAGGACGGGCTGGCCGACGCCGTCACCGGCGGAACGCCGGTCACGGTGAAGCTGTTGCTGGTCTTGCTCTGCGGCGCGTCGGACTCCACCTTGACGGTGTAGGTGCCCGGCGGGACCTGGTCGACGATCTGCACGCCACCGGTCAGGTTGCCGTTGGCGACGTTCAGGCTGTAGAGCTGCGCAGGCAGGGCCTGGCAGTTCGCGCCGCCGGCGTCGCACAGCGACACCTTGGTGACGTTGCCTTCCCACTTGGTGCCGGAGAGGCCGAGCTGGCTGTTCTGCTCGACGCTGCCCGGCGACGCGACCAGGGTCGGGTCGGCGGGCGGCTGCTTCGCCGTGTAGCTCGCGACCACGTCGGTGCCGCCGGTGACGTCACAGGTGGTCTCGAAGGTGCCGAACGGCGTGACGGTCTTGGTGACCGTCTTGACCGGCACCAGGTTCACCAAGCCCGCGGCACCGGCGGGCACCGTGAAGGTGCCCTTGTACGGCGGGGTGCTGATCGGCGTGGGCGCACCCGGGATGTCGGCCTTGATGGTCGGTCCGGTCACGGTCACCTGACCGCCGGCGCCGCCGCTCTGCGCGAACGTGATCGACGGCGTCATGTCGACGCCCGTCAGCGGCACGGGGCTGGTCGCCGGGCTGGGGCCCAGGGTGACCGTGGCCTCGATGCTGCCGCCCGGGGCCGAGCTGGCGGGGCTCAGGTCGACCGTCACGGACTGCGACCCGTCGACCGGCGGCTGTCCGGCCGGCAGGGCACAGTGCACCTGATACGTGGCGGTGGCCGCCGTCGCCGCCGGGGCGACGGCGACCAGACCCGCGGAACCCGCGATCACCACGGCGCCGAGGCCCGCGGAGACCTTCTTACGGGATTCAAACATTGGCGGTGCTACTCCCTTCCAGGGGCTGCTGCCGCCGCCGGGGAGCGGTGGCAGTCGAACACCGCACCGGAGCGGATCCCGCGAGCGCACTACCATGAACTCGGGTACTCCGGTGCCGTCCTGGGACGGTCGCCTCGAATTTCCGTCGCACACGGCCGAGGCGGCCGTCTCGCGTCCCGCTCCGTGGTCGTGCGGTAGCGGAGCGGGCCGACGTGCGGGGTGGAACCTGTTTCACAACCAGGCGAGCCATTGATGCCGCCGCGTGCCCGTGAAGTCAAGACTTCGGCCCGCGTCGCGCGCGGCGTGTGCGCGAGAGGCCGGCACGCCCGGCTCGTTCCGTGGCGAAACAGAGTTCCGCGGGCGTAAGCGGTGTCCCCGAGCCCACCCCTTGAGGGCTCGGGGACACGGCGCTCACGCCCGTGGACGGGCCTGGGATCAGGCCGCGGCGTTGCGGGAGTTGCGGACCTTGCGGGTGGCGACGAGCACCGCGCCGATGCCCAGCAGACCGACGGTGCCGCCGACGAGGCCCATGGAGAGCGCGTCGTCCAGCGGGCCGGTCTTGGGCAGCGAGTCACCGGTGGTCGTGGTGGACGAACCCGCCGCGGCGGTCGTGCCGCCCGACGTGGAGGTCGAACCGCCCGACGAGGTCGTGCTCGAGCCGCCGGAGGTCGTCGTGGACGAACCGCCGGACGTGGTCGTGCTCGAGCTGCCGCCGATGGTGATCGACGCGACCGAGGTCGCACCCTCGACCGTGCACGGCGTCGTCAGCTTCTGGCCGGACACGTCGGCGACGGTGGCCATCTTCACCGGGATCAGGTCGATCTTGCCGGTCGCGCCGGCCGGGATCTTGAACTTGCCGGTGTACGGCGGCGAGGTGATCGGCTTGTTCGCCTCGAAGTTGACCTTGACCGGCGCGCCGGTCACCGTCACCGTGCTGCTGCCGACCTTGAAGTCGATCGACGGCGTGGCGTCGATGTTGCTGAGCGGCACCGGGCTGGTGGCGGGGCTCGGGCCGAGCGTGACCGTGACGGTGACATCGGCACCCGCGGCGCCGGTGGCCGGGGCATCGACCTTGATGGTCTGCTGCGCGGTCTTCTTGCCGACCATCGGAACGTCGCAGGTGACGTTCGCGGAGATCTGACCCGCGTACGCCTGCGGCGCCATTGCCAGGAACGCGCCGGTCGCCAGCGCGACCGCGCCGATACCGCTCGCGGCCCGCGTGAGGGGCTTCGCCATGGAGTGGTTCTCCCTTCGGGGACTTGCCTGTCGTGTCGGACGGCGCTGCGGCCGACGGCGCACTCTCGGCCTGGCCGTACCGCCGTTCTCGTCTTGCACGGACCGTTCGCGGCTCCGCGTGGTGGAACCGCGATCGTCCACCCGCACCGACCCCCCAGGTTCGGGCCCGGAACGGACTCGACGGCCCGCACATACGCACAGGCCCGGGTGAGTTGACCAGGGGCTCCCTTGATCGAAGCCCTTGCCCGTACCGCACCCCGAGAGACATCAAGACTGTGCCAGTCATTGATGGCATGTCAGATCCTTGGGTGACGGTACGACAAGTAACATCAGCGGACAACAGCGATCGACAGAAAAAACCGCGGCGTCGGAAAACGGTTCCGTATCGGCCGCGACCTGGGAAATCGCCGTATCGACAAGGCGCTTGGCACATGACCCGCCCAGCGAAGCCGATCGACACGTGTCACCACAACGATCGATTTTCCGGGGCCGAAGAACGCCGTGCCCGCCGGCGGACGGACGTCCGGGGCCGGCGGGCACGGCTGGGGATCAGACGCCGACGTATACGACCGGGCTCGAACCCGCATACCCGAGAACTGCGGTGCCGTTGTAACTGCCCGCAATACCGAGCCGGACGCGATAGTTGCCGGACGCGGTGATCGCGGCCCACGGCAGTGCGGCACCGAGGTCGGCCTTGGTGTGCGCGGCATCGAGGCAGTCGGTCATCGGCGCCGACGACAACGCGGTCTCGGTGCCGTCGGAGTTCACGCGGAACAGCGTCGAGTTGAGCTGGCAGGCGGTCCAACCGGCCGGGTTCGCGCTGTTGAAGTGCATGACGGACAGCCCGCTCAGGTTCCCGACACCATCCGAGCTGATGCACGAGACCGCGGTCGAACCGCCGTCCGTCAGCGCCACCGGATCACTGCACGTGTACCACGACTGCGCCGCCGTGCGGGCCTCGCCGGCGGACGCGGAAGCCGTCGAAGTCGTCGCAGCCAAGGCCGCGGCCACCCCCGCCGCAACCGCAAGTGCCTTGACTCCAGTGCGCATATGCATGACATCCCCTCCAGGCAAAGACGAACGATCCCGGCGAATACATCGAAATCCGCTCGGTCATCGATTGATGACCGGGAGAATGTCCGGCCGTGAAAGCCAAGGCAACACCGAACGTTTGGTGACACGTGTACGGATTCGACTCTTTACATGCGGAATGAACCACTCCATGACATCGATTCGTCACCCAACGCGTGTATCCCGTGTGGGATATGCGCCTTGACATGCCCTGCGGCAACCCGCGTGAATTGCTGTTCGACCGTCAGTCAGTAAGGTCGCCCGCACACCCCCCTTCCCCGCCGGCCCGTCCGCCCGCGCGGCAGGGGTGCACGCGCTCGGCATGCAGGAAGGGAGCGTCCGCAGCATGGCTCTCCGGCGCACCGGGATACCCGTCGCCCTCGGAATCGTTGTCGCTGTTGCCGGATTCGGCCCCGTGGCACCACCCGCCCACGCGGCGGCGGTGAGTACGACGGTGGAATGCGATCCGCCGCCGTTGCACGGTGACAATTTCGCGTGGCAGCCGCAGATCGAGGTCACCGTCGCACCGCAGAAGGCCGCCTACGCCGTCGGCGACAAGCTGACGGTCACATGGCACTGGACGACGCCGCCGCGCAACATCTCGCCGTGGCTGGTGATCGCCGCCGACACCGTCACGCCGACTGGCACGGTCAAACTGACCGGAGCCCAGGCGGTCAATGTCACCGTGAAGGGCCCGCGCAAGAATCCGTACACGTCCGGGCCGAACCCGCTTTCGGTCTCCGACATGACCGGCACGTTCACCGTCACCCAGAACGGGAAGATCGACCTCTCCCCTGCCGCCTACGAGTTGAAGTCGGACTGGATCCCGGACCCAATGCGGTGCGCCGCCAAGGCCCCCGTCCCCGTCGCCCTCTCCCTCCAAGTCGGCGGCCCCCTCCCCGGCACCCCCACCCCCGGCCAGTCCCCCACCCCCGGCGCGAGCGGTACCCCCGGCGCCTCCGGCAGCCCGGGTGCCACCGGCACACCGGGCGCCACCGGAGATCCCACGGGCTTGCCGAGCGGTCTGCCCACGGCCGGTGCGTCCGGCTTCCCCGTCGGCGGGGACAGCGGGAATCCCGCGGGCGGCGACCAGCCTCCGGCGGAGCCCAAGACGCCACCGCCGCCCGGCCCGCTGATCATGCAGATCCAGGACGGCGTGACGATGGCCCCCTTCGCCCCCGGCGCGGGCCCGCAGCTCGTGCAGGGCGAACTCAAGCCCGTCACCGTGGTCGACGGCCGCAACAGCACCCTCGGCTGGACGCTCACCGGGCAGATCGACGACTTCGTCGCCATCGACGGCAGCCGCATCCCCGCGGACCGGGTGACCCTGGTGCCCAACTGCGCGCCCACGGTGACCAGTCCGAGCGCCGTCATGGGCGGACTGCCGGGCACCGCGGCGGGCTATCCCGAACTGCTGTGCCGGCAGAACCCGAGCATGGGCGAGCTGACCGGAGGCCAGTTCCGGGTCGGCGCCTCACTGAACCTCGCCGTCCCGGAGGGGACTCCGGCGGGCGACTACACCGCGGAGATGACGCTGACGCTCATCTGACCAGCGGGACGGTATTGACTTCGCGACCCGAGTCATCGCTGAATAAGCAGGACTCATTACTGGAACACGTTTCAGTATGTCTTCGGGGGGATCCGGCGTGTGGGGCGCCGGGCCGCCCCGCGCCGACGGCGTCACCCCTACTCGGCCGGGCTCGCCCGGCCGAGCGACCGGCCGTCCGCGGCACGGCATTTCGGCCCTTCGGCCGGCCCGCAGCGGCCTGCCGTGCGGAGTCCGCGAGGCCGTGCATCCGGACCGCTCACCCCGGGGCGGGCCGGGCACGGATCCCGAGGAGGGACAGCTCTCTATGCGCAAACCCGCGAAGTCCTTGGCGGCGGTCGTGGGGACCGCCGCCATGGCCGTCGGGGCAGTTGTCACGCTGGGGTCGCCGGCCGCTCAGGCCGCGACCGTGGCGTACAACGTGCACTGCACGCCGCCGAGTGTGGGCGGCAGCCCGTTCGATTTCCAGGCCCAGGTCGACCTGACGGTCAGCCCGGCAAAGCCGGTGTACGCGGTCGGCGACCAGGTGACCGTCACCTGGAACTGGAAGGCCGCGGCCAACAACCCGTCCGGTGTGACCGTGAACGCCGACTCGGTCCAGCCGTTCGGAACCGTCAACGTGTCCGGTGCGCAAGGCGGCACCGTCAACGTCACCGGCCCGCAGAAGAACGCGTCGACGCCGAGCGGCCAGCCCCTGTGGCTGTCCACGATGACCGGCACGCTCACCATCACCAAGCCGGGCGCGATCAACCTGTCGCCGGGCAGCTACAAGAACGTCGCGCACCAGGTCGGCACGTGGGAGACCCCGTGCAACGCCACGACCACGCCCGGCGTGTCCACGACCCTCCAGGTCGACGGCAGCATCCTGCCCGCCTCGCTCGGCGTCAGCCGCGGCGAAGTCCGGCCCGGCGGCTCGCCGTTCCGGATCACCGGGGCGAACTGGCCGGCCGGCGGCGCGGCCCCTGCCGTGGCGCTGTGCGCGGCCGACGGCACCGCGTGCGACCCGGCGAAGGCGCCCGCGACCGGCGTCGCCGTCGACGCCAACGGCGCCCTCACGGGCAGCGTGTCGATCCCGCGGACCGCGTCCGAGGGCGACTACGCGCTGCGTGTCACCTCCGGCACGACCTCGCTGACCACCCCGCTCAAGGTGCGCAACAACGCGCCCGCGTGGGCGGACCCGATCCAGTACGACGTCAACTGCAAGCAGGTCACCAACGGCGCCAACTACGGCTGGAAGCCGGAAGTGGCCCTGGAGGTCAGCCCGGAGAAGGCCTACTACAACGTGGGCGACCAGGTGACCGTGACGTGGCGCTGGAAGCAGTACCCGCGGAACCCGCAGATGCCGCTCGTCGTCCTGCTCGCGGACACCGTCACGCCGACCGGCGTGGTCAAGCTGTCCGGCGCGCAGACCGGCACGGTGACGATGACGGGCCCGAAGAAGAACCCGAGCGCGGGCGCGCCTCCGGCGGTCGTCCAGGTCTCCGACATGACGGGCACGTTCCCGGTCACCGCGAACGGCAAGATCGACCTGACGCCGGGCGACTACTCGCTCAAGCTCATCGCGCAGACCTCGCCGTGCACCGTCGTCGGCACGCCCGGCGTGTCCACGACGATGCAGGCCGGCATCCCGGCCCCGCCGCCCGCCACGCTGGCGGCGGCGCCCAATCCGGTCAAGGCGGGCGACGCGGTGGCGCTGTCCGGCGTCAACTGGCCGCAGGTCGGGGCCGGTTCGGTTGCCGTACAGCTGTGCGCGGCGGACGGCACGGCATGCGACGCGGCCGCGTTCTCGGCGAACACCCTTGCGGTGGCGCCGGACGGGCAACTGAGCGGCAATGCCACGCTCGCGCCCACCGCACCGCAGGGCGCCCGCACGGTCAAGGTGGCCATCGGCACCTCGTCGGCGACTGCTCCGCTCACCGTCGACGCGCCCGCGCCGAACAACCGGGCGGTCACACTGACGCCGAACCACGGGCCGCTGGGCACCGTCGTCACCGTGCACGGCACCGGCTACGCCCCCAACGTCGACATCTCGCTCGCGGGCATCGACAAGGACCAGCAGCCGACGTTCGACCTGGCGTTCCTCAAGTCCGGCCCGGACGGCACCTTCACCGGGCAGATCACCGTCACCAAGGCGCAGACCGACCAGATCGCGGCCGCCGAGGGTACCGACATCACCAAGGCCGTCGCCGCGAAGTTCACCGTGGAAGGCGGGGGCGGCGGCAACACCGGCGGCAACGTGGAGCCGGGCGCGCTGGGCTTCAAGCAGAACGGCGCACCCACCCGGATCCAGCTGTCGCCGATCACCCTGAACGGCAAGCCGCAGAGCATGGACGGCAAGCTCAACCAGGTCGTCGTCCAGGACTTCCGCGGCGGCACACTCGGCTGGGAACTCACCGGGCAGATCGGTGACTTCACGTCGGAGCGGAACGGCGCGATCCCGGGTGCCCAGCTCGCCTGGACGCCGGCCTGCGCCGTGGTCAACCCGGACTCGCCCAGCCCGGTGCTGACCGGCACCGCGGGCGCCGTGTCGGGTGCGCGGCTGTGCGGCATGCCGGCGCAGACCACGCCCGGCAAGCCGAGCGGCGGCGAGTTCTCCGGCGACGCGAACCTGTCGCTCAGCGTGCCGGGCTTCCAGCTCGCCGGCACCTACACGGCGACGCTCACGCTGACGCTCATCTGAGCCGCTCGCGACCCGCACGTCACCCGCGGGGGTGAGACGCAGACATTGTCCGCGTCTCCCCCCCCCGCGGCTTTTTCGTGATCACCGGAAATAGCAGGGATTGTGAGTCCGTCCCCATTCGACACGTGTCACCGCAGGTCAGCGGCTTGCGAGCCAACGGAATGGGGTGTTACCGGGAGTAATTTCGGGCTTGACTTCGGAGCGTATCCACGACTGAATATCTCCGCCCCACTTCTGTAACACGTTCCAGTCGTGCGGCCGCGAGGCTCCCGAACAGGGGTCGGGAGCCCACGGTCGCACTCCCCCGGTTCTCGGCACGAACGGCGCCCCGGCCACCGCAAGTACCTCGCCGGCGGCAGGCCCGGGCGCCCGAACAGCCGTACGTTCGGCGCCACGCGGACGCGACGGTTCCTCCAGAAGGGAGCTTCAACCCATGACCTCACTTGTCAGGCGTCTCGCGGCCGGACTCGGTGCGGGCGCGATCATGGCGACCGGCCTGATGGCCATCGCCCCGGCGGCTTCCGCCGGCACGATCACCCCGTCCGTGGACTGCTTCGTCGAAGCGCTCAACAAGCACTTCACGGGTCCCCAGCAGATCGACCTGTCCGTCACGCCCAACCCCGCCGACCCGGGCGCGTCGGTCACCGCGAACGTCAAGCTGGGCGCCAGCCCGGCGACCAGCCCCGTCCCGCTGACCGGTGTGCAGGTCACCCCGTCCATCACCCTCCAGCTGGGCGGCGGCGCGTCGGGCACGGTCACCGTGACCGGCCCGACCACCACGATGGACGTGGCGCAGAACGCGCCGATCACCCCGCCGCCGTACGCGGGGCAGCTCACCATTCCGGCGACCGCGGCCGGCGACGTGACGTTCACCCCGGTGAAGCTGGTCACGACGGTCTTCATCCCGTCGTACAACATCACTCAGGTCACGCCGTGCGACATCACCTCCGGCGGCGGCGTCGCCGAGACGGTGACGGTCAAGACCCCGCAGCCCGAGGTGCCGACGCTCAGCGCCGACCCGGGCACCGTCGAGCCGGGCGGCAGCGCCGCCCTCGCGGGCGTCAACTGGGCCCCGAACACCCCGGCCACGCCCGAGCTGTGCGACGCGGCCGGCGCGAACTGCAACCCGGCCGGCATCTCCGCCAACACCCTCGCGGTGGCCGCGGACGGCAAGCTCGGCGGCAGCGTGACGGTCGCGGCCGGCACCGCCGACGGCTCCTACACGGTCAAGGTGACGAACGGCGCCAAGAGCGCCACCGCGCCGATCACCGTGAAGAAGAAGGAAATCCCGGTCCCGCAGCGGAAGATCACGCTGAGCAAGACGAGCATCCGGCCGTGGTCGTTCGTCAAGGTCACCGGCGAGAACTTCACGCCGAACACGCTGGTCGCCATCATCGGCGTCAACGGCACCACCCCGGTGGCGAACTTCTCCGCCGCGTGGGCCGGTTCGGACGGCAAGTTCTGCACCTACATCCTGGTGACCAGCACCAAGGTCAACTCGATCACCGCCGCCGAGATCGACACGTCGTTCAAGTTCGACAAGGTCGCGATCGCGCCGATCACCGTCAAGTGGTAGTCGACGCACGTCGGTTCCTCCGGTGACCGGCGGCGGTCCGTCGGCGAGGTGACGGACGCGGCGCCGGACGACCACCGGCCGAGGCCGGGCGGTCCCTTCGGGGACTGCCCGGCCTCGGTGCTTCCCCCTCGGTGCGTTCTGCCTAGGCGCGTTCTGCCTAGGCGCGTTCGGCCCTGGTGCGTTCGGCCCTGGTGCGTTCGGCGGCCGCAATCGGCCCCGGCCGCCGCGGAATCGGCCGGGCCTCAGATCTCCGCGCCCGGCCCCTCGTCGCTCTCGGCGCGCTTCTCCTCCTCGGCGCGGTCCGGCGCCACCAACTCCGCCCACACGGTCTTCCCACGGCTGCGGAAGCCGCTGTGCACCTGCACGCCCCACTCGCGGGCCAACCGCCGCACGATGTGCAGCCCGTGGCCGCCCGCGCGCGGCCCCTCGAAGGGGCTGCGCGGCTCCGGCGTCCGGTCGTTGCGGTCGTCGACCTCGATGCGCACCGTGCCGTCCGTGACGATCATCCGCAGCTCGACCGGGCCGCCGCCGTGCAGGCAGGCGTTGGTGACCAGTTCGACGGCGACCAGCAGGATGTCGTCGGCGGCGAGTTCGGTGGGCTGGTCGGGGGCGGGGAGCCAGCCGTACGCCTGCATCGACGTGCGCAGGAAGGTGCGGGAGCGGCCGACGGCACCGGAGGCCGACGTGAACGGCAGCCGCCGCACCTGCCGGCGACCGGGCCGCGGATCGCGCGCGTCCCCGCCGCCGGGGGCCCGGGATCGCATGGCGCTCATCGGTGGGTCCAGTTCGCTCGGGTCGAATGCTCGTGGTGCTCGGGTGCTCGGGTGCTCTGGCGGTGCTGAAGGCGCTGCGGAGGTCGTGCTCGGATGCCGTGCGGGCGGCCGCGGCACCCCGGGGCCGCGCACCCGGATAGTGCCCGTTCCGCGCCGCGGGACACCCCCGCCGGACGGTGAAACGCCCCGGTTCTACCCGCGCAGACCCGCGTTCCCGCGTTGTCGCAGGTCACGTGCGGCGCCACGAGGCGCCCCCACGGGGTGTCCGCGGATCGGCATCCGGATGCGGGAACGCGTTGCGGCATGATCTCCGGGCGGGCCATGCTAGTCCGTGCTGCCTGTCCGCACCGGCCCTGGCGGGCCTCCCAAGCCGTGTGAGGACCCCACATGACCGCCGATTCGCGGGCCCGGCACCGCACGGAACAGCTCAGTCCGGCACCGGCGTCCGTCCCCCGGGCGCGCCGGCTGCTCAGCGACACGCTGGCCGACTGGGGTGTGTTCCCGGACGCGGACCTGGAGTACGACCTGCGCCTGATCGTGTCCGAGCTGGCCGCGAACTCGGTCCGCAACGCCGACCGGCTCACCCCGTCGTTCACCTTGACGATGGTCCTCGGTGACGGCCACATAGGCGTCGGCGTGCACGACGCCGACCCGCGGCCGCCCGCGGCCCGCACCCCCGACGCGCTCGGCGTGGTGCACGAGGTGGTCACCGAGGCGGACGGGATCACCGAGGTCCAGCGCACCGAGGACGGCGGCAAGGCGGTCTGGGTCGTGCTGCCGCTCGGCAAGGCCTGACACCGGGCGGGGGCAGGGCACGACCGGGCGGACCGGACCACCGGCGACGGCGGAAAGCCGGAGGCCCCGGCGCGCCCGCACGGGGCGCGCCGGGGCCTCCGGTCGTGCTCAGCTCTGCGGCGGCTCGAACTTGCTCGTCCGGTTCATGCCCGCGGCGCGGCCCTTCGCGGAGATGACCAGCGCCATCTTGCGGGACGCCTCGTCGATCATCTCGTCGCCGAGCATCGCGGCGCCCTTCTTGCCGCCGGCCTCGGACGTGCACCAGTCGTACGCGTCGAGGATCATCTCGGCGTGGTCGTAGTCGGCCTGGGACGGCGCGTAGACCTCGTTCGCGGCGTCGATCTGGCCGGGGTGCAGCACCCACTTGCCGTCGAAGCCCAGCGCGGCGGAGCGGCCGGCCACCCGGCGGAAGCCGTCGGTGTCCTTGATCTGCAGGTACGGGCCGTCGATCGCCTGCAGGTCGTGCATGCGTGCGGCCATCAGGATCCGCATGAGGATGTAGTGGTACGCGTCGCCCGTGTCGTAGCCGGGCGGCTGCTCGCCGACGACCAGCGACTTCATGTTGATCGACGCCATGAAGTCGGCCGGGCCGAAGATGATCGTCTCGATGCGCGGCGACGCGGCCGCGATCTCGTCGACGTTGACCAGCCCGCGCGCGTTCTCGATCTGCGCCTCGATGCCGATCTTGCCGACCTCCAGGCCGACCGTCTTCTCGATCTGGGTGAGCAGCAGGTCGAGCGCCTTGACCTGGGCGGCGTCCTGCACCTTGGGCAGCATGATGCAGTCGAGGTTCGCGCCGGCGCCCTCGACCACCGTGGTGACGTCGCGGTACGTCCAGTGCGTGGTCCAGTCGTTGACCCGCACGACGCGGATGCGGTCGCCCCAGTCGCCGTTGTTCAGCGCGTCGACGATGGTGTGGCGGGCGCCCTCCTTGGCGAGCGGCGCGCAGGCGTCCTCCAGGTCGAGGAACACCTGGTCGACGGGAAGGCCCTGGGCCTTCTCGATGAAGCGCGGATTGCTGCCCGGAACTGCCATACAGGAGCGGCGGGAACGCAGGCTACGCGATGTGGCGGCCATATGAGGTCCTCCCATTGCATGCGGATCGTGCGGTCAGGTTACTGGCAGGTCACCAGGTCGGCCATGGGGGGTATGCACCGTTCCGGCACGCGAGACGCGGACCGCGGGCGGCGTCCCCGGGCGGCCCCGGCGTGGGACGCTGGCGCCATGACCGACCCCGGTACCGCCGACGCCTTGTTCGACGCCGCGCTCGTCGAGGAGGCCGCGAAGAAGTCCGCGCTGGTGTGGATCGCCGTCCCGGGCCACGCGGCACGCCCGGTGTGGCATGTGTGGCACGACGGCGCCGTGCTGGTCCTCCAGCAGCGCACCGGCGGCGGCGTCGAGCAGCACCTGCCGGGGCTCGCCGAGGCCGCCGCGGTGGAGGTGACGGTCCGGAGCAAGGACAAGGGCGGGCGGCTGGTCGCCTGGGCGGCCGACGTCGCGGTCCTGGCGCCCGGAGCGACCGCGTGGGACGCCGCCGTGGCCGCGCTGCACGGCGAGCGCCTCAACGCGCACGACGGCGACGCCCAGCCGGACCGGTGGGCGCGGGACTGCGTGATCGTCCGGATCGGCCCGGCCCGCGCGATCGCCCACGGCGCGGGGCTGCCCGCCGGCTCGCAGGCCGCGGCGCCAGTGCCCAGCCCCGCGAAGACCCGCGGCGCCGCACCGCGCAATTACTCGTTCGGGAAGCGGCTGCGGGGCCGCTGAGCGGCTCCCGGGAAGCGGGCAGGGGACAGCCCCCGCCCCGGGGGCTACCTTCCGGTGCTCTTGGTGCCCGTCGCCGTGCCGCCGCGGGTCGTGCTGCTGCTTCCGCCGCCCGGTGCCGTTCCGGTGGCCGTGCCGACCGGCGTCTTGCCGCTGCCGGAGGTCGAGTTCGACCCGCTCGGCGGCTTCTTCGTCGAGCCGCCCCGGGTCGGCGCGGGCGACAGGTCCTTGTCGACGACCTGGTCCGGGTCCGGCGCGTTCACGACGGTGCGCTCGTTGTAGCCGAGGAAGTCGACCGAACCACGCGCCTTGGCGTCCGCCGCGGACTCGAACCGCACGAAGTAGGGCGCGCCTTCGGTGGCGACCCAGATCGTGCCGCCGCCCGCGCCCTTGTCCACCAGCGGGATCGCGCGGCGGCCGTTGACGTCGCGCGCCTCGCCCTTCTCCAGCGCGCCGGGCTTGCCGAGCAGCTTCGCGACCAGGCGTTCGATGTACGTGTTGTCGACCAGGCCCGCGAACCGCTTGTCGTTGGCCGGGACCTGGACGTACTTGCCGCTGTTCGCCACGTCGGCCTGGGTGCTGCCGACGTCCGACCAGAACCGCGAGTCGCCCTGGAACCACACCTGGTTCTGCACCCGGGTGACCCGCGCGGTCATGCTGTCCTGCTTGATGGTGCCGTCGCTGCCCGTGCTGGTGAAGTTCATGTCGACCGCGAACGCGTTCTTCCCGCCGTCCCCGACCGAGCCCTTGACGTGCACGAACGCGGCCGCGGCGGTGGCCGCTTGGGCGCGCTGCAGGATCGCCGCCGGGTCGAGGCCGGCCACCTGGTTGCCGAGCGGCAGGCCGACCGACGGCTCGTCGCTCGGGTCGGTGAAGGACCGGTGCGCGGGCTTGCCGACGCTGCAGCCGGCCGCCGCGAGAACCGTGACGGCGACCGCCGCCGCCGCGAAACCCGTCCGCCGTCGGGCGCGTACCTGATCCACCGACAGAATCCTTATCTGAGAAGACGTGTGCAGACTAGCGCGCTCAGCTCGGGTTCTTGGTCGACGTCCCCGACGGCTTCGGGGAACCGCTCGGCGACGAAGGCCCGCCGCCGTCCGCGTCCGTGCCGGGCTTGCCGGTGGGCGATGCGCCGGTGAGCGAACCGTAGTCGACGACCTTGTCCCCCGGCGGCGGACCGACCGGGAAGTCCTGGTTGTACTCGTACAGGTCGAGCCGGCCCGCGTTCAGCCCCGGGCTGTACTGCATCGGGAACGGCGCGGAATCGCCGAGCGCGATGTCGAGCTCGCCGCCGCGGCCCTTGTCGCCGCTGAGGATCAGCGTCTCGATGCCGCGCACGTTCTTCCGGCCGTCCTTCTTGACCTTGCCGCCGAGCCGGAACAGGTCGTCGAGCAGCGGGTGCAGCTGGGTGAACCCGGACAGCCGGGCGAACGCCGGATCGTCCGGCGGGACCTTCACGAACTTGTCGCGCAGCATCTGCGCGGATTCGTCCGCGCCGGGGTCCTGGCGGCCGTCCCGCGGCGCGTAGAGGGACTCGTCGCCGCGCACGAACAGGTCGGCGCCGACCCGCAGCAGCTCGATCTTGGTGCCCGCGGTGGTGACTTCGCCGGTCGCGCCGTCGGTCTTGATGCGCATGTCGATCTGGTACTCGACGTTCTTGGTGACCCATGTGCCGGTCATGTGCACCGCGGTCGCGGTCTTGGCGGCCGTCCGGGCCTGGTCGAGCAGCGTGTCGACCGGGTCGGCGGCGCGGCCGGTCGGATCGTCGCCGGACGAGCAGGCCGCGGAGAACACGGCCACGATCGTCAGCAGTACGGCGGTAGCACGAAGGCGGAGGCGCACCGGATTCCCTGGGGCGGGTGTCGGTCGGGTCACCCGGCAGCGTACAAACTCCGGGCCGGTCGCGGGCCCCCGGCCCCGCGCATCCGGGCTTGCGCGGGGCCGGAGGCCGCCCCGGAGCGCGGGGGCGTTCCGCCGCCGCCCGAAGATCGCGCGGCCCCGCCGGGCGCTACTGTGGCGTCGGGGCGGACCGCGGTGGGGAGTGCGCGGCCGCACGGAGGGGTATCCGGGGATGTCGGCGCCGTCCGGCGCGCGGCGGGGCCGCTCCCCTCCGGGCCCGGACGCAGCGGAGACCACTGAGGACCACGTCGGAGGGAGCGGCATGAGTGCGACGCCGAGCCGGGTGTTCATCTCGCACCTGTCCGCCGCCGCGGTCTTCGACCCGGTCGGCGACCAGGTGGGACGGCTCCGCGACGTGGTCGTGGCGCTGCGCACCGCCGCCCAGCCCCCGCGCGTCCTCGGGCTGGTCGCCGAGGTCACCACCCGCCGCCGCATCTTCGTGCCGATGACCCGGGTGACCAGCGTGGAGACCGGCGAGGTCATCACCACCGGCCTGGTCAACATGCGGCGCTTCGAGCAGCGGCCGACCGAGACCCTCGTCCTGGGCGACATGCTCGACCGGCGGGTGACGCTGGTCGAGACCGGCGAGCAGGTGACCGTCCTCGACGTCGCGATGAGCACCGGCCGCGGACGCGACTGGTACGTGAGCAAGCTGTTCGTGCAGAAAGGCGGCAGCGGTTCCGCGCTGCGCCGCCGCCGCGGCGAGACGCTGACCGTCGACTGGAACGCCGTCACCGGCTTCGAACGCCCCGAGGAGCAGCAGGGCGCCGCGAACCTCCTGGCCACCTTCGAGCAGCTGCGCCCCGCGGACCTGGCGAACGTGCTGCACAACCTGTCCGCGAAGCGCCGCGTCGAGGTGGCCGCGGCGCTGGACGACGACCGTCTCGCCGACGTCCTCGAGGAGCTACCCGAGGACGACCAGGTCGAGATCCTCGGCCAACTGCGCGAGGAGCGCGCCGCGGACGTCCTGGAGGCGATGGACCCGGACGACGCCGCGGACCTGATCTCCGAGCTGCCGGAGGAGACCGCCGAGCGCCTGCTGGACCTGATGGAGCCCGACGAGGCGGAGGACGTGCGGCGCCTGCTCACGTACTCCGACGACACCGCGGGCGGCATGATGACCACCGAGCCGATCGTGCTGGAGCCGGACGCGACGATCGCCGAGGCCCTCGCGCTGGTCCGCAACCCGGACCTGTCGCCCGCGCTGGCCAGCCAGGTGTACGTGTGCCGGCCGCCGACCGAGACGCCGACCGGGAAGTACCTGGGCACCGTGCACTTCCAGCGGCTGCTCCGCGATCCCCCGTTCACGCTGGTCGGCGCGGTCGTGGACACCGACCTGCAGCCGCTGCGCCCGGACACGGCGCTGGCCGACGTGACGAGCTTCCTGGCCGCGTACAACATGGTCGCCGCGCCCGTCGTGGACGAGGACGACCACCTGCTCGGCGCGGTCACCGTCGACGACGTGCTCGACCACCTGCTGCCGGAGGACTGGCGCGAGGGAGCCGTGGACGGCGAGCCGGCCGGAGTGGGCGCGGCGGGTGCGGTCCTCGCGATTCCGCCGAGGGGGCGACGCCGTGCCCCGTGACCCGCAGAGCACCGCGACCGACGAGCGGCGGCGCGGCTCGTCCGACGACCGGCGGCGCCGGCCCCGGCTGGACCAGCCGAGCCTGCCGCGGCGGCGGCTGAGCCCGTTCCCGGAGTACGACCCGGAGTCGTTCGGCCGGATGTCGGAGCGCATCGCACGGTTCCTCGGGACGGGGCGGTTCCTCGTCTACATGACGGCCACGGTCATCGCGTGGATCGGCTGGAACGTGGTCGTGCCGACGCCGCTGCGCTTCGACGAGTACCCGTTCATCTTCCTGACCCTGGCGCTGTCGCTCCAGGCGTCGTACGCGGCGCCGCTGATCCTGCTCGCGCAGAACCGGCAGGACGACCGGGACCGCGTCAACCTCGAACAGGACCGGGCCCGCAACGAGCGCAACATCGCGGACACCGAATACCTGACCCGCGAGGTGGCGTCGCTGCGCATCGCGCTGGGCGAGGTGGCGACCCGCGACTTCCTGCGCTCGGAGCTGCAGGCGCTGGTCAAGGAGCTGGACGAGCGGCGGGAGACGGACTCGGTGCTGTCCGGGGGCGAGCCGGGGTCCGGCTCGGGCCCGGGTTCCGGCGGCGGCTCCGGCACCGGCTCGGGCGGCGGTCCGGACGACGGCGGGCAACCTCCACGCCGGGGTACTTCCGCGGGCACGTAAGCTCATTCGTATGGCAACCCTGGAATCCGGCGGCACGGCCACCTCGGTCTCGGAAGACGACGTCCGGGACGCCCTGGCGACCGTCAACGACCCCGAGATCGGCAAGCCCATCACCGAACTCGGCATGGTCAAATCCGTCGGCATCGCCGCCGACGGGCGCGTCGACGTCGCGGTGTACCTCACCGTGGCCGGCTGCCCCATGCGCGACACCATCACCACGCGGGTCCGCGACGCGGTCGCGGCGGTCACGGGTGTGACGTCCGTCGCGGTCGAGCTGGACGTCATGAGCGACGCGCAGCGCAAGGAACTCGCGACGCACCTGCGCGGCGGCCAGGCCGAGCGCGAGGTGCCGTTCGCCCAGCCGGGGTCGCTGACCCGGGTCTACGCGGTGGCGTCCGGCAAGGGCGGCGTCGGCAAGTCCTCGGTCACCGTCAACCTGGCCGCGGCGATGGCCGCGCAGGGCCTGAAGGTCGGCGTCGTGGACGCGGACATCTACGGCCACTCGGTGCCGCGCATGCTCGGCGTGGACGGCCGCCCGACCCAGGTCGAGAACATGATCATGCCGCCCGCCGCACAGGGCGTGAAGGTCATCTCGATCGGCATGTTCACCCCGGGCAACACCCCGGTGGTGTGGCGCGGGCCGATGCTGCACCGGGCGCTCCAGCAGTTCCTGGCGGACGTGTTCTGGGGCGACCTCGACGTCCTGCTCATGGACCTGCCGCCGGGCACCGGCGACATCGCCATCTCGGTCGCCCAGCTGGTCCCGAACGCCGAGATCCTCGTGGTCACCACCCCGCAGCAGGCCGCCGCCGAGGTCGCCGAACGCGCGGGCACGATCGCCGTGGAGACCCGCCAGACCGTCGCGGGCGTCATCGAGAACATGTCCGGGCTGCCGTGCCCGCACTGCGACGACCACATCCTCGACGTCTTCGGCAGCGGCGGCGGACAGCGCGTGGCGGACGGCCTGTCCCAGGCCACCGGCACCAAGGTTCCGCTGCTCGGCCAGATCCCCATCGACACCCGCCTCCGCGAAGGCGGCGACACCGGCACCCCGGTCGTCCTGGACGCCCCGGACTCCCCCGCCGCCGCCGCCCTCAACGCGATCGCCACGAAGCTCGGCAACCGCCAGCGCGGCCTCTCCGGCATGCAGCTGGGGCTGACCCCGCGGCGCAAGTTCTGACCCAGCCTCCACGGGGCCGAGGACAAGACCCCACGAGCTGCGCGCCGCGGACCACCGCGGCGCGCGGTTCCGTTTCCGGGCCACGTACGTACCGTGGCCGTATGCCGCGCATCGACTACTACGACGATCCCGCCGCTCCCCCGCCCAATTCCCTTGTCGTGGCCGCCTCCGCGGTGGTCGCCGACGATGCCGGACGGGTGCTGCTCGTCCGGCGGGGGGACTCCGGGAACTGGGTGCTGCCGGGCGGGGGCATGGAGCTGGGGGAGTCGCTGGTCGGGTGCGCGGTGCGGGAAGTGCGGGAGGAGACCGGACTCGACGTCGAAGTCACCGGGCTGGTGGGGATCTTCAGCGACCCGAAGCACGTGATCGCGTATGCCGACGGGGAGGTGCGGCAGCAGTTCGCGGTGTGCTTCACGGCGCGCGCCGTGGGCGGGCGGCTCGCGGTGTCGGACGAGTCGACGGACGTCGCGTTCGTCGACGCGGCGCAGCTCGACGCGTTGCCGATGCATCCGACGCAACGGCTGCGCATCGACCACTACGCGGCCGGTTCCGGAACGCCCTACCTGGGGTGAGCGCGGCAGCGTCAGCCGCGCGGCTCCAGCACGAACCCCGCCGCGCCCCGGCTCCGGGCCTCCGCGAGGGCCCGAATCCGGCGGAAGACACGCACGCCGGCCATCGCCTCCCACTCCGCCAGGGTCGCCACCCGCCAGGTGTCGTGTTCGGAGGGATCCAGGACGATGCCGTCGAGGGCCTCCGGGGTCAGGATGCCGCCGTCGAAGACGAACCCCACCTTGTCGCACGGCCACGCCGCGTCGGCGGCGCGGAAGTGGGTGAGCAGGAGCGCCGGTTCACCCGTGAAGACGATGCCGGTCTCCTCGCGGCACTCCCGGACCGCCGTCACGAACGGCGACGCGTCCTCGTGCTCGACGTTCCCGCCCGGCAGCTGCCACGCCTCCGCCGAGCGAACGGACTGCAGCCCCAAGGGGTTTCCGTCCTCGTCGGTGAAGTACAGCGCGCCGTACATCGTGGCGTTCGGCAGGGTGCGGACGTATTCCTCCGGCGGCAGCCAAGTCACCCGACCATGATGCCGCCTCGCCGCCGTCGCCGGTGGCCGCACGCCGACGCCGCCGGTGTTCGGCGCGGGAGCCCTCCGGGCCGAAGCGGCCGAAGCGGCCGCACCCGGCCGTCTCAGCCCTCGTACGCCTTCAGTTCCGGCAGCAGCGCCAGCCCGAGCCCGTACGCGCTCACGCCGCGCCCGTACAGCCCGAGGTACACCCCGGCCGCCTGCCCGGCCAGCACCCAGCCGTACTCCGACTCGCGGTAGCGGAACCGGTTCGGGACGCCGTTGACCGGGATGGCGAGCCCGGTCCAGCCGTCGCCCTCGAGGTTGTCGGCGAGTTCCCACGCCAGGTGGGTCTGCTGGTCCATCCACTCCTGGCGCAGTTCGCGGTCCAGGTCCCACGGCCAGCTGTCGCCCAGCAGCGCGACGCCCGCGACCGAGGCCGCGCTCGCCATCGACGTGGCCTCGAGCATGCCCGCGCCGTCGCCGCTCGGACGCCGGTCGCGCTGCGGCACGGTGACCACCGACACGAACCTGCGCGGCGTCGGGACGCCGGGGCGGCGGCTCGGCGCGTCGCCGTGCCCGAGGGTGCCGTACTCCAGGCCCTCGCGCCCCGCGCACACCGAGGCGAGCCAGCGTCTGCCGTCCCAGCCGGCGTCGAGGCCGTACCAGGGGAAGTCCGCGGTGAGGTACTGCTCCAGCAGCGACGGCCCGCGCTCCGCGTCCGCGTCGTCCGCGGCGGACGCACCCGCCGCCGGTGCCGCGATCGCGGCACCTCCGCCGCCGGTCGGGTTCTGCGCCGCCACGCCGTCGACCCCCGCGTGGCTCATCGTGTCCATGCCTTGCGTGTCCATACCTGCCATCTCCATGGAGCGCCGTGGCCGCTGGGGACCCACCGCCGCAGGTGACACTCGGCACAGGTCCCGCTCTGGCACGGTACGGCCTCAGCCCCCGTGCAGGCGCGGCAATCGCGTACGACCCGCCGTTCGGGCGGGTCGCATGCGCATTATCGGGGGAATACCGGTGGGTCCGTTGCCCAGGTGGCCGATGCGGCCCGCCCAGGGGCCGGATACGGGGCCGTGGCTCAGGTGGCGTCAAGGTCGAACGGCGGGCGCTCGCCCGGCTGGACCCGCGCGGTGTTCTTCTCCATCGAGATGGCGCTGGGCTTCGCCGCGGTGCCCGTGCCGACGTCGGTGTTGGGGTCGAACCGCAGGTCCTTCGACAGGTCGGTGCCCATCTGGCCGAGTTCCTTCAGGCCGAACGCGTCGTCGTCGCCCATCAGGTTCTTGCGCACGAAGGTCTTCGGGTTGAGGTCCTCGAACTTGATGTTCTGGAACTCCGGACCCAGTTCCTTCTGCAGGTCCTCGCGTGCGCTGGTGGAGAACTCGCGGAACTTGCGGATCGTCCGGGCCGCCTCGGCCACCATCTTCGGCAGCTTGTCCGGGCCGAAAATGACGACCGCCAGCACGACGAGCGCGACCATCTCCAATGGACCGACGTCGAACACCTGGACTCCACGCTGCGCGGCAAGGGCCCCCGGTCGGCCGACCGGACCCCAACCACAGTAACTGCCGATCCCGGCGACCGGCACCGTCCCCCTCGATCAAACCACCCAAAGGTCGACCGAAATGCCCGATTTACCCGAAGATGTGACCCCGCTGTCATGCCGACGTCATCCCCCGGTCATGCCGCGGGGCCGAGGGCGGCCCCGCGGCGCTCCGGCGGCTCAGCTGCCGTCCTCGCCCTCCAGCTTCACCGGCAGCTGCAGTTCCTTGCCCTCCCGCTGCACGGTCAGCGTCACCGTGTCGCCCGGCGCCTTGGTGCGCACCGCGACGATCAGCTCCTCGGCGCCGGCGACCTTCTTCCCGTCGATCGCGATCACCACGTCGCCGGGCTTGATGCCCGCCTTGTCCGCGGGCCCGCCCGCGCGCACCGGGGCGCCCTTCGAGGACTTGTCGACGACCCGCGCGCCCGGACCGTCGTAGCCGGTGTCCAGCGACACCCCCATCACCGGGTGCACGGCCTTGCCGTTGTCGATCAGCTGCTGCGCGACCCGCTTCGCCTGGTTGATCGGGATCGCGAACGCCAGGCCGATGCTGCCCGCACCCGACTCGCCGCCGAACGGGTCCGCGCTGTCCGCCGACCGGATCGCCGAGTTCACCCCGATCACCCGGCCCGACGCGTCGATCAGCGGTCCGCCGGAGTTGCCCGGGTTGATCGGCGCATCGGTCTGCAACGCGCTGATGTACGAGACGTCGTCCCCCGAACCCCCCGCGCTCACCGCCCGGTCCTTCGCGCTGATGATCCCCGACGTGACGGTGCCTTCGAGGTTGTACGGCGCGCCGATCGCGATCACCGGGTCGCCCACCTGGGCGGTGTCCGAGTTGCCCAGCGGCAGCGGTGCGAGGCCCTGCACGCCCGTCACCCGGATCACCGCGAGGTCGTACCCGGTGTCCCGGCCGACGACCTTCGCCTCGACCTGCTCGCCGCCGTTGAACACCACGCGGATCGTGCCGCCGTCGGCCGCGTCCGCCACCACGTGGTTGTTCGTGAGGATGTCGCCGCCCTTGTCCAGCACGAAGCCGGTGCCGGTGGCCTGCTTGCCGCCCTTCGACGCGTGGATGTAGACGACGCCCGGGAGCGTGCCCGCGGCCAGCCCGGCCACCGAGTCGCGCGCCCGCGGCGGACCCGACGCGGCGGGCTGGTGCAGCGTCACGGACCGCTCGTCGCGGTCCGCCAACCACGCGCCCAGACCGCCGCCCGCGGCCCCGGCGGCCAGCGCGACGAGGCCGAGGCCGGCGGCGATCCGCCAGGTCAGCCGGAAGGGTGCGCGCGGGGGCTCGGCGACGGTCGCGGGGGCGCCGTACATCGTGTGGCCGTAGGGGTGGTGGCCGTACGGCGGCGGCGCCGCGCCGGCCGGGTTCGCCGGATTCACCGGCGGGGGCGGCGGGCCCGGCTGCGCGTACGGCGGCCCGGCGTTCGGCGGCACCGTCGGCTGCCCGGCCGGGTGCGGAAAGCCCCACGCACCGTCCGGCGCGTCCTCGCCGCGGCCCTCGGGACCGCCCGCCGTGCCGCCGACCTCGTCGCTCATCCTGCGCCTTCCGTCACCGCCGAGGACGCACCCGCCTCGGACCAGCCGGCCGGGCCGACCGCGCCGGCCCCGTCCACCACGCCACACACCGAGCACAAGTGTCCCCGGCCCGCGGGCAATACGCAGAACGGGGTCGTCGCGCGAAGCGGCGATGTTCCGTGGATTGCCCCAGCCGCACCGCAGGCGATCCGCACCACCGGAATTCGCCGAAGCCGCACGGTACGGCCCCGCGCCCGCTCCCCGCCCGGAATTCCGCAGCCCGCGGCCACAACCGAGCAGCCGGCCAAGGGCGACCGAACGCGTCGGCCGAATGCCGCAGCCGGACACGTCCGGTCGGATGACGCGCGGGAGCCCGACAGCCCGCACGCGCGGAGATGCCCCGCCGCGCAGGCCGACGCGCCCCGGAGACCGGACGCGCCCACCGGGACCCGCGCCGCATACGTCCGCACACGTCAGTCGCGGGCACCGGCCCGGCCGGTACCCGCTTCGTCTTCTCCGCTTGGTGCTACTCGTTATCGGAGCGCGGGTCAGTGCCGCGCGTGCTCCGACTCCGTCGCCGACGCCATCGCCAGCGTGCGGCCCACCGGGGCGGCCGACGTGGCCGGGAACGCGTCCGGCCTGCCGCCCGGGCTCGGCAGCCCCGCCACCGTGGCGGCCTGCTCGACGAGGTTGCGTTCGACCACCGGCCCCGCCGGGCGGCCGGACGAGCCGCTGCCGGGGCTACCCGGGATCACCGCACTGCCCAGCGCCATCGCCATCATCGAGAACGCCCCTGCCGCGGCGAACGTGAGCCGCCGCTTGCTGACCGGGGGCCTGACGCGTCTCGGCGCCGTCGTCGGCCGTCCGGCGCGCGGGCCCGAACTCCCGCCGCGCGGCCGTGCGAAACCCGGGGCCCGGTTCTGGAACTGCGAAGGGGGCGGGACGGCCCCCGCGACGCGAGGAGGGGCGGCCTCTTCTCCCCCGCCACCCGGGCCGCCGGCGGCATCGCCGGCACCCAGCGCGAGCAAACGGGCCATCAGGTCGCCGGAGGGCTCCGGGCGGGCACTGGTCGCGAGCAGCGCTTTGACGCGCCGCTGCTCCTCGGCCTCGGCGCGGCACTCGGCGCACTGCGCCAAGTGGGCCAGCACCTTCTCCCTGGCCTCGTGTCCAAGCTCGCCGTCGACGTATGCCGCGAGCTTGTCCTCGGGGTGGTTCACCGTTCTGCGCCTCCAGCCTCGGCCGGACACGCCACCCCGGCGTGCGAACCAACGTTCACGGTGCCCTCATCTCTGCACCGATGCCCACCCCGGGGTCTCCTCGCGGTCCGCGGAAGTCCGGGGGGCACGGTGCCGCAGCGCCGCCCGGAGCTGGGACCTGCCGCGATGGATGCGGCTACGGACGGTCCCGAGTTTCACACCGAGCGTGGTGGCGATCTCCTCGTACGACAGGCCCTCGATGTCGCACAAGACGACCGCGGCACGGAACTCCGGGGCGAGCGCGTCGAGCGCCTGCTGGATGTCCGCGTCGAAGTGCGTGTCGTCGTACAGCTGGGCGGGCGAGGACTCGCGCCCGGGGATCCGCTCGGCGGCGTCCTCGGCGAAGCCTTCGAACCGTATGCGCTGACGACGGCGCACCATGTCGAGGAACAGGTTCGTGGTGATCCGGTGCAGCCAACCCTCGAACGTGCCGGGCGTGTAGCTCGACAGCGAACGGAAGACCCGGACGAACACCTCTTGCGTGATGTCGTCCGCGTCGTGCGGGTTCCCGCTCAGGCGGTAGGCGAGGCGGTAGACGCGCGCCGAGTGGGTGCGGACGATGTCCTCCCACGACGGCGGTGTCCACGCATCCGCACCGGGGCGGGCGATCGTGCCCTTCTCGGTGCCTGGCTGCGCGAAATCCCCCGTGCCTGCCGCGGTGGCGGCGGGTGCGGGGGCGGTCGGGCGTTCGGTGATTGCGTTTGCGGCGTCGGCCACGGGATTCGGCATCGGCGCAGCGGCGCGAGAAACGGTCTGATCCTCGCGACTGCCGTCCATTGCCACACCTCCTCTTTCGAGTAGCGCAACCACCATAGACAACCTGCCTGTTAAGCCCGGATAAGTGCGCCCGGCGCTCCTTCTCCCATGCGAACCTGCGTATTTGCCTGTTCCACAAGGACCAACGACCCACCCCGCCCCGAGGTTCCCGGCCCCCTCGGCCGCCCGCGGGGCGCCCCGCCCCCCGCCGGGTGTGACCCCCGGGGCCGGCGGGGATGCGGGTGGGGGTGTGGCTCGCCACGGTGGCGTGCGCCGGGCTCTACTACTCTTGCCGCATCCGGTCGTCCCGTCCCGCGACGGTCCGGTTCCGAGGATTCCCGACGATTACTGACGATTGCTGACGATCAGTAGCGGCCCATCGGCGTCCCGACGTGAGGAGGAGCCATCTCCAGCAACCGCCAGGCGAGCTGGGACTTCGCGGAGGCGTACGGCGGCGAGGACGCGATCCTCGTGCAAGCCCGCCACCGCGCCCGCGAGGTGGGCGTGACGCCGATCAGCCCCGGCGGCGGCGCCGCGCTGTCGTTCCTCGCCGCCGCGACCGACGCCCGCGCGGTCGCGGAGATCGGCACCGGGACCGGCGTGTCCGGCGTCTACCTGCTCCGCGGCATGCGCCCGGACGGCGTCCTCACCACGGTCGACCTGGAGCCGGACCACCAGCGCATCGCCAAGGAGACCTACGCCGAAGCCGGATTCTCCGGCGGCCGCGCCCGCTTCATCCCGGGCCGCGCCCTCGACGTGCTGCCGCGGCTCGCCGACGGCGGCTACGACCTCGTCTTCGCCGACGGGTCCAAGGCCGAGTACGGCGACTACCTCGCGGAAGCCATCCGCCTGCTGCGTCCCGGCGGCGTCGTCTGCTTCGACAACGCGCTGTGGCACGACCGGGTCGCCGACCCCGCGCACCGCGACCCGGAGACCACCGCGGTCCGCGACGTGCTGCGCAGCGTCCGCGAGAACGACGCGTTCGTCCCGACGCTGCTCCCGGTCGGCGACGGCCTGCTCTGCGCGGTCAAGCGCACCTGACCCGCATCCCGACCCGCCGACGAACCCGCTCCCGACCCGCTCCTGATCCGAACCGGAGCGGTATCGGCAACTCCGCGGCCGCCCGGGCAGCCGTTTTCGGGCATGCGACGGCCCCGGGCGGTACGTTCTCACGGATGCGTCCCGGATCTTCCGATCGCGGGAAAACTCCCTGAACACATACCGGCCGGGGCCGCTGCTCATCGTGACGCCGCCGAGGGCGGCACGGGCCGAGCCGCCGCAGCGGCTCGATCCGAGGTCAGGCCTTCGCGCCCGTGGCGTTCGCCAGCGCCTCGCTGAGCGCACCCGCCTCGTCGGGGGTCAGCTCGACCACGAGCCGCCCTCCGCCCTCAAGCGGAACGCGCATGACGATGCCCCGCCCTTCCTTGGTCACCTCGAGCGGGCCGTCGCCCGTCCGCGGCTTCATGGCCGCCATGCTCGTTCCCCTTCCCGCACATATCGACACACCGGCTGCACAACCGGCAACCGGTCTTCGAGCGCATTGATCAGGAGCCATTATCCCGCATTCGGCGGCGGCATGAGCAACATCGGTCAGGGACGGCCTCCCGCGCGCCTCTCGCAGGCCGGTTCGAGCGGTCCATCCGCCGTCCCCGCACCGGGTGTTCCGACCTGTGCGGCACCCGCCGAGGCCCGGGGGCCGCGACGGCGCGGCGGAGGCCGTCCGGCATGCTGAACCCACCGGATGCGCCCGCGCACCCGCCCTGCCGCCCTCACGTACCAGGAGATTTGCGTGGCCGAGAAGTCCTCCGCGACCGAGACCCCCGAGACCGCCGACAACGTCCTCTACGCCGCCGCCGACGGTGTCGCGACGATCACGATCAACCGGGCCGGCGCGATGAACGCCCTCGACACCGACACGAAGGTGGCGCTGCGCGACGCCGTGCTGCGCGCCGCGGACGACCCGGACGTGCGCGCGGTCGTGCTCACCGGCACCGGCCGGGCGTTCTGCGTCGGCCAGGACCTCAAGCAGCACATCGAGCTGCTGGACGTCAGCCCCGAGGTCACCTTCGCGACCGTCAAGGAGCACTACAACCCGCTGGTCACCGCGCTGGCCACGATGCAGAAGCCGGTCGTCGCGGCGGTCAACGGGGTCGCGGCGGGCGCCGGCGCGGCCATCGCGTTCGCGTGCGACTTCCGCGTCGTCGCCGACACCGCGGGCTTCAACCTGGCCTTCGCGGGCGTCGCGCTGACCGCCGACTCGGGCGCGTCCTGGACGCTGCCGCGCCTGGTGGGCCACGCCCGCGCGACCGAGCTGCTGATGCTGCCGGAGACCATCCCGGCGGCGCGGGCGCTGGAGCTGGGCCTGGCCACCCGGGTCGTCCCGGCCGCCGACGTGGCCGCCGAGGCGGGTGCGCTGGCCGCCAAGCTGGCCGCGGGTCCGACGGTCGCGTACGGCGCGATCAAGGAAGCCCTGGCCTACGGCGCCGACCACTCGATCGTGGAGACCCTCGCCAAGGAGGACGAACTCCAGCTGAAGGCCGGCCGCTCCGCCGACCACCGGATCGCGGTCGACGCCTTCCTCGCGAAGGGCAAGCCGGAGTTCACCGGCAAGTGAGCCGCGGGCCGGTCCGGGACCTCCGCCCGGGCCGGCCGCGAAGCCGGAAGCGGCGGACGGTCAGATCCGCCGCGCGTGGCACGCCTTGAGGTGGTCGTCCACCAGCCCGCAGGCCTGCATCATCGCGTACGCCGTCGTCGGCCCCACGAACGTGAACCCGCGCTTGCGCAGGTCCTTCGCGAGCGCCGTCGACTCGTCGGTGACCGCGGGCACGTCGGCGACGGTCCGCGGCGCCTTGCCGCGGCGCTTGGGCGCGTGGGACCAGATGAGCGTGTCGAGGCCGCCGTTGGCGAGGCCCTGCGCGACCTTGGCGTTGGCGATGCACGCCTCGATCTTGGCCCGGTTGCGGATGATCCCCGGGTCGGCCAGCAGCCGCGCCACGTCCGTCTCGTCGAACGCGGCGACCTTGTCGATCCGGAATCCGGCAAAGGCCGTCCGGAAGCCCTCCCGGCGCCGCAGGATCGTGATCCACGACAGCCCGGACTGGAACGCCTCCAGGCACAGGCGCTCGAACAGCGCGTCGTCGCCGTGGACGGGCACGCCCCATTCCTCGTCGTGGTACGCGACGTAGTCCTCGGTGCTCAGCCCCCACGGACAGCGCGCGAGCCCGTCCTCGCCGACCACCACCCCGCCCGGAACCGTCACGCCTGCTCCTCGTCCTTGGGCGCCGCGGCGTCCTGCGGTGCGGCGTCCTGCGCCGCGGCGGACGCGTCCTCGGGGGCGGCCTGCGGCTCGGCCGCACCGCCCGGCGCCCCGGCGCCCTCCGACGCCTCCACGGCCCCCATGGCCCCCACGGTCTCCGCAGCGTCCACACCGACCTCGTCGGCCGCCTCGGGCCGTCCGGCCGCCTCCGGTGCCTGCTTCTCCAGCCCCACCGGGGCCGCGCCGGCGTACCCGGCCGCGCCCACGGCCGCGCCGACCGCCACCGCGGCCCCGGCCACCCCCGCCGGCACCACCCCGGCCAGCCGGTACTCCAGGTCCATGATCCGGGCGTCCCGGGCGGAGAGTTCCGCGCTCAGCCGGTCGAGGGTGTAGTCCACCTCGCTCATCCGGTAGCCGCGCAGCACGACGGGGAACCGCACCCGGTCGACGTCCTCGACGGTCAGCGGCTTGTCCGGGGTCCACGACAGGTCCGGGCGGTCCTGGTAGGCGTCGGGCAGCGAGCCGCCCGCGCCGAGCACGACGGCGGCGACCACGAAGACCACCGCGGTCACCACGACCAGCTGGATCCAGAACACGGACACTCCCCTTGTCGGCACCGCGTGTACGAGCCCCCTGTCGGCCGTACCCGGGACGATCGTGCCACGATCTGGGGTGGGGATGTCCGCCCGGCGGCGTACGAACCGCTCGAAACCACGGGCTGCCCGGAAACCACGACCTGGAGGATGCCGGTGGCGACGCTGCGGCTGGGACGACGCGAATTCGGCGACGACGAGCACGTGATCATGGCGATCGTGAACCGCACGCCCGACTCCTTCTTCGACAAGGGCGCGACGTTCGACGACCGCCCCGCGTTGGAAGCCGTGGACCGCGCGGTCGCGGAGGGCGCGGGCATCGTCGACATCGGCGGCGTGAAGGCCGGCCCGGGCGCCGAGGTGGACGCCGCCGAGGAGATGCGCCGCACCGTGTCCTTCGTCGCCGAGGTGCGCCGCCGCCACCCGGACGTCGTCATCAGCGTCGACACCTGGCGCCACGAGGTCGGCGAGGCGGTCTGCGAGGCGGGCGCGGACCTGCTCAACGACGCGTGGGGCGGGGTCGACCCCAAGCTCGCCGAGGTCGCCGCCCGCTACGGCGTCGGCATCGTGTGCACGCACGCGGGCCGGGCCCAGCCGCGCACCCGCCCGCACCGGATCGGCTACGACGACGTCATGGCCGACATCCTGGACGTCACGGTCGGCCTCGCCGAACGCGCGCTCGCACTCGGCGTGCGCCGGGACGCGATCGTCATCGACCCGGGGCACGACTTCGGGAAGAACTCCCGGCACTCGCTGGAGGCCACCCGGCGGCTCGGCGAGATGGCCGCGACCGGCTGGCCGGTGCTGGTGTCGCTGTCCAACAAGGACTTCGTCGGCGAGACGCTCGACGCGCCGGTGAACGAGCGGCTGCTGGGCACGCTGGCCACGACCGCGGTGTCCGCGTGGCTCGGCGCCCGGCTGTACCGCGTGCACCAGGTGCGCGAGACGCGGCAGGTGCTCGACATGGTGGCCACCATCCAAGGCACGCGCGAACCGGCGGTCGCCCGGCGCGCGTTGGCCTAGCGGCCCCGCGGGACGTGCCGGAAGCATGGCGTGCCGGAGGGGCTCCGCGCCCCCGCGCGAAGCCCCTCCGGTCTTCCCCCGTCGCGTGAACTCCTCCGCCTCGAAGCGTTCACGCCGTGCCGCGGCCCCTTCCGGCCGCGTTCCGGTCCCCGGTTCGGATCAGAGATCGGCGTGGTGCCGCCACGGGCCGGTGATCGCGAACATGGTGCCCGGCGTCTGCACGTTGGCGAACAGGATGCGGCCGTCCTGGGAGAAGGTCGGGCCGGTGAACTCGCTGTACTCCGGCTTGTCCGCGGTGCCCTCGTTCACGTCGTTGCGGGCGAGCGGGTATGCGCGGTTCTTGCTGGTCGCGCCGACCAGGTGCTGGATGCCGTCGCCGTCCTCGGCGAGGACCACGCCGCCGTGCGGCGACACGGTGATGTTGTCCGGGCCGTCGAACGCGCCGTCCACGGCCGGGTTCGGGTTGACGCCGAAGCGGAGCTTGAGGGCGAGCGTGCGGCGGGCCGGGTCGTAGAACCAGACCTGGCCGTCGTGCTGCACCGGGCTCTCGGCGCGGGCGAAGCTCGTGACGACGTACGCGCCGCCGTCGCCCCACCACGTGCCCTCGATCTTGCGGCCGCGGGTGATGTCGGTGTCGGCGAACTGCTTGCGGACCGACACCGTGCGCGCGTCGCGGTCCGGCACCGGGATCCAGGACACCGCGTAGGTGGTGCCGATCTCGGTGGCGCGCGACAGGTCGTCGACGTGCTTGCCCGACGCGTCCACGGCCTTCATCGCGGCGAGCGTGCCCGCGGTGTCCGCGAGGCCCTTGAGCCGGCCGCGGCCGCCGCGGAAGCCGCGCGGCGGCTCCCAGCGGTAGAGCAGGCCGTTCGGGTTGCCCGCGTCCTCGGTGAGGTAGATGTGGCCGCGCCACGGGTCGACCGCGGCGGCTTCGTGGGCGAAGCGGCCGAGCGCCTTGACCGGCTTGGGGTCGCGGTTCGCGCGGGTGTCGTACGGGTCGACCTCGAAGACGTACCCGTGGTCCTTGGTGGCGCCGTTCTGGCCCGCGAGCGTCTCGGTCTCCTCGCAGGTCAGCCAGGTGTCCCACGGGGTCTTGCCGCCGGCGCAGTTCGTCGAGGTGCCGGCCACGCCGACGTACTCGCGGATGCGGCGGCCGTGCTTGTCGGCCTCGACGACGGTGCAGCCGCCCGCGATGGCCGGGTCGTACACGTAGCCGTCGATGTGCGGGACCGGCAGCGGCGTCTTGTCGACCAGACCGCCGAGCTCGTGGTTGTTCACCAGCACGGTCCCCCCGCCGTGCCGGTTGAACGCGCCGGTGCCGTCGTGGTTGCTCGGCGTCGGGTGGCCCGACTCCAGCTTGGTGACCCCGGCCTGGGTGACGATCTGGTACGAGAAGCCGGCGGGCAGCGCGAGGCGCCCGGCCGGGTCGGCGACCAGCGGCCCGTAGCCGAACTCGGGGCGCGGGCCGCGGCCGTTTCCGTTGCGGTCCTCGCCCTGGTCGTTGCCGCCCTGCGCGGCGGACGCGCCGGGGGCCAGCAGCATCTCGGTGCTGCCGACGAAGGCGATACCGGCGCCGACGACCGCGGAGCGGCCGAGGAAGCCGCGGCGGGACACGCCACTGGACTGGGGCATCGTTTCTCCTGCTCGGACCTGCTCGGCGGGAACGGATGCGCACTGATGGGTCGTGCGCGTCCTCGGCTCCGGCGTGTCCGATGCGCCGGGGCGCTCACACGTTCCCGCGCGGTGATGTCCGCCCGGTGAACGCGGCCGGGCGGACGGGTGCCGAGCAGAGGAATCCGGCGGATGCCCCGGATCCGGCGGGATCCGGCGAGCCCGGCGGGGGTCAGCTGCCCGCGCGGCGCTCCGCGGCGGCCTTGGCGCGCTGGGCGGCGACCTCGGTCTGGTCGAGGAGCTTGTCCGCGTCGACGATGACACGGACCGCTTCCTCGATGTCGTCGGTGATGTGGATCAGCTCGAGGTCGGTCGGCGACGCCTTGCCGCTCGCCACCACGCGCTCGCGCAGCCAGTCGATCAGGCCGGTCCAGTAGTCGACGCCGATGAGGACCAGCGGGAAGTGCACGACCTTGCGGGTCTGGATGAGGGTGAGCGCCTCGAACAGCTCGTCCAGCGTGCCGATGCCGCCGGGCAGCACGATGAAACCCTGCGAGTACTTCACGAACATCGTCTTGCGGACGAAGAAGTACCGGAAGTTCAGCTCGATGTCGCAGTAGGGGTTGAGCCCCTGCTCGAACGGCAGCTCGATGCCGAGGCCGACCGACGTGCCGCCGGCCTCCTGGGCGCCCTTGTTGGCCGCCTCCATCGCGCCGGGGCCGCCGCCGGTGATCACCGCGTAGCCGGCCTCGACGAGGGCCTTGCCGACCCGCTCGCCCAGCACGTACTCGGGCGACGCGGCCGGGGTGCGGGCCGAGCCGAACACGGCGACCGCCCGGTCCAGCTCGGCGAGCGCGCCGAACCCTTCCACGAACTCCGACTGGATGCGCAGCACGCGCCATGCCTCGGTGCCGAGATGCCGGACTCTCGGATGTACCGCGGCCAATTCCGCGGGCGTGGCGAACTCGGGGGGCTCGGTGGGGGTGAAGCGCGTGTCCATGCGCACCACACTGCCACCGACGGCCCCCCGACGTGGGGATTTCCGTTCGCCGACCGCCGGGCCCGGACAGCTCGGACCGGCCGGGCCCGCGGTTCTCAGGCCAGCCAGGCCCGCATCCGGGCCTCCGCCTCCAGCACGGCGGCGACCTCCACGTACTCGCCGCGGGTGTGCGCGAGCGCCGGGTCGCCGGGGCCGTAGTTGACCGCCGGGACGCCGAGCGCCGAGAAGCGCGCCACGTCCGTCCACGCGACCTTGGCGCGCGGGGTCCCGCCGACCGCGGCCACGAACTCCGCCGCGGACTGCCGGTCCAGCCCGGGCAGCGCGCCCGGGGCGGTGTCGGTCAGCTCGATCGTCGCGCCGCGGGCCGCCGCGGCCGCGAAGACCTCCTGCACATGCGCGAACGCGTCCGCCTCGGAACGGTCCGGGGCGAAGCGGAAGTTCACGGTGACCGCGCAGGCGTCCGGAATGACGTTGCCGGCCACGCCGCCCTCGATGCCGACCGCGTTGAGGCCCTCGCGGTATTCGAGGCCGTCGATGAGCGCCACCCGCGGCTCGTACGCGTCCAGGGCTGCCAGGATCGGCGCGGCCTTGTGGATCGCGTTGTCGCCGAGCCACGAACGCGCCGAGTGCGCGCGCACCCCGTCGGTGGTGATCCGCACCCGCAGCGTGCCCTGGCAGCCGCCCTCGACGACCCCGCCGGTGGGCTCCATCAGCACCGCGAAGTCGCCGGCCAGCCACTCGGGGCGGGTGCGGGCCAGGCGGCCGAGGCCGTTGCGGGACGCCTCGACTTCCTCGTTGTCGTAGAAGACGTACGTGATGTCCCGGTTCGGCGCCGTCAGATGCGCCGCGAGCCGCAGCTGGACCGCGCAGCCCGCCTTCATGTCCGAGGTGCCGCACCCGTACAGCCGCGGCCCGTCCAGGCGCGACGGCACGTTGTCGGCGATCGGCACGGTGTCCAGGTGCCCGGCCAGGACCACGCGCTCCGCGCGGCCCAGGTCGGTCCGCGCGACCACCGCGTCGCCGTCCCGGTGCACGGTCAGGTGCGGCAGCGCCCGCAGCACCTCCTCGACCACGTCCGCGAGGGCTTTCTCCGCACCGCTGACCGAGGGAATGTCGACGAGTTGCGCGGTCACGTCGGCCGCGTCGCGGGCCAAGTCCAAAGCAGCAGGCATGCCCGCCACCATAGTCTTCGGTGTGTGGGCCAGAGAAAGCGTGCGGAAGAGCGGAACGAGCGGTCGGGCATAGTCGGCTGGGTGATCGCCCTGCTGGTCGTGCTCGGGCTGTTCGCCGCCGTGGCGGTCGTCGTCGTCAAGATGCTGCCCGGAGGCGGCACCCCTTCCGACGAGTGCACCGTGCCGGATGCCTCAGGGGCGTCGGACACGCTGTCGTTCGACCCCGAGCAGGCCGCGAACGCCGCCACGATCGCCGCCGTCGGCCAGGCCCGCGGGCTGCCCGACCGCGCCATCGAGATCGCGCTGGCGACGTCGATGCAGGAGTCCAAGCTGTTCAACATCAGCTACGGCGACGCCGATTCGCTGGGCCTCTTCCAGCAACGCCCGTCGATGGGCTGGGGCACCCAGGCGCAGCTCCAGGACCCCGTCTACGCGTCCGGCAAGTTCTACGACGCACTGGTCAAGGTGCCGAACTACACCGACCTGCCGCTCACCCAGGCCGCCCAGAAGGTGCAGCGCAGCGCCTACCCGGACGCCTACGCCCGGCACGAGAACAAGGCCGTGTCGCTGACCGCCGCGCTCACCGGCCGTGCCCCGGCCACGCTGAGCTGCCGCCTCGCCGCCAAGCCCGGCGTGGTGACCGCGGCACCGCTGCGTACCGCGCTCACCAAGGACTTCAAGCCGGCCGTCGCGGACTCCGCGGTCGCCGACGCCACCGGCACGCTGGCCGTGCAGCCCGGCAAGACCGACGGCCGCGGCTGGGCGATCGCGTCGTGGGCCGTCGCGCACGCCCAGCAGCTGGGCATCCGCGAGGTCTCCTACGGTGGCAAGGTGTGGACGCGCGAGGACGGCGGCGACGGCTGGCAGACCGTCAAATCCGGCAGCGGCAAGGCCGCCCCCGCGGACGCGACGCAGGTGCAGATCCGCTACACGGACGCCCCGTCCTGACAAGTGCCTCCCGGGTGCCCTCACCCGAACGAGGGATCTGTTTCGCGAATGGCCCGCTTCGTCGCAACCTTTCCGCGCCGCGGCCGATATACCCGGCGTCCGTGCCCGACCGGCCCGGACGCCGGGGACCCGGCAAGTACGAAAGTTCTTGAGGAGCGCGATGTCGAGCACTCTCCCGCGCCGCGTGGTCCAGGCCGCGCTGCTGGCCGCCGCGGGCGCGGCGCCGTTGATCATCGGGGCGTCCGCCGCCCACGCCGCGGAGCTGCCGGTGCCGGCGCTCGACGGCGTCACCGGCATTTCGCAGCCGGACCTGGCGGTGCCGACGGGGATCGCCGACCAGGTCGGGGAGGGCCTCGCGGGCTCCGTGCTGGTCCCGGCCGAGGCGGGCCTCGGCCCCGCGCTGCCGATCGCGGGCTTCTCCGCCGACCGGGGGCTCAACAGCGCCATGCCGTCCGCGGACAACGCGATCACCACGGGCACCCAGCACTACCTCCAGACCAACGCGGCGGAGACACTGGCCGGCGTGACGACGCCGCTGCGCGAGGTTCCGCAGCTCTTCTGATCCCGGCCGGTCCCGGGCCAGCCGGTCTGCACCGACCGAGAACCCCCGGACCGCCCCGAGGGATCCGCGGAACCCGAAAGTGTGCGGGGCGGCGCCCCGAGCACCGCCCCGCACACTCGGCCCCGGGGCTCCGGCCCTCGGGGCTCGGTCTTCGGAACTCAGCCCTTGAGACGCGCCACCGCGGCCGCCACGCGCTCGTCGGTGGCGGTGAACGCCACCCGGACGTGCCGCGTGCCCGCCGCGCCGTAGAACTCGCCGGGCGCCACCAGGACGCCGCGTTCGGCCAGCCACGCCACGGTGTCCCAGCACTCCTCGTCGCGCGTCGCCCACAGGTACAGGCTCGCCTCGGAGTGGTCGATGCGGAATCCCGCCGACTCCAGCGCGCCGCGCAGCAGTGCCCGCCGGGCGCCGTACCGCGCCTTCTGCTCGGCCACGTGCGCGTCGTCGTCGAACGCGACGCGCATCGCCTCCTGCACCGGGCCCGGCACGATCATTCCCGCGTGCTTGCGCACCGCGAGCAACTCCCGCACCACCGCCGGGTCGCCGGTGACGAACCCGGCGCGGTAGCCGGCCAGGTTGGAGCGCTTCGACAGGGAGTGCAGCGCGAGGAGGCCGTCGTGGCTGCCGCCGCACACGTCCGGGTGCAGCACCGACACCGGCTCGGTGTCCCAGCCCAGTTCGATGTAGCACTCGTCGGACACCAGGATCGCGCCGATCGAGCGCGTCCAGGCGACCATCTCGCGCAGTTCGTCCGCGGTCCGCACGGCGCCGTGCGGGTTGCCCGGCGAGTTGATCCAGACCAGCCGGACACCGTCCGGGTCCGGCTTCTCGCCGTCCGCGACCGGCACCGGCTCGGCGCCGGCCAGCCGCGCGCCGACGTCGTACGTCGGATACGCGAGCGCCGGGTGCAGCACCTTGTCGCCGGGTCCGACGCCGAGCTGCGCGGGCAGCCCCGCGACGAGTTCCTTGGTGCCGATGACCGGCAGGATCGCGGCCGGGTCGGCCGCCACGCCGAGGCGGCGGCGCAGCCAGCCGGCCGCGGATTCGCGGACCGCGGCGGTGCCGTAGGTCAGCGGGTAGCCCGGCGAGTCGGCGGCCGCGGCGAGCGCGTCGCGGATCAGCGCGGGCGTCGGGTCGACGGGCGTGCCGACCGACAGGTCGACGATGCCGTCCGGGTGCGCGGCGGCCTTCGCCTTGAGCGGTTCGAGCCGGTCCCACGGGAATTCCGGCAGCCGTCCGGAGACGCGGCGCGCCGCCCACCCCTCGGCGGAGGCGGACGGCGCGGTGCTGTTGTGCGTGTCGGTCACAGCGACGACTACTCCGCGGCCTGCGGCGGCAGCGCGGCGATCAGCGCGTGGTCCTTGTCGATCTGACCGAGCTTCGAGGCGCCGCCGGGGGAGCCCAGGTCGTCGAAGAACTCGACGTTCGCCTTGTAGTAGTCCTTCCACTGCTCGGGCACGTCGTCTTCGTAGAAGATCGCCTCGACCGGGCAGACCGGCTCGCACGCGCCGCAGTCCACGCACTCGTCCGGGTGGATGTAGAGGGCGCGCTCACCCTCGTAGATGCAATCGACGGGGCACTCCTCGATGCATGCCTTGTCCTTCACGTCGACGCAGGGCTGCGCGATGACGTAGGTCACGTGGGATTCCTCCTCATGGCGGGCTCCGCCAGGTCGTTACGGGTGCGCGGGAGCGCGGCAACGTCGATGCCCGTCACTAGTATCGCGGTGGTCCCGGGCTATCTCCTAGCGGGCCCATATCAGCAGAGATCACCGTCTCAGGTCAGCAGAGATCGGGGTGTACGGCAGGTGAACCGGATCACACCGCACGACGTCGGAAGGCGGGTGTCGGTTCGACGCCGGCTGAGCCCGGAAGGCGCGCCGCCGCAGTTCGGCGACGTGGTCGGCGTCCTCGACGCCTGGTCCGCGGGGGTGCTCACGATCACCCGCAAGGACGGCAGCATCACCCGGGTGGACGAGCACACGCTGGTTGCGGGGAAGGTCGTTCCCCCGGTCCCGGCGCGAGGGCCGGCGGCTCTGCCGGTGGAGTTGTTGCAGGCCGCAGCCGATCGGGCGTGGCCTGCTTTCGAGTATGCCGCGCTGGGCGGCTGGCGTTTGCGGGCGGCCGGCGGATTCACCGCCCGGGCCAACTCGGTGCTGGCGCTCGACGAGCCCGGCCTGCCGTTCGACGCGGCACTCGCGGAGGCCGAGCGCTGGTACGCCGACCGCGGCCTGCCATGCCTGTTCCAGACCGTCGACGGCGATGCGGAAGACCGCGCGCTCGCCGCGCTCGGCTGGACACCGGTCCGCGCCGCGCTGTTCCGGACCGGGCGCTTGGCCGCGGCCCGGGACCGGCTGGACGCCGTCGACGACAGCCGCGTCGAGCTGTCCGGCACGTTCGACGACGCGTGGATGAGCCTGTACCGGCGGGTGGACGACCTCTCCCCCGAGGTGCGGCACGTGCTGGCGGGCCCGCCCGGCACCCTGTTCGCCCAGATACGCGATGCCGCCACCGGCGCGACCGTCGCGATCGGCCGCTGCGCGATCGAGGTCGGCGGCGACGCCGGGCCCGGCCCCGGCCGCCGGCTGGCCGGATTCGCGGCCGTCGAGGTGGACCCCGCACACCGGCGGCAGGGCTTGGCGCGCGCCATCATGAAGGCGCTGACCGCCGAGGCGCTCGACGCGGGCGCCACGACCGGTTGGCTCCAGGTCGAACCGGACAACGACCCGGCGATCGCGCTGTACGACGCCCTGGGCTTCGCGGATCACCACCGGTACCACTACCGGCAGCCCCCGCAGGCCTAGCCGGGCCCGTCGGCCGCCGGACCCGTCGGCCGCACCACCCGGCTCCGCCGCACCACCCAGCTCCGCCACGCCGCCGCAGGGAGACGCGCCCGTGACCGACCCCACCGCCGCCCGCCGGGCGCGGTTCGCCGCCGTCGTGCGCGGCGAACCGGTCGACCTCGCCGAAGCGTGCCTGCTGATCGGCGCCGAAGCGGACCCGTCGCTCGACTTCGGGCCGTGCCGGGCGGAGCTCGACCGGCTCGCCGCGGCGGTCGCCGCGGAGCTGGCCGAACCGCCGCACGACGCGGAACCGTCCCGGGCCGCCGCGGTCCTGGCGCTGGTGCTCGGCGCCCGCGCCGGGTTCCGGGGCGGCCAGGCCGACTACGGGGACCTGCGGTCGTCGCTGCTCGACCAGGTGCTGCGGCGCCGGCGCGGCCTGCCGATCCTGCTGTCCGCGGTCTGGACCGAGGTGGGCCGCCGCGCCGGCCTGCCGGTCTACGGCGTGGCCCTGCCCGGCCACTTCGTGGTCGGCATCGGCGACCCGGACGCCGCGTTCGTGCTCGCCGACCCGTTCGACGGCGGGCGGCTCATGACCGAGACCGACGCCCGCGCGGTCGCGCTGGCCGCGGGCGGGTCGCCGGACGACCCGCACCTGCTGCGGCCCGCCCCGCCGCACGCGATCCTGCTGCGCATCCTCAACAACGTCCGCGGCTGGGCCCAGGGACCGCATGCGGCCATGGCTCCCGCCCGGGGGCCGGTCACGGTGCCGGTCCCGGAGCGCACGTGGACGCAGCTGTGGGCGGTCGAGCTGTCGCTGCTGCTCCCGCGGCATCCCGCGGTGCTGCGCAGGGAGCGCGGTGCGCTGCTCGTGCAGACCGGGGATTTCCCGGGCGGCGCCGCCGAATTGGAGGCGTTCGCGGACCTCGTCGGGCCGATCGACCGGGAACTCGCGGACGCGGTGCGCCGGGAAGCCCGCGCGGCCCGCGCCCGGCTGAACTAGGCCGTGTCCCCGGGCGCGTCCCCGGGCGCGTCCGGTCGGCCCGGCCGCGGCTAGGGCTTCTCCGGCGCGCCGCCGTCGTCCGCCGGCGCGGTCGGTGCGGTCGGTGCCGAACTGCCGTATTCGGTGCCGGTGAAGGCGCGCAGGAACGCGTTCGGCGCCTGCGAGATGCCGCTGCAGCCCGGGTCGGCCGCGCCCAGCGCCACGACCGTCGAGCCGCACCCGCGGTCGCGGGCCGCCGACCACCACGACAGCGCGCCGAGGTGCCGGCTTTCCGCGAAGCGGGCGAGTTCCTGGGCGTCCGCGACCGTGAACACCTCGCCGGGCACGTCGGCCACGCCGATCATCGGCGTCAGGCCCATCGTGCGCCAGACCTGAGCATCCGTCAGGTTGGGCCACACGCCGCGCAGTTGGCCGTGCGCCGTGTTGGCGGCGTCGGTGGTGTAGCGGGCCATGCGGCCCATCGGGTTGGGTGCGTTGGCGGGACCGTAGTCCATCGCCATCAGGTTGACCGTGTCGACGTTCAGGCCGCGGGTGGTGGCGTCGCGCAGCAGGGCGACGGCTTCCGTGCCGAGTCCCGCCGGTCCCGCGGGCAGCGAGTAGGTCAGGTGCAGGTTGCGGCCGGCCTTGCCGAGGCGCTGGCGCACCAGCACGAGGGCCTGGTTGCGGCGTTCCACGATGTCCGGGCGGGCGAGCGACCGGCCTTCGACGTCGAGGTCGATGTGGGTCGCCCGGAACATGTCGACGACTTGCAGGTACGCGTCGGCGAGCGCTTCGGGCGTCCGGCAGCCGGCGGCCAGGTCGTTGCCGCCCGAGCCGCCGAACGAGATGGTCACGTCGCCGCCCTGCAAGCGGAGTTCGGAGACTCGCTGGACGACCGACGGGTCGTCCAGGCGGACCCCGCCGCCCCACCCGGGCCGGCAGTCGCCGCCGTCGACCACGAACGCCAGCGTCCAGTCCGCGACCCCGGTCAGCCGGCTCGTCGCGGCCAGGTCGAACGAGCCGGGCGCGGAGAGGTCGACGTACGGTCTGATCCGCGTCGCCCCCGCCCCGGTCCCCCCAGGGGCCCCGGACACCCCGGGCGTCGCCGACGCGGCCGGCACCACCGGCCGCACCGAGCCGGTCGCCGACGAGGTTGCGGTCGCGGTCGTCGGGGCCGGCCGCTCCGGCGGCGCACCCCGGCCCGGCCCCGACACCGTGCTCGCCTGCGGGGCCGCCGACGGCGCGGCGGACGGCACGGCCGCCGTGTCGGCCTGCCCGCACGGCCGGTCGTTGATCGTGCATTCCAACGGCAGTTCGGTCGGCGGTTCGCCCGGATCGACCCGCCGAACCTCGAATCCGACGACGGCGGTCTCGCCGGGGCGCAGCACCCGGTTCCATTCCTCGTCCCGGATCGTGTACTTGCCGCCGTCGCGCGCCAGGCGGCCGTTCCACAGCGTCGCGACCTCGCTGCCCGCCGGGAGGCGGAAACGCAGCGTCCAGCCGTGCGCGGCGTCCTCGCCGCTGTTGCGCACCACGTACTGGGCGCTGAAGCCGGTGGCCCAACTTCCGGTGCGCACATATTCGGCGGTGAGCCGGGTGCGCGGGCCGTCCTCCGCGAGCGCGACCACGAAGACCGCCGGGAGGGCGGCGAGCACGGTCGCGACGGCACCCCAGCGGAGGCGGCCGCGTGCGGTGGCGGAAAGCGACGCGCGTAGCCGGCCGGTCCGGCGGCCGCGCGGTGCCGGGGCCGCATCCGAATGCGGCGCGTTCGCGCGGCGCAGCGCCATGGCCTGCCTCCGAAGTGCTGCACAAATCCGGGGGGTTGGCCCCGGAGCCCCCGGCGGGGGTGAACCGTCCGTCGCGCGGGTCGCCGTCGGTGGCGCAAGGACTCTACTCGCTCTGCCCTCGCCCGCAACGAGAACGCCGCACTGCGCCACGGGGTTCCCCCGATGCGGCATCATGCACCGCGCCGCGCCGCGCGGCCCTTCCGGCCCCGCGCGGCGGCACCGCACACCCGTGCCGCGCGGGTAGCGTGCCCCTATGCTGCAACTCGCCGACGCCCGCAGCGGCCGGAAGACGCCCGTCCAGGCCGCGGGAGGCCGCCGGTTGACGGTGGCGTTCTGCCCCGGCTCGCTGCGTGCCGCCGTGACCGCCGACCTGGTCCGCCGCGCCGCCGAACGGCACCACCTGGTGGTGATGCTGGCGCCGCACCCGTGCGGCGAACCTCCGGTGGCCGAGCCGATCCGCTACAACATCCACCCGCCGTCGGCCACCGCCACGGTCGGCGCGGTCGACGTGCACGTCGGCCCGCACGACCACGACGAGGGCGACCGGATCATCCTCGCCACCATGCACGACCATCCGGCGTTCCCGGACGCGGATCCGCTCGCGGTGCGCCTGGCGCTGCTGGACCGGAGGCACGGCGACCGCACTCCGCTGGGGCCCGCGGACATCGCCGAGGCGCATACCCGGCTGCTGGAACTCCGGGCCGACGTGGCGCGCTTCGCCGAGGCGCCGTCCGGCGCCATCCCGCTCGACCGGATCTCCGCGATCCACGCCGCGGTGGACGACGACCTCGACACCGCGCGGGCGCTGGCGCTGACCGACTCGCTGCGCCACGACGCGGCGGTCGCTCCGGGGGCCCGGTTCGAGTCGCTCGTGCACCTCGACCGCACGTTCGGCCTCGATCTGGCGCAGGACGTCGGGAAGATCTATCCGTCGGACTGACGGGTCAGCGGCCGTCGCGGCCGTAGTACGCCAGGAACATCTCCACGCCCCGGGCGATCAGCTCGTCGGCCGTCTCCGGGTCCAGCGGCGCGGGGTAGCCGCCGTGCGCGAAGTGCGGGTACAGGACGAGCGCGTGGAACTGCAGCACGGCGACGTCCACGTTGGGGACGTCCAGGCGGGGGTCGCCGCGCAGCAGTTCGGCGAGGGCCGCGGCGAGCCGGTCCGGGCCGTACGTGCGCCAGACCCCGGCGAGTTCGGGGAAGCGGGCGCTCTCCGCGGCGACCAGCGCGCGGAGCGCCAGCACGTCCGGCCGGGCGAGGCCGTCGACCCAGGCTCGGGCCGCGGCGGTGAGCGCGCCCCGCACGTCCGGGGCGCGCCGGACGAACTCGCGCATGGTCTCGAACGGTTCGCGGCAGGCTTCCTCGACCGCTTCGCCGACGACCTCGGCAAACAGCTCTTCCTTGGTGCCGAAGTGGCTGTAGACCGTGGCTTTGGACACCCGCGCGTGACCGGCGATGGCCTCGACCGTCACGCCGAACCCGTCGCGCAGGAAGCGCTCCCGGGCCGCCCGCACCACCGCGGCGCGCTTGCGGCCGGCCGGGCCGCCGCCATGCCGCCGTCCGGTCGCGACGGTCACCGCGGCACGCCCGCGAACTCGGCTGCCTTCATCAGTCGTTGTTGCCCGAACCGACGCCCGGCGGAGCCGCTGCCCCGCCCGGGGCCGGCGGGCCGCAGGTGATGGCGTCGGCCGGGTCGTACTTCGTGTGGAACTGCTCGCGGCGCACTTCCCGGCCGCCCTGCACGAAGATGCGCGTCACGTCGATCTTGAAGCCCTGCGACGGGCCCTGCGGCACGCAGCCGGCGCTGGTGTCGTTGATCGCCTTCGGCTCCACCAGGTCGTACTTCGGGGAGCTGGTCGACTTGATCTGGTCGTACTTCTTGGTGCCCAGCAGGGTCACGGTCACCGAGTTGTCGGTGTACGACGTGTCGATGTAGACCGGCTTGCCCGAGTCGTTCTGCCACTTCAGGTCGAGCGACGGCCACGCGACGGTCGCTTCGCGGCCCGCGGGGTAGCGGTCGATCCAGAAGCTGTGCGGCTTGTGCTGCACGTCTTTCAGGCCCGCGAAGAAGACCGCGTTGAACATCGTCGTGGCAACCTGCGAGACGCCGCCGCCGAAGTCGGTCTGGAAGCGGCCGTTGTTGATGATCGTGCCCTTGGCGAAGCCGTTCTCCGCGGTGCGCTCCCCCACCGTCTTGTTGAGCGACCAGGTGTCGCCGGGCATCACCACACCGCCGTCGACGAGGTCGGCGGCGCGGTGGATGTTCGTCAACCGGTACTGCGCGTACGGGTAGTTCGTCGTGTACGTCGCCAGCACGTCGGTGATCCCGAGCGCCTGCGCCTTCGCCGTGGTGAACGCCGGTTCGACCGGCCCCAGCGCCACCGCCGCCGTGCGCCCGCTCGTCTTGGTCAGCACCGGCATCAGCGCCTGGGCCGCGGTGTCGCCGGAGACGCCCTGCCCGGGCTTGGACGGGACGACGCTCACCTTGCCGTTGTCCACCTTGAACGTCGCGTCGACCGGCTTCTGGCCGACCGTGGAGAAGCTGTTCCCGAGTGCTTCCTGCAGACCGGCGGTGTCGATCTTGGGCACCAGCTTGCCGTTCGCGTCCGGCACCATCGACAGGTACTTCGCCAGCGTGGCCGGTTCGAGCTTCATGCTGGCCTTGCCGGCCGTCAGCGTCACCGGGCCGGACATCGCCGGGACGGCGAACTCGCGCATCGCCCGGTCGACTTCCTCCTGGCTGACCTTCGGCGTCGACTGCTTGGTGGGCAGCACCACGGGCCCGCGCGGACCGCCGCTCATGTAGGCGCTGCGCACCGCCTCGACCGCCGCCGGGGTGTCCAGCACCCGCACGGTCTGCGGCGCGATCGCGGTGGCCTTGCCGCCGTCGAAGGACACCCCGCCTTCGCGGGCGTGTTCGCCCGCGTCCGCGGCGAGTTGCTCAAGTGCCGCGGCCAGCTTGGCGGGGTCCTCGATGGTGGCCGGCTTCACCGTGCGCGAGCTGCCGAACATCGCCGGCACGGACTCCAGCGGATTGAGGCTGCGGTGCGCGGCACGGTCCACGGTGCTCTCCGCGTCCAGGATGAGACCGGAGTTCGGCGGGTCGAGCATCAGCTCCTTGTCGCCGATCTTCACCGGGAACGGGCCGGTCGCGCGGTCCCCCAGCACGCTCTCCAGGGTGCGGACCGCTTCGGACTTCGACTGACCGCCGATGTCCACCCCGAGCACGGACGTGCCGCGCGGCACCCCGCCGCCCGCGTACGCGAGCGAGCCGCCGTAGATCCCGCCGAGCAGCGCGATGCCGGCCGCGGACCCGACGATCAGCATGCGTTTGCGCCGCCGTGCGGGCGACATCGGCGCGGCCCGCTTCTTCTGGCCCGCGGGCGCGGGCTGGTGCCGCGGGGCGTCGGCGCCGAACTCGTGGTCGTCGGCCTCGTCCCAGCCGCCGTACGGCCCCGGGTCGCCGTCCGGGGCGAGCGGGGCTTGGCCGCGCAGCACCACGGGCGGGATCGGCCGGGAGCCGGGGATCTTGATGCTGACGCGGGTCGTCATGGTGCGGTCGCCCGCGTCGTCGTCACCCTCGGCCGTGCCGCGGAAGGCGTCGGTGCCGCCGGGCGAGGCGAGCGGGGTGGGGCTGCCGAAGGCGCCGATGAGGCTGCGGCGTCCCGCCTTCTTCGGCAATGCGGCGGCAGGGACGTCGGCGGCGGCCGCGGCAGGTTCGGCGGTCGGCGGCGGGACGGACTCCGGGTCCACGGCCGGCATGGCGCGGGTGTCCCCGGGCGGCGGGTAAGCGCCGCCCGGCGCCCCTTCGTCCGCCACCGGGTACGCCCCGGTGCCGTACGACGGCACATGCGGCGTCGGCGGAATCCCGTCGACCGACGGCATCGGACGCACCGGCTCGTCCGCGAACCACGAGTCGAACTCGGACGGGTCGCGCGGCGGCAGATCGGTGCCGTCCGCATCGGGCGCCGGCCCGGCCGCCGGGCCCGGGACGCGGCCTCCCCCGGAGCCCGCGGGCGGCTCGTATCCGGGGTCCTCGGGCAGGCCGGGCGTGGTGGGGTGGTCGTTGCTCACGACGAACGAACTCTCCGTTGCGATCTTCGACCGCCCGGGAAGGCGGCCACCGATGGCCGGTCGCGTCCGACGGCGGGCGCGGGGGCGACCGACTCGTGATCGCTTGATGCCGCCGTGCCGGGACGGAACCGCGTGCCTCTCCGGCACACGTGGGGCCAATGGACCGGGGGTGCTTGGCCGCTCCATGTGAGCAACGAACAGGGGACCTGAGAAGTTACGTTCGAGGCTCCGGCCGGCCGGGACGACGATCCCGGGCACCCGCGCCCACGAGCATGCCGGGTGGCGGCTCTCAGGTGTTCTTATGCGGCGTGCGTTCACCCGAAAGGAGGAGGAATCCGGGGGTGCCGCCCCACGGCTGCATCGCGATGGTCACGCCGATGATCGAGCCGCCGAAGAGGAAGAGGTAGGAGGTCGCGCCGCTGGTGAACACCCAGTCGCCCTCCGGGCGCGGGTTCGCGGCGATGTAGAACGCGGTGACGAGCCATCCCGCGGCGGGCGCCAGCGCACCGCCCTTGCTCCGCATCGCGTAGCCGCCGACCACGAAGGCGCCGCCCGCACCGGCGAGCGCCGCGATCAGGCCGCCCGGCAGGTACGCGGCCTGCGCGAACGCACCGACCGCGGCCACCGCGCAGCCCAGCACGAACAGTCCGATGTACGCCGCGACCCGGCCGACGGTGGAAAGCACCCGGAAACTCTAACCCGGGCCGCCCGGGGCCGGGGTCCGGCCCCGTACGCCCCGGTCGGCCGACCGCGCCGGCCCGGTCCCCGCGGCGCCGGTCAGCCGCGCAGCCCGGCGAACAGGTCCGTCTCGCGGCCGTCCGCCCCGGCCGGACCCGGCTCGCCCCGCACCAGGCGGTAGTGCTCGACGCTCATGATCGACTGGCCGACGTTGTTGGACAGCGCGAAGAAGGTGTCCTCGGTCGACACCTGCGTCGGGTACGACCGCAGCGCCGCGACCTTCGCGTCGAAGAAGTCGCCCGCGTCGACGGCCGCGGTCACCACGGAGTCGTCCACCACGAACGGCAGCTCGTCGACGTCCTTGAAGTCGAACGGCGGCTGCTTGCCGTCCGCCACCATCTGGTCGAAGCTCGCCTTCACCACGGACTTCGGCATCGCGTTCCAGTAGACCTTCGCGATCGCCCACGCCTCGCCCTCGCCGTGCCCCGGGTCGGCGGCCAGCTCGGCGGCGCGCATCGCGACGCGGTGCGCCTGGATGTGGTCGGGGTGGCCGTAGCCGCCGATCTCGTCGTAGGTCACCAGCACCTGCGGACGCACCTCGCGGATCACCGGCACCAGCAGCCCCGCGGCCTCGTCCACGTCGGCCTGCCAGAAGGAGTCCGGCCGGTCGTTCTGCGGCGTGCCCATCATCCCGGAGTCGCGGAAGCGGCCCGCGCCGCCGAGGTAGCGCTGGTCGGACACGCCGAGCGCCTTCATCGAGTCGGCCATCTCGGTCATCCGGTGCGCGCCGAGGCCGTCCTCGCGGTCCGAGGCGAGGTGCGCCAGCGCGGGCACCAGGATCTCGCCCTCTTCGCCGAGCGTGCAGGTCACGAGCGTGACGTGCACGCCCTCGGCGGCGTACCGCGCCATGCTCGCGCCGTTGTTGATCACCTCGTCGTCCGGGTGCGCGTGGACGAGGAGGAGGCTGAGGGATGCTGCGGACGCCGTCATGGGTGCCAGCGTACGTGGCCGCACCGGCGCGGGCCGGAACGCCGGGCGGTTCGGACGGCTCAGCCGCGCCGGTGCACGAACACGCCGTAGTCGCCGTCCGGATCCCACGGTTCGCGGCCCCAGCCGGCGAACCGCTCGACCGGCACGAGGCCGGCCGCCGCGCACGCCGCTTCGTAGCGCTCGGCTGCCAGCGGGACGCCGCCTTCGCCCCCGTCGAGCGCGAACCCGGCGACCACCAGGCCGCCGTCCGGCCGCACACAGGAAGCGAGCGCGGCCAGCACCGGGAACTCGGTGCCGGGCGTCAGGTAGATCATGACGTTGCCCGCGGCCACCGCGAGGTCGAAGGGCTCGGCTTCGATCCCGGGCCCGCCGTCCACAGGCTGTGGATGCAGCATCGCGAGATCCAGCGCGGCGAGGTCGCCGAGCACCCAGGTGAGCCCGGGGGCCTCGGCACGTGCCTCGTCCAGCATGGACGCGTCGATGTCCACCCCCGCGGTCGTGTGCCCGCGGCGGGCGAGTTCGACGGCGATGCGCCCCGTGCCGCATCCGGCGTCGAGAACCCGCGCGCCGCGCGGCAGCAGCGCGTCGCAGAAGCGGGCTTCGCCGTGCAGGTCGCGGCCCTCGGCGGCGAGCGCGCGGAAACGCGCCGCGTATGCCGGGCCCCGCGTCCCGCCGGTGACTTCGAGCCAGCGGTTGCCGCTCGGGTTCTGCGCCTCGGTCGTCATGCGACCAGGCTAGAGCGGCCTCCGGAGACCCTCGGAGCCACCCGCTTCGACCGTGGGGTCGGGTGGGGACGAGGGGTCAGAAGTGGATGCCGTTGACGATGCCCGCGAAACTCGTCCCCGCGTCGCGGATGGACGGGGCAATCGACGTACCGGCCAGATAGAAGCCGAGCAGCGTGCACACGATCGCGTGCAGCGGACGCATACCGGCTTTGCGGAGCAGGAAAACGACCATGACGCCGAGAAGCGTCACAGCGGAGACCGAGACCGCCATGGTCGCGCACCTCCCGTACAACAGGCGTGGCCCGAGGGCCCTGGCAAACCCCCGATACATCGAATCAAGCCCAGACACGGTGCGTAACGCAACGCACACGGATGGAATTCACCCGATCAGACCTGCACATGATCCGATCGGAATACGCCGCCGTACGCCCGTCCGCCCACGGGCCGTATACCTGCCTTTTGCGGGACGCGCGACCGTAGGCTGGCCTCCATGAGTTCGGAGATCACCTTTCCCCGGCAACACGCCCGCACCCTGCGCTTCACGCTCGGGGTCCCGCGCGCCTTCACCATCACCGGAGGCGGCGCGGACGGGACCGTGCTCTTTCTGCGGTCGCGCTCCGGCACCGACCGCACGACTTGCCTGTGGGCCTACACGCCCGGTGCCGGCGAGCGCCTGGTCGCCGACCCGGCGGCCCTGCTCGGCGGCGGCGAAGAACACCTGTCCGCGGAAGAGCGCGCCCGCCGCGAACGCAGCCGCGAAGGATCCGCCGGCGTCGTCGGCTACGCCGTCGACAGCGCCGGCACGCTCGCCGCGTTCACGCTGTCCGGCCGCCTGTTCGCCGCCGACCTGGCAGCCGGCACGGTCGCCGAACTCGCCACCCCCGGCCCGGTGATCGACCCGCGCCCCGCCCCCGGCGGCGAGCGCATCGCGTACCTCGCGGGCGGCGAACTGCGCGTGATCGACCGCGACGGCGCGAACGACCGCGCGCTCGCCACCCCGGAGAACGGGGAAGTCACCTGGGGTGCCGCCGAGTTCATCGCCGCGGAGGAGATGCAGCGGAGCCGCGGCTTCTGGTGGTCCCCGGACGGCAGCGCGCTGCTCGCCGAACGTGCCGACAACGCGCCCGTCGACCGCTGGTGGATCGCCGACCCGGCGAACCCCGCGTCGGCCGCGCACGAAATCGCCTACCCGGCGGCCGGTACCGCGAACGCCGACGTCACCCTGCACGCGATCGCCGCCGCGACCGGCGAGCGCACCGAAATCGTGTGGGACCGGCAGCAGTTCCCCTACCTCGTCAACGTGGCATGGTCCGCGTCCGGCCCGCCGCTGCTCGTCGTGTCCACCCGAGACCAGCGTGCCGAGCGCGTGCTGTCCGCCGACCCCGCGACCGGCAAGACCGCCGAGGTCGACACCGTCACCGACCCGGTGTGGATCGACATCTTCCCCGGCGCCCCGGCCTGGACGCCGAACGGCGACCTGCTGCGCATCGTCGACGCGGACGGCGCGCGACGCGTCACCGTCGCGGGACGGGCACTCACCGACGGGACGCTGCATGTGCGTTCGGTCCTCGACAGCACCGCCGACGACGTGCTGGTCACCGCGGCCGCCGGAGCCGAGGCGGACGACCCGGAGACCGGGCAGGTGCACGTCTACCGGGTCACCGCCGAGGGCGCGGAGCGTGTGTCGTCCGGCGCGGGCGTCCACAGCGCGGTCCGCAACGGCGCCACCACCGTGCTGATTTCGTCGTCCCTGGAGCGGGTCGGCCCGACCGTCACGGTGCTGCGCGACGGCACCCCGGTCGGCACGATCGCATCGCACGGCGAGGCCCCGGTGCTCACCGCCGAGGTCGAACTGACCACCGCGGGACCGAACCGCATTCCGGCCGCGGTGCTGCTGCCGAGCGGCTTCGACGCGACTTCGGGCGAGAAGCTGCCGGTGCTCATGGACCCGTACGGCGGCCCGCACGGCCAGCGCGTATTCGCCGCGCAGGCCCCGCACTTGACGTCGCAGTGGTTCGCGGAGCAGGGCTTCGCGGTGATCGTCGCGGACGGCCGCGGCACGCCGCACTATTCGCCGGCGTGGGAGAAGGCGATCCGCGACGACTTCGCGGGCGCGACGCTCGACGACCAGGTCGAGGCCCTCCAGTCGCTCGCCGTGGACCGCCCGTACCTGGACCTGGACCGGGTGGCCATCCGCGGCTGGTCGTACGGCGGCTACCTCGCCGCCCTGGCGGTCCTCCGTCGCCCCGACGTCTTCCACGCGGGCGTCGCCGGAGCCCCGGTCACCGACTGGCACCTCTACGACACCCACTACACCGAGCGGTACCTCGGCCACCCGGCCGACCGGCCGGCCGTCTACGCCGAGAACTCCCTCGTCACCGGTGGCGACCTCGGCCCCGCCGCCGACCCGGCCCGCCCGCTGATGGTCATCCACGGCCTCGCCGACGACAACGTCGTCGCCGCCCACACCCTCCGCCTCTCCTCCGCCCTCCTCGCCGCCGGCCGCCCCCACGAGGTCCTCCCCCTCTCGGGCGTGACCCACATGACCCCGCAGGAACAGGTGGCCGAGAACCTCCTGCTCCTCCAGGTCGACTTCCTGAAGCGCTCCCTGGGCCTGGACTGACGAAGCTCACGCGCGAGCAGTGTAGAACTTTTTGTTCTACACTGCTCGCATGACGCGAATCCCTGTGCGTGAACTCAACCAGAACACGAGCGCGGTCCTGGCGCGCGTCCAACTGGGCGAGTCCATCGAGGTCACCGCACATGGGCGGCCGGTCGCAAGACTCGTCCCGATAAGCGATGACTATTCGTTGCTGACGCGCCTCGTTGCCGACGGCAGCGCCACCGCGCCGGAATCCGGCGGGCCGATTCCGCTGCCTCCGAGGCTCGGCGACCCCGAGGTGGATTCCGCCGCGCAGCTGTCGGCCGCCAGGGATGAGGAGCGCTGGTGATCTACCTGGATTCGGCAGCCCTCGTCAAGATGGTTCGCAGCGAGCCCGGCAGCCCCGAACTCGTCCACTGGCTGAACGAACGCGGCGACATCCCCTTGGTCGCCTCCGCGCTGGCCGAGGTCGAGGTGACACGGGCGCTCCGGCGCTCCGCGCCGCAAGCTCTGGCCGGAGTACCCGGCGTCCTGGCACGGGTGTACCGCATCGAGATCGACCAGCGCATCCGGGCGGCCGCCGCCGCGTTCCCCGACCCGATGCTGAGGTCACTGGACGCAATCCACCTGGCCACAGCTCAATGGCTCGCGGTTCAGCCCGGCGGTGCACTGGAAGCTTTCGTCACCTATGACGCGCGGCTGCTCAAAGCCGCCGAAGAAGTCGGCCTGCCGACGGCAGCCCCCGGAGTCGCCTGACGCACGATGCCGGGCCCGGCGCCCCCGAGGGGGTGCCGGGCCCGGCGTGTCTCTCGGCCGTTCGCCTCAGTGGGCGTGGACGATGTCCCGCTCTTCGGCGAAGTGGCAGGCGCTCTCGTGGGCGGCTTCGCCCTTGAGGCCCTTGCGGACCTCCAGGAGCGGTTCCTCCTGGGCGCAGATGTCCTGGGCCTTCCAGCAGCGGGTGCGGAAGCGGCAGCCCGAGGGCGGGTTCGCCGGGGAGGGGACGTCGCCGGTGAGGATGATGCGGTCGCGGGCGTCGCGGCCCTGCGGGTCCGGGACGGGGACCGCGGACAGCAGCGCCTGGGTGTAGGGGTGTGTCGGGTGGTCGTAGATCTCGGTCTCGGTGCCGATCTCCACGATCTTGCCCAGATACATCACTGCCACCCGGTCGGAGATGTGCCGGACGATCGACAGGTCGTGCGCGATGAAGATGTACGACAGGTCGAACTCGTTCTGCAGCTTCTCCATCAGGTTGATCACCTGCGCCTGCACCGACACGTCGAGTGCCGACACCGGCTCGTCGCAGATGATGATCTCCGGGTTCAGCGCCAGGCCGCGGGCGATGCCGATGCGCTGCCGCTGGCCGCCGGAGAACTGGTGCGGGTACCGGTTGATGTGCTCCGGGTTGAGGCCTACCAGCTCCAGGAGTTCCTGGACCCGGGTCTTGACGCCCTGCTTGGGCTTGGCCTCCGGGTGGATGCTGTACGGCTCGCCGATGATGTCCGCGACCGTCATACGCGGGTTCAGCGACGTGTAGGGGTCCTGGAACACCATCTGGATGTTCCGGCGCACGCTCTTCAGCGCCCGGCCGGACAGCTTCGAGATGTCGTCGCCCTTGTACAGCACCTGGCCCGCCGAAGCGCGCTCCAGGTTCATCAGCAGCTTCGCCACGGTCGACTTGCCGCAGCCCGACTCGCCGACCAGGCCCAGCGTCTCGCCGTGCACCAGGTCGAACGTCACGCCGTCGACGGCCTTGACCGCGCCGACCTGCTTCTGGAACACGATCCCCTGCGTCAGCGGGAAGTGTTTGACCAGCTGGCGGACTTCCAGGATGTTCTCACCCGAGGGTGCCATCGAGGACCTCCTTCGCGAAGTGGCACGCGCTGCCGCGGCCGGGCGCGACCGGGTGCAGCGGCGGGACGTCGGTGCGGCAGACGTCCTGCGCGTACGGGCAGCGCGGGTTGAACGCGCAGCCGGTCGGGATGCGCATGAGGTTCGGCGGCAGGCCCTTGATGGCGTACAGGTCCTGGCCCTTGAGGTCGAGCCGCGGGATCGACGCGAGCAGGCCCTCGGTGTAGGGGTGCGCGGGGCGGCGGTACAGCTCGTGCACCGGCGCCTCCTCGACGATCCGGCCCGCGTACATCACCGCGATCTTGTCCGCGACGTCGGCGACCACGCCGAGGTCGTGGGTGATGAGGATCAGGCCCATGTTCCGCTCGCGCTGGAGTTCCGCGAGCAGGTCCATGACCTGCGCCTGCACCGTCACGTCGAGCGCGGTGGTCGGCTCGTCCGCGATGATCAGCTCGGGGTCGAGCGCCATCGCCATGGCGATCATGATGCGCTGGCGCATGCCGCCGGAGAACTGGTGCGGGTAGTCCGACACCCGCTGCCTCGCCGCCGGGATCTTGACCAGGTCCATCAGCTCGACGGCCTTGGTCTTGGCGTCCTTGCGGGACATGCCCTTGTGCACCCGGAACATCTCGCCGAGCTGGAAGCCGACCGAGTAGACCGGGTTCAGCGCGGACAGCGAGTCCTGGAAGATCATGGCGATCTTCTCGCCGCGCAGCTTGCGCCGCTCTTCCTTGCCCATCTTGAGCATGTCGCGGCCGTGGAACCGGATCTCGCCGCCGGTGATGACCCCGGGCGGCATGTCGAGGATGCCCATGATGGTCTGGGCGGTCACCGACTTGCCGGAACCCGACTCGCCGAGCACCGCGAGGGTCTCGCCGGCCGCGACCGAGTAGGACACGCCGTTGATCGCCTTGGCGACGCCGTCGCGGGTGCGGAACTCGACGTGCAGGTCGTCCACTTCGAGGAGCGGCGCACCGGGCACCGGCTCGTTCTTGGCGGGCTTCGTCAACTGATTCGTCGTCACTTGGTGTCTTCCCCTCCCCCGGTCAGCGGAGCTTCGGGTCGAGGGCGTCGCGGACCGCGTCGCCGAGCAGGATGAAGCTGAGCACCGTCACGGAGAGGAACAGCGACGGGAAGAACAGCTGGTACGGCTGGTCCCGGATGACCGTGGTCGCGCTGCTGATGTCCGCGCCCCACGAGATCTCGGTCGGCGGGAGGCCGATGCCGAGGAAGGACAGCGTCGCCTCGGTGGCGATGAAGGTGCCCAGGGAGATCGTCGCGACGACGATCACCGGCGCGACCGCGTTCGGCAGCACGTGGCGCATCAGGATGCGCTGCGTACTGGCGCCGAGTGCCTTGGCCGCGACCACGTAGTCGGACTGTTTGACGGTGATCACCGAGCCGCGCATGATGCGCGCGATCTGCATCCAGCCGAAGACCGCGAGGGCGCCGACCACCAGCCAGATGCTGCGGTCGTTCGGGAAGGCGCTCATGAAGACCAGCGCGCCGAGCAGCAGCGGGATGCCGAAGAAGATGTCGGTGACGCGCGCGAGGATCGAGTCGACCCAGCCGCCGAAGTAGCCGGACAGGGCGCCGACCACGCCGCCGAGCAGCACAACGCCGGCGGTGGTCGCGACACCCACGATGATCGAGGCGCGGGCGCCGTAGATCGTGCGGGCGTAGATGTCGCAGCCCTGCGTGTTGGTGCCGAACCAGTGGTCGCCGTTCGGCTTGATGTCGGTGTCCAGGATCGGACAGTTGCGCGGATCCGTGCTGGTGAACAGGCTCGGCCAGAACGACATCACGATCAGCAGCAGCAGGAGCAGCCCGGAGATGTAGAACCGCGGGCTGCGGCGCAGTTCGCGCCACGCCTCGGCCCACGCCCCGCGCGGCTTGTCCTGCGGGCCCTTGTCGATCGGCTCGGCGTAGGCGCCGGCCTTCTCGACGGTGGTGCCTTCCTCGTCGGACATGGAGAGCGTGCGGAACTCCTGCCCGCCGAAGTGCGGCATCTCGTCGCTGCGGGTCGGCAGCTGCTCGCCCTGTTCCTTTTCGTACTCAGGCATACCGAATCCTCGGGTCCAGGACGGCGTACAGCAGGTCGACGATCAGGTTCATGAAGAGGTAGATGATGACCAGGAAGGCCACCGCCCCGACGACCGTCGCGCTCTCGTGCTTGGTGACCGCCAGGTAGATCAGGCGGCCGACGCCGTTGACGTTGAAGATGCCCTCGGTCACGATGGCCCCCGCCATCAGCGACCCGAGGTCGGCCCCGAGGAAGGTGACCACCGGGATGAGCGAGTTGCGCAGCAGGTGCACGGTCACCACGCGGCGGCGCGGCAGGCCCTTCGCGGTGGCGGTGCGCACGTAGTCGGCGCGGATGTTCTCGACGATGCTCGTTCTCGTCAATCGGGCGACGAACGCCAGAGACAGGGAGCCGAGCACGATGCCGGGGAGGATCAGCTCGCTCCACGTGGGTTCGGTGCTCGCGGTGGCCGCGAACACGCCCCATTTGAGGCCGAGCCAGTACTGCAGCACGAAGCCCAGCACGAAGACCGGGATCGAGATCACGACGAGGGTGGCCACGAGGACCATGGAGTCGGCGAACTTGCCGCGGCGCAGGCCCGCGAGGAGCCCGGCGGTGACGCCGATGACGATCTCGATCGCGAAGGCGATGAGCGCGAGGCGCAGCGAGATCGGGAAAGCGTTCTTCAGCTCGTCCCAGACGGGGATGCCCGAGAAGCTGGTGCCGAAGTCGCCCTGAAGGAGGCCGGTCAGGTAGTACCAGTACTGCACGAAGAACGGGTCGTCGAGGTGGTACTCGGCCCGCTTCTGGGCGACGAAGACCGGGTCGGCCCCGCGGTCGCCGAACATGGCGGAGATGGGGTCGCCACCCAGCTTGTACACCATGAAATAGATCAAGAACGTGGTCCCGATGAACACCGGGATCATCATCAGCAGCCGCCTGATGATGTAACGCCCCATGTCAGCCTCCTGCTCGGGTGACACGGCCTGCAGCCGGCGCTGTCCTTTCGACCTCGCCGGCTGGGTCCGCTTGCGACGCTCCGACGGCCCGGCCGCTCCGGTCGGGAGCGGCCGGGACCGTCAGTGCCTTGTCACTACTTGACGGTGACCTCGGTGAACACCGGGTTGCCGAACACGTCCATCTGGACGTTCGAGACCTTGGTCGAGTAGCCGGCCTTCGTCGTGTAGTACCAGAGCGGGATGGACGGCAGGTCCTGGGCGAGCTGGCCCTGGGCCTGCTTCCACAGGTCGAGCGACTGGTTCTTGTCCGAGGCGGCCATGGCCTGCTTGGCCAGGTTGTCGAAGTTCGCGTTGCTGTAGCCCGCGTCGTTCGACGCCGCACCGGTGCGGTAGATGTCGTTCAGGAAGTTGTCCGGGTACGGGTAGTCGGCCTTCCAGCCGGTCCGGTACGCCGACGTCATCTTCTTGTTGGTGATCTCGTCGCGCGCGACCGAGAACTCCGGGTAGAGCTTCGGCTCACACGCCTGCGACCCCAGCGTCTGGTTGATGCTGTTGCAGACGGCGGTGACCCACTCGCGGTGCGGGCCGTCGGCGTTGGTCGCGATGGTCAGCTTGCCGTGCGGGATGCCGCCGCCCTCGGCGACGAGCTGCTTCGCCTTGGCCGGGTCGTACTTGCACACGTCGCCGCAGACGTCGCTGTGGCCGGGGATGCCCGGGGCGAGCCAGTCGGTGGCCGGAACCTCGAGGCCCTTGTAGATGGCCTTGGTGATCGCGGCGCGGTCGATCGCCATGCTCAGGCCCTGGCGGACCTTCGCGGCACCCGGGGTCGCCCACGCGGGGTCGTACAGCGGGAAGCCGATCTTCTGGATCGACAGCTGCGGCTGGACGATCGCGCGGTCGCCGAGGTCCTTCTGGAAGGAGGCGATCGCCGAGGTCGGCATCTGGTCGATGACGTCCAGCTTGTTGTCGCGCAGCGCGGTGTAGGCGGCGTCGTAGGTCGTGTAGAAGACCAGCGTCACGCCGGCCGACTTCGCCTTGTCGTTGCCCTTGTAAGCGTCGTAGCGCTTGACCGTGATCTGCTTCTTGCGCTGCCAGCCGCCCGCGGCGGTGTCGAGCTGGAACGGGCCGTTGCCGATCGGGGCCTCGCCGTACTTCTGCGGGTCCTTGTAGAACTCCTGCGGCAGCGGCATGAAGGGCGTGTAGCCCATCTGCGCCTTGAAGGAGGAGATCGGCTGGGTCAGCTTGATCGTGAACGTGTTGTCGTCCACGACCTTGAGGCCCGACATGGTCGTCGCGGTCGGGTTGCCCTGCGCCGGGTGGACCTGGTCGTAGCCCTCGATCGGCTGGTACCACGTGGCGTTGATCTGCTTGTTGGTGGAGACCGCGCCCCAGTTCCAAGCGTCGACGAACGACTTCGCGGTGACCGGCTCGCCGTTGTGGAAAGTCCACCCCGACTTGAGCTTCACGGTCCAGTTCGTGGAGTCCGTGGACTCCATCGACTCGGCCATGGCCGGGACGGTGTCACCGGTCTTGGGGTCGTACGTGTACAGGCCGCGGAACATCATGCTCAGCGGGTAGAACCCGCCGGTCTCGTTCGCGTTGGCCGGCTGCAGCAGGTTCTGCGGCTCCGTGCTGCTCGCGGTGTAGTAACCCGTCGAGCTGCCGCCGCCGGCACCCGCCGACGCCGAGCTGCCGCTCTTGTTGTCACTGCTGCCACCACCACATGCCGTGGCGACCAGGGCGATCATGCCGGCCCCGGCGAGCCACTTGACGCGCGTAGTCCCGCGCATGGGTTGCCTCCTCATCAAGGATCACTTCGGAAGTGAACTACGACGGGCAACCCGTGGGTGTCCTCGCCGCGGCTGCCCGTTCAGTCGCGCCCCCGAGCGCATGACCGTGTTCCGAGCACAAGCGCATCTACTATCCGTCACCGATTCCCGCCCTCCAAGAGCCTGGAGGATTGCGGTTTGGTCACGCGACTCTCCGGATTGTCTTGACCACTGGGCATCCATTAGCCGAACAGTTCCCGGATTGTGCGTGACCAATCGGACACGGCGTACCGCTGTCCGGAGCATACAGTCCGATGAACGAACAACCACATCGCGTCCCTACCTCGACCCCCGAAGGGGGAAACGCTACGCAGAGTGGCGGAACCCAAAAGGCCCATCGACCAGGCATTTCCTGGTGTGACGCGCGTAGCGTGCGGACACAAAAGACCAGGGTGCCACCTCTGTCGAGGCGGCACCCTGGCGGGGTGGTTTTTTACCGGAGCGCGGTGTCCGTTCAGCGGTGCGGACGGGCGCCCTGCCGCTGTGCGGATCGCCACCCGCGCGGGCGGCGCGGGCAGCTCCCGGCGGTCAGTGCGCGTGCACGATGTCCCGTTCCTCCGCGAAGTGGCACGCGCTGGCGTGCGCCGCTTCGGCGCCCGGGCCGGAGCGGATCTGGAGCAGCGGCTCCTCTTCGGCGCAGATGTCCTGCGCCCGCCAGCAGCGGGTGCGGAAGCGGCAGCCCGACGGCGGATTCGCCGGCGACGGGACGTCCCCGGTGAGCAGGATCCGCTCGCGTTCGTCGCGGCCCGCGGGATCGGGCACCGGAACGGCCGAAAGCAGCGCCTGCGTATACGGGTGCGTCGGGTGGTCGTAGATCTGCGTCTCGGTGCCGATCTCCACGATCTTGCCGAGGTACATGACCGCGACCCGGTCCGAGATGTGCCGCACGACCGACAGGTCGTGCGCGATGAAGACGTACGCGAGCCCCAGCTCCGCCTGGAGCCGCTCCATCAGGTTGACGACCTGTGCCTGCACCGACACGTCGAGTGCCGACACCGGCTCGTCGCAGATGATGATCTCCGGGTTCAGCGCCAGGCCGCGGGCGATGCCGATGCGCTGCCGCTGGCCGCCGGAGAACTGGTGCGGGTACCGGTTGATGTGCTCCGGGTTGAGCCCGACGAGGTCGAGCAGGTCCTGCACCTTCTTGCGCCGGTCGCCGCGCGGGGCGACCTCCGGGTGGATGGCGAACGGCTCCCCGATGATGTCGCCGACGGTCATGCGCGGGTTGAGCGATGTATAGGGGTCCTGGAAGACCATCTGGATGTTCCGGCGCACCGCCTTGAGCGCCTTGCCGGTCACCCGGGTGATGTCGTTGCCCTTGTACAGGACTTTCCCGGCCGTCGGCCGCTCCAGGTTCATGAGCAGCTTCGCGACGGTCGACTTGCCGCAGCCGGACTCGCCGACCAGGCCCAGCGTTTCGCCGGGGTGCAGGTCGAAGGAGACGCCGTCGACGGCCTGCACGGCGCCCACTTTGGTCTGGAAAAGGATGCCCCGGGTCAGCGGGAAGTGCTTGACCAGGTTCTCCACGCGCAGGATCGGCTCACCGGACATCCGCGGACACCTCCCCGTCGCGCCCGTCGACGCCGTCGAGCCCGTCGAGCCCGTCGGATGCCTGGAGTTCGCCGTCGAGCACGGCCTGGGCGAAGTGGCACGCGCTCTGCCGGTGCGCACCGAGGTCGACGACGGCCGGCACGTCGGTGCGGCAGACGTCCTGGGCGTACGGGCAGCGCGGGTTGAAGGCGCAACCCGGCGGAATCCGGGTCAGATTGGGCGGAATGCCCTTGATGGCGTACAGATCCTGGCCCTTGAGGTCGAGCCGCGGGATCGAGGCGAGCAGGCCTTTGGTGTACGGGTGGCCGGGGTTCGCGTAGATCGCGTGGACCGGGGCGCGTTCGACAATGCGGCCCGCGTACATCACCACGATGTTGTCGGCGACGTCGGCGACCACGCCGAGGTCGTGCGTGATGAGGATGAGGCCCATCCGGAACTCCTGCTGGAGTTCCGCGAGCAGGCCCATCACCTGGGCCTGCACCGTCACGTCGAGCGCGGTGGTCGGCTCGTCCGCGATGATCAGGTCCGGTTCGAGGGCCAGCGCCATGGCGATCATGATGCGCTGGCGCATGCCGCCGGAGAACTGGTGCGGGTAGTCGCCGACGCGCGCCTTGGCCGCCGGGATCTTGACCAGGTCCATCAGCTCGACGGCCTTGGCCTTGGCGTCCTTGCGGGACATGCCGCGGTGCACCCGGAACATCTCGCCGAGCTGGAAGCCGACCGAGTAGACCGGGTTCAGCGCGGACAGCGAGTCCTGGAAGATCATCGCGATGCGTTGGCCGCGCAGCTTCCGCCGCTCTTCCTTGCGCATCTTGAGCATGTCCTGGCCCTCGAACCGGATGGCCCCCTTGGAGATCCGGGCCGGCGGCATGTCGAGGATGCCCATGATCGCCTGGGCGGTCACCGATTTTCCGGAGCCCGATTCGCCTAGCACCGCGAGGGTCTCGCCGGGGTGCACCTGGTAGGAGACGCCGTTGACCGCGTGCGCCACACCGTCGCGGGTGTGGAACTCCACATGCAGGTCGTCGACTTCGAGCAAGGGCATGTCCGGGTTCACGAGTACCGGATCCGTGATGTCGATGGTCACCGCCGCCCCCTAACGCAGCTTCGGGTCGAGGGCGTCGCGGACCGCGTCGCCGAGCATGATGAAACTCAGCACCGTGACGCTGAGGAACGCGGACGGGAAGAACACCACGTGCGGTGCGTCGCGCAGCACTTCGTGGGCGGACGCGATGTCCAGGCCCCACGACACGGTGGGTTCGCGCAGCCCGATGCCGAGGAACGACAGCGTCGCCTCGGAGGCGATGAACACGCCGAGCGAGATCGTCGAGACGACGATGACCGGCGCGATCGCGTTGGGCAGGATGTGCCGCATCAGGATGCGCGGGGTGCGGGCGCCGAGCGCCCGGGCGGCGACCACGAAGTCGGAGTTCTTCACGGTCATCACCGACCCGCGCATGATGCGGGCTATCTGGGTCCAGCCCAGGATGCCCAGGGCGAGGACCACCGTCCATTCGTTGCGGTCCTTGGTGACCATGAGGATCACCAGCGCGCCGAGCAGCAGCGGGATCGAGAAGAACACGTCGACGACGCGGGACAGGACGGAGTCCACCCAGCCGCCGTAGTAGCCGGCGAGCATGCCGATGACGATGCCGAGGATGGCCACCATGACGGTGGTGGCGACGCCGACGATGATCGATGCGCGGGCGCCGTAGATCATCCGCGCGTAGATGCTGTGGCCCTGGCCGTCGTAGCCGAACCAGTCGGCCTGGAAGAAGTGCGACCACTGCGGCGGATCGATGTAGTGCTCGCGGAGTTCGGCGTCGCGCGGGCTCTTGCCGGTGAACCAGCTCGGGAAGGCCGCGATCGTCAGCAGCAGGAGGATCAGCACGCCGGAGACCACGAAGAAGGGATTGCGCCGCAGTTCGTGCCACGCGTCCGACGCGAGGCTGTGCGGTGCTTCGACCTTCTCGGCGGCGAGCACCGCGGCTTTCCGGAGGGTCTCTCCCTCGGCGGCGGCCAGGTCGCCCGCCCGCTGCTCGGGCAGCGTGGGCTTGGTGGGCTCCGGGTTGGTGTCGGGAGTCGTGGTCTCAGACATATCGGATCCTCGGGTCAAGGACCGCGTACAGCAGGTCGACGATCAGGCTGCAGGCCAGGAAGATCAGGACGAGGACGGTCACGAACCCGACGACCGTGGGCCCTTCGTTCAGCTGGACCGCCCGGAACACGGCATACCCGACGCCGTGCACGTTGAAGATGCCTTCCGTGACGATCGCGCCGCCCATCAGGGTCCCCAGGTCGGTGCCGACCAGCGTGACGATGGGGATGAGCGAGTTGCGCAGCAGGTGCACGGTCACCACGCGGTGCCGCGGCAGGCCCTTCGCGGTGGCGGTGCGCATGTAGTCCGCGCGCATGTTCTCCACGATGCTCGTCCGCGTGACCCGGGCGAGGAACGCGACGGCGATCGCACCGAGCACGAAGCCGGGCATGAGGAGGCTGCCCCAGCTCGCTTCGTCGTCGACGGTGGGTTTGGTCAGATCCCATTGGATCGCCACGGTCCACTGCACGATCTGCCCGAGCACGAAGATCGGGATCGAGATGATGAGCAGCGTGATGATGAGGACGATGCGGTCGGCGAATTTGCCGCGGCGCAGCCCGCTCAGCAGGCCGAGCGATATCCCGACGACGATCTCGAAGGCGACCGCGACCGTGGCCAGCCGCAGGCTGACCGGGAAAGCCTGCTTCATCTCCTCCCACACGGGCCGGCCCGAGAACGTCACGCCGAAGTCCCAGTGCAGGACGATCGCTTTGAGGTAGTGCCAGTACTGCACGAGGAACGGGTCGTCGAGGCCGAGTTCCTGGCGCTTCGCGTGGACGAAGACCTTGTCGGCGGCCTTGTCGCCGTACAGTGCGGAAATAGGGTCCCCGGGCAGTTTGTAGACCATGTAGTAGATGAACATGGTCGTGCCGAGGAATACCGGGATCATCTGGAGCAGCCGCCGCGCGACATAGCGCCCCATCGGTCACCTCCAGTCGGTCGGTGCAGCCCACAAAGCGGCCCGGCCGCCTCGTGGGCTGGACCGTGCCGCCGGGCCGCGCTCGTTCGGGGCCCGGGCGGGGCGGCGGAGGCCGCTCCCGCCCGGACACGCCGTCTCGGGACGGGTCGTTCCGAACCGACTGCGGTTACTTGACGACCACCTGGGTGAAGTCCGGGTCGCCGTTCCACACGTAGGTCACGTTGGTGACCTTCTTGGAGTAGCCGGTGGTCGACTGGTAGTTCCACAGCGGGATCTGCGGCATGTCGGCCGCCAGGAGCTTCTCCGCTTCCTGGTACTGCTTGACCGCGGCGTTGATGTCCGGGTTGGCGTCCGCCTGCTTGGTGAGCGCGTCGAAGTTCGGGTTGCTGTAACCGGAGTCGTTCGACGCGGCACCCGTGCGGTAGATGTCCGCGAGGAAGTTGCCGTTGAGCGGGTAGTCCGCCTGCCAGCCGGTGCGGAACAGGCCGCCGGTGACCTTCTTGCCCTGGATGATGTTGCGGGAGTCCTTGAAGGTCGGCTTCGGGTCGCCCACGCACTCGACGTTCAGCGTCTGGCGGATGCTGTTGCAGGTGGCGTCGACCCATTCCTTGTGGTTGGCGTCACCGTTGTAGATCAGCGTCAGCTTGTTGCCCGGGATGCCGCCGCCCTCTTGGACGAACTGCTTGGCCTTGGCCGCGTCGTACTTGCAGAAGTCGCCGCAGGTGCCCGGCAGGTAGCCGTTGATGCCCGGCGAGACCCACGAGTCGGCCGGCGTGCGCGCGCCCTTGAACACGGTCTTGGTGATCGTGTCGCGGTCGATCGCCATCGAGATGCCCTGGCGGACCTTCTCCATGCCCGGCTTGTTCCACGCCGGGTCGTACAGCGCGATCCCGACGAGCTGGATCGACGCCTGCGGCTGGTCCACGGCGCGGTCGCCGAGGTCCTGCTTGTACTTGCCGAGCTGGGTGGTCGGCACCTGGTCCATCACGTCGAGGTTGTCCGACAGCAGGTCGGTGTACGCCGCTTCGGCCGACGTGTAGAACTTGAAGTCGATGCCGCCGTTCTTCGGCTTGTCGTCGCCCTTGTAGTTCGCGAAGGTCTTCACCTTGAGGTGGACCTTGTGCTCCCAGGCGCCGTCCATCTGGTACGGGCCGTTGCCGACCGGGTTCTCGCCGAACTTCGCGGGGTCGGCGTAGAAGGCCTGCGGCAGCGGCGAGTAGGCGACGTAGCCGAGCTTGAACTTGAAGCTCGACACCGGCTGGGCCAGCTTGACCGTGAACGTGGTGTCGTCGACCACCTTGAGGCCGCTCATCGTGTCGGCCTTGGGGTCGCCCTCTTCGGGGTGGACGTCCTTGAAGCCCTCGATGTCGGCGAACCACGGGTCGGCGCTCAGCTGCTTGTTCTTGGCGTTGGCGCCCCAGTTCCACGCGTCCACGAAGGACTTCGCGGTGACGGGCTCGCCGTTGTGGAACGTCCAGCCGGGCTTGATCTTGATGGTGTAGTTCTGCGCGTCCGTGCTGTCCACCTTGTCCGCCATCGCGGGTACCGGGTGGCCGTCCTTCGGATCGAAGGTGTACAGACCGCGGAACAGCACCTGGAGGATGCGGCCGCCCTGGTTCTCGTTCGCGTTCGCCGGCTGGAGCGGGTTCTGCGGCTCGCCGCTCTGATAGCTGTAGACACCGTTCGGGTTGCCGGCCGGAGCGCTGCCGCCCGCACTCGGCGAACTGCCGCCTGCGTTCTTGCTGTCGCTGCCGCTGCTGCACGCGGTCGCGGCCAACGCGACCACCGTCAGCGCCGCGCCGACCTTCACGCGCGTAGATCCACGCACGGTCTGCCTCCTCGAAGACTCTTCGGACAGGAAGGGGGGAGGGCATTGCGATCTTGTCGGCGTCCGAGGCCGTGCAGGGGGACGAGCGCGAAATACCTCTCGGACGCAAGCGCAACTATCCGACGGCATATCGACCTACAGCCAGGCTTGGACGATTGCATTTCAGTTAAGCCTGCCACCGAAATTCCTGCGAAAAGCCGCCGCATCGGGACGAATCGCGTGACGGCCGCGGAGATCCCGATCACCGCTCAACGGTTCCCGCTGTTCGATGAGCGCACTTGACGGCGATCAATCCGGAAAAACCCGATGACCCACGGTCCGGACTATGGGCCGCCGAATGAGTCGATACATCCGCGGATCGATCGATTGAACGATCTTCCCTGGTCCTGAATTCCGAATATAACAGCCGAACGGTTTGCAGAAACGAAATGCGATCAAGAAAAAGGCGCGGCCGACGGCCGCGCCTTTTTTTGATCTTTCTATGCTCTCTTTTGCTCATTCCCGACTGTTATTGATCGCCTCGCGGCGACCCGGCCGGGAGCGTCAGGAGCGCTTGGCGCGCGACGCCGCGCGGGCCCGCTCCTGCTGGTTCAGCACCACCTTGCGGATGCGCACCGTCTCCGGGGTGACCTCGACGCACTCGTCCTCGCGGCAGAACTCCAGGGCCTGCTCGAGCGACAGCTTGCGCGGCGGGATGAGCTTCTCGGTCTCGTCCGCGGTGGACGAGCGCATGTTCGTGAGCTTCTTCTCCTTGGTGATGTTCACGTCCATGTCGTCGGAGCGCGAGTTCTCGCCGACGATCATGCCTTCGTACACCTCGACGGTCGGCTCGATGAACAGCGTGCCGCGCTCCTGGAGGTTGGTCATCGCGAACGCGGTCACCACGCCGGACCGGTCCGCCACCAGCGAGCCGTTGTTGCGGGTGCGCAGCTCGCCGACCCACGGCTCGTAGCCCTCGTGGATGCTGTGCGCGATGCCGGTGCCGCGGGTCTCGGTCAGGAACTCGGTGCGGAAGCCGATGAGGCCGCGAGCCGGGACCACGAACTCCATGCGGATCCAGCCGGTGCCGTGGTTCGTCATGGTCTCCATGCGGCCCTTGCGGCTCGCCAGGAGCTGGGTGATCGCGCCCAGGTACTCCTCGGGCGAGTCGATGGTCAGGCGCTCGAACGGCTCGTGCACCTTGCCGTTGATCTCCTTGGTGACCACCTGCGGCTTGCCGACGGTCAGCTCGAAGCCCTCACGGCGCATCTGCTCGACGAGGATCGCCAGCGCCAGCTCGCCGCGGCCCTGGACCTCCCACGCGTCGGGGCGCTCGGTCGGCAGGACCCGCATCGACACGTTGCCGACCAGTTCCTTGTCGAGGCGGTCCTTCACCAGGCGCGCGGTGACCTTGTGGCCCTTGCCCCCCTTGCCGACCAGCGGCGAGGTGTTGGTGCCGATGGTCATCGAGATGGCCGGCTCGTCGACGGTGATGAGCGGCAGCGGACGCGGGTCCTCCGGGTCGGCGATGGTGTCGCCGATCATGATCTCCGGGATGCCGGCGATCGCGATGATGTCGCCGGGGCCGGCCTCCTCGGCCGGCTTGCGCTCCAGCGCGTCCGTCATCAGCAGCTCGGTGATGCGGACCCGCTCGATCGTGCCGTCGTGGCGGCACCAGGCGGCCTGCTGGCCCTTCTTGATGGTGCCGTTGTGCACGCGGCACAGGGCGATACGGCCGAGGAAGTTCGACGCGTCGAGGTTGGTGACGTGCGCCTGGAGCGGCGCGCCCTCGTCGTACGTCGGCGCCGCGATGGTGTCCAGGATGGTCTGGAAGAACGGCTGCAGGTCCTTGTTGTCCGGCGTGCCGCCGTTGTCCGGGCGGTTCAGCGACGCCATGCCGTCGCGGGCGCACGCGTAGACGATCGGGAACTCGATCTGCTCCTCGGTGGCGTCGAGGTCCATGAACAGCTCGTACGTCTCGTCGACGACCTCGGCGATCCGGGCGTCGGGCCGGTCGACCTTGTTGATGCACAGGATGACCGGCATCTTCGCGGACAGCGCCTTGCGCAGCACGAAGCGCGTCTGCGGCAGCGGGCCCTCGGACGCGTCGACCAGCAGCACGACGCCGTCCACCATCGACAGGCCGCGCTCCACCTCGCCGCCGAAGTCGGCGTGGCCGGGGGTGTCGATGATGTTGATGGTGATCGGGTCGCCGCCGTCCGCGGGGTGGTACTTCACCGCGGTGTTCTTGGCGAGGATCGTGATGCCCTTCTCGCGCTCCAGGTCGTTCGAGTCCATGACCCGGTCGTCGACGTGCTGGTGCGCGCCGAAGGCGCCGGCCTGCTTGAGCATGGCGTCGACGAGGGTGGTCTTCCCGTGGTCGACGTGGGCGACGATGGCGACGTTGCGGATGTCGTTGCGCGTGGGCATGCGGGTCTTTGGCTTCCGTTGGGCTCGGGACGTCGCATCCGCGAGGCACGTGTCGTCCGGTTCCGCCGGATATGCCGGGATGCCAGCCGGGCCGGTCCGCCGCGGCACTCCCCATGGTACGGGGCGCGGGGGTCGGGCCTGGGTCGGCGGCGGGCTCCGAGACCGCGCGGGGACGCCGCCGCCGCACGGGAAACCGGGGCGACCCGGCAGAATCGTCTCTGTGAGCGATTCCTTCAGCGAGCGGATGCGGCGGCGGTGGGCACGGCGGCGGGACGACTCCGACGCCGCGTTCGGGACGCCGGGCGGCGCGCCGGACGCGGGCGGCGGCGGTTTCGGCGGCGGGCCGTTCGGCGGGTCCGGGGCGGACGCGCCGGGGGCGGGCGGGAATCCGTTCGGGCCGGGCGCCGAAGCGCCGGAGCCGGGGTTGGCGGGCGCGCTGCCCGGCGAGCACGAGACCACCACGCGGGCCCGGCTGCTGCACGAGCGGCTGCGCGAGGCCTACGCGGCCGGGGACGTGGCGACGGTGTCGCAGCTCGCCGACCTGATGCCGGACGGGCCGTCGGCGCAGCCGTACCGCGCGTACGGCCAGGTGCTGGCCGCCGAGGCGCGCGCCGACGACGCGCTGGCGGTGGAGCTGGCCCGCGGATTCCTGGAGCGGCTGCACCCGGCGGACCACGAGTGGGAGACGGCGCGCACGCTCTTCGGCGAGGTCGCCGTCCAGGCACTGGTCATGGGCGCCGTCCCGCTGGCCGGAAACCTGGCCGCCGCGGAGGACGCGCTCCGGCAGACCGACTACATGCTGCACCCCTCCGGCGCGCTCCTGAAGTTCGCCGAGGAGGAGGAAGGCCACCCGCTCCTGCTGGTCCTGCACGGCAAGCCGGAAAAGGCGGTCCGCGCCGCCCGCCGCGAAGTCCGCGCGGAAAAGCGCGGCACCCGCGCGGGCTACGCCGACGCGCTGTGCACCTACGCCTTGGCCGCGTGCGCGGCGGGCGACATCGACGCGGCCCGCGAAGCCCTGGCCGAAGCCGACCGCGCCCTCCCGGGCCGCCCGCGCGTCACGGCGACCAGGGCGCGAATCGAGACAAGCCCCGCGGCGACGATGCGGGAGGAATAGCGAGGTCGTCGGCCGACCGCCGGGCAACCAAACCGTGCGGTCGGCCGACCGGACGATCTTGAATTCCTTGATCGGGAATTCATGATCGAATAAACCGGCGCCGTCATTCGATCCGCGCCGGTCGCATTCCGCAGCGATCCCCGCCCCCGCCGGAAATCCGCGCGCGGCCGCGAAAAAGATCCACAGAGTACTTTCCAACCAATCATGGATCGCGCCACACTTCCGGGGTTCGCACCGCGAGCGGCCGCCGGCGTGATCCGGCATGCCCGCGTACGAAAATGCACGTCCGCAACACCGACCAACCGGTCCCCCGACGGCGCGGGACCGGCGACCAGGGGGTGAGCGCGCGACATGACGGCGATCGTGGACTACGACCTGACCCGGGCCCGGCGCAAGCTGGACGAACTCGACCGGGTCCTCAGGTCGGTGAAGAACCGGATGGGGAACACGCTGGACGTGCGCCGCGTATGCGGTGACGTCGACCGGCTGAAGGATTCCCTCGACCTGCTGTGCGAACACGCGCCGCCCGCGGGCCCGTCCGAGCCGCGCGAAGACGCTCCCTCACCACTCGAACCGCTTCCCGAAGTGCCGTACGACCCCGCCCTGTTCGCCGACGCGGACGACGAGGGCATCGGCGGCATGCGGCCCCAGCGGACGTAGCGGGGCACGCACCCACAGAGGACGACCGTCAGCCGAGAAGGGCACCCACGCATGGCCACCGGCACCGCCGCGCCCGGAAGGGCGCAGATCAAGGAACGGCACCTCCGTACGGACCGCTGGTGGCTGGCCCCGGCCGTCACCGTGACGATCCTGGTCGCGTTCATCATCTACTCGACCTGGCGGGCCTTCGCGAACGCCGACTACTTCGCCGAACCGTACGTCTCGCCGTTCTATTCGCCATGCCTGGCGGAAAACTGCGACAGCATGCCGATGAGCGCCAACGTCCCGGTCTTCGGGGACTGGTGGCGACTGTCCCCGGCGCTGATCGTGCTGATCTTCCCGCTCGGCTTCCGCCTCACCTGCTACTACTACCGCAAGGCCTACTACCGCGGCTTCTGGGCGTCGCCGTCCGCGTGCGCGGTGCCCGAGCCGCGTTCGAAGTACAGCGGCGAGACGAAGTTCCCGCTGATCGTCCAGAACATCCACCGCTACTTCCTGTACTTCGCGATCCTCGTCGGCGGCATCCTCACCTGGGACGTGATCATCGCCTTCCGCGACGAGCACGGCGCGTGGGGGCACATGGGCCTCGGCACCCTGGTGCTGCTCGCCAACGTCACCCTGATCTGGGCGTACACGCTCTCCTGCCACTCGTGCCGGCACATCGTCGGCGGGCGGCTCAAGCACTTCTCCAAGCACCCTGTGCGGTACCGCTACTGGCAGCTCGTCAGCCGCCTGAACGTGCGCCACATGCAGCTGGCGTGGGCGTCGCTGTTCAGCGTCGCGATCGCGGACCTGTACGTGTACCTGGTCGCGTCCGGCGCGTTCGACGACCCGCGCTTCTTCTGAGTCCGCATGTGAGTCATCCACGTACCGGGAAAGGCACCGAGCTTTCATGTCCAAAGAAGTGGAACGGCACAGCTACGACGTCGTCGTGATCGGGGCCGGCGGCGCCGGACTCCGGGCGGCGATCGAGGCGCGGATGCAGGGCAAGCGTACGGCGGTCATCTGCAAGTCCCTGTTCGGCAAAGCCCACACGGTCATGGCCGAGGGCGGCATCGCGGCCTCGATGGGCAACGTCAACAGCAACGACAACTGGCAGGTGCACTTCCGCGACACGATGCGCGGCGGCAAGTTCCTCAACCTGTGGCGCATGGCCGAATTGCATGCCAAGGAAGCCCCGGACCGGGTCTGGGAGCTGGAGTCGTGGGGCGCGCTCTTCGACCGCACCCAGGACGGCCGGATCAGCCAGCGCAACTTCGGCGGCCACGAGTACCCGCGCCTCGCGCACGTCGGCGACCGCACCGGCCTGGAGCTGATCCGCACGCTCCAGCAGAAGATCGTCGCCCTCCAGCAGGAGGACTTCAAGGAGCACGGCGACTACGAGGCCCGCCTGAAGGTCTTCCAGGAGGCCACCGTCACGCGCCTGCTGACCGTGCCGGACGCGGGCAGCGAGACCGGCAACCGGATCACCGGCGCGTTCGGCTACTGGCGCGAGTCGGGCCGGTTCGTGGTCTTCGAGGCGCCCGCGATCGTGCTGGCGACCGGCGGCATCGGGAAGTCGTTCAAGGTCACCTCGAACTCGTGGGAGTACACCGGCGACGGCCAGGCGCTCGCGCTGCTGGCCGGCGCCTCGCTGGTCAACATGGAGTTCGTGCAGTTCCACCCGACGGGCATGGTCTGGCCGCCGAGTGTGAAGGGCATCCTGGTCACCGAATCGGTGCGCGGCGACGGCGGGGTGCTGCGCAACTCCGAGGGCAAGCGCTTCATGTTCGACTACATCCCGGACGTGTTCAAGGAGAAGTACGCGAAGTCCGAGGAGGAAGGCGACCGCTGGTACACCGACCCGGACAACAACCGGCGCCCGCCGGAGCTGCTGCCCCGCGACGAGGTGGCCCGCGCCATCAACTCCGAGGTCAAGGCGGGCCGCGGCACTCCGCACGGCGGTGTGTACCTGGACGTGTCGACCCGCCTGCCCGCGGACGTCATCCGGCGCAAACTCCCTTCCATGCACCACCAGTTCAAGGAACTCGCGGACGTCGACATCACCGCCGAGCCGATGGAGGTCGGCCCGACCTGCCACTACGTGATGGGCGGCATCGAGGTCGACCCGGACACCGCCGCAACACCCGGCGTGCTGGGCCTGTTCGCGGCCGGCGAGGTGGCCGGCGGCATGCACGGCAGCAACCGGCTCGGCGGAAACTCGCTGTCCGACCTGCTGGTGTTCGGCCGTCGTGCCGGGCTGTACGCGGCCAAGTACGTCGACGAGTTGGGCGAGGAGCGCCGCGACGTCGCCGAAGAGCAGCTCGACGAGGCCGCCGCGGAGGCACTCGCGCCGTTCGGCAACGAAGGCGCGGAGAACCCGTATTCGGTCCACCAGGAACTCCAGCAGACGATGAACGACCTCGTCGGCATCATCCGCCGCGAAGGCGAGATGGCCGAGGCGCTCACCCGCCTGGAGGAGCTGAAGGAGCGCGCCGCCAAGGCGGGTGTCGAAGGCCACCGGCAGTTCAACCCCGGCTGGCACCTGGCGATCGACCTGCGGAACATGCTGCTGGTCTCCGAGTGCATCGCGAAAGCGGCGCTGGAGCGGCAGGAGAGCCGCGGCGGGCACACTCGCGAGGACCACCCCGGCATGTCCGCGGAGTGGCGCCAGGTCCTGCTGACCTGCACCCTCGCCGCGGACGGCGGGCACGTCGACCTGGTGCGGCGCTCGCCCGAGCCGATGCGTGCCGACCTGCTCGCGCTGTTCGAGCGCGACGAGCTGATGAAGTACCTGACCGACGCCGAACTGCCCGCCGACGCGCAGGCCGAGACCACGCGAGCGGACGCGGAAGAGGAAGGCAACTGATGTCGTACAAAGCGAACTTCCGCGTCTGGCGCGGCGACGCGGACGGCGGCGAGCTCCGCGACTACACGGTGGAGGTGAACGAGGGCGAGGTCGTCCTCGACATCATCCACCGCCTCCAGGCCACCCAGGCGCCCGATCTCGCGGTGCGCTGGAACTGCAAAGCCGGCAAGTGCGGTTCGTGCAGCGCGGAGATCAACGGGCGACCGCGGCTGCTGTGCATGACGCGCATGAGCACGTTCACCGAGGAAGAGACCATCACCGTCACGCCCATGCGGACGTTCCCGGTGACCCGCGACCTGGTGACCGACGTGTCGTTCAACTACGCCAAGGCCCGCGAAGTCCCGTCGTTCACCCCGCCGGAGGGGCTGGAACCCGGCGAGTACCGCATGCAGCAGGTGGACGTCGAGCGCTCGCAGGAATTTCGCAAGTGCATCGAGTGCTTCCTGTGCCAGAACACCTGCCACGTGATCCGCGACTTCGAGGACAACAAGCCGGCGTTCTCCGGGCCCCGGTTCCTCATGCGGATCGCCGAGCTGGACATGCACCCGCTCGACGTGGCCGACCGGCAGAAGGCCGCCCAGGAGGAACACGGCCTGGGCTACTGCAACATCACCAAGTGCTGCACCGAGGTGTGCCCCGAGCACATCAAGATCACCGACAACGCGCTGATCCCGATGAAGGAGCGCGTCGCCGACCGCAAGTACGACCCGCTGGTGTGGCTCGGCAACAAGATCCGCCGCCGCTCCAGCTGACCGCACTCCCCCACGCGGGGCCCGCGGTCACCCGGCCGGATCGTCGTCCGCCGGGTCGGGCAAAGGCAGTTCGAACCACACGATCTTGCCGTGCCCGGCCCGGCGGCTGCCCCAGCGGTCCGCCAGCGTCGTGACCAGTTGCATCCCGCGGCCGCCCTCGTCGGTGTCCCGCGCCTCGCGCAGCCGGGGCAGGCTCGGCACGGCGTCCGCCACCTCGCACAGCAGGTTCCGCCCGCGCAGCAGCCGGAGCCGGATCGGACCGGCGCCGTACCGCAGCGCGTTGGTGACCAGCTCGCTCACCAGCAGCTCGGCGATGTCGACGAGCGATTCGAGATCCCAGTCGTGCAGGGTCTTGCGGGTCAGTTCGCGGGCGCGCGCGACGACCGGCGGCTCGGCGGGCAGCCACCACGACGCCACCGCGTTCGACGGCAGCGCGTCCAGCCGGGCCATCAGCAACGCGACGTCGTCGAAACCGAGTTCCTTGTGCAGCGAGGAAATGACCGCGTCGGACGCCTCCTCCAGCGGCCCGTGGTGCTGCGCGATCGCGTCGCACAGCAGCCCGATGCCGGTGTCCAGGTCGCGTTCCCGGGTCTCCACCAAGCCGTCGGTGTAGAGCACGAGCAGGCTGCCCGGCTCGACGGACAGCTCCTTCTGCTCGAACGGCACCCCGCCCACGCCCAGCACCGCGCCCGACGGCGGATCCACGACGATCGGCAGCCCCCCGGGTGACACCAGCACCGGCGGAAGATGCCCGGCGGAGGCGAACTCGCAGGTCCGGGCGACCGGGTCGTAGACCACGTATACGCAGGTGGCGTAGTGGAGTTCGCCGAGGCTCGCGACGATGTCGTCGAGATGTCCCATCACCTCGGCGGGCGGCAGGTCGAGGCCCGCGAGCGTGCGCACGGCGGTGCGCAACTGCCCCATCACCGCAGCGGCGTGCACGCCGTGGCCCATGACGTCTCCGACCACCAGCCCGATGCGTCCGCCGGACAGCGGCAGCACGTCGAACCAGTCGCCGCCGACTTCGGTGACCAGGCTGCCCGGCAGGTAGCGGTAGGCGACCGCGACGCCCGGGATCTCCGGCAGCTCCTGCGGCAGCAGGCTGCGCTGGAGCATCACCGCGGTGTCCCGCTGGCGGTGGTAGAGCCGCGCGTTGTCCACCGACACCGCGGCACGGGCGCCGAGTTCGGTGGCGAGCGTCAGGTCGTCCGGGTCGAACGCGGGGCGGCCCTCGCCGCGGCCCAGCAGCAGCGTGCCGAGCACGATGCCGCGGGCGCTCAGCGGCACCACCATGAGGGTGTGGACGCCGAGCACGCGGGCGGATTCGGCGCGGCCGGTGTCCCGGATCAGCTCCTCGTACATGTCGTCCTGGATGTTCTGCACCAGGTACGAGCCGCCGCTGCGCAGGCACCGCCCGAACGTCGAGTCGGCGGAGTACACCAGCCGCGAGCCCTGTTCGAGGAGTTCGTCAGTGTACCGGCCCGGCCGGGCGCCGCGCGAGGCCGCCCGGTACATGACGGTCTGGTCGCCGTGCACGCCGGACGGCAGCTCCTCGCCGATCATCACGGCTTCGAGCAGGTCGACGGCGGCCAGGTCGGCGAATCCCGGCACCACGGAGGCGGCGAGCTCCTCGGCGATGCGCGGGATGTCCAGCGTCGCGCCGATCCGGGTGCCGGCCTCGTTGAGCAGCGCGAGCCGTTTGCGGGCCGCGTCGACCTTGACCATCGCATAGTGCCGCTCGGTCACGTCGATGAGCGAGCAGCTCACCCCGAGGGTCTTCCCGCCCTGTGCCTGAAGGCGGTTGTAGGACATCGACCAGACCGTCCGGGGGCCGCCGTCGGCCGGGATCGGGCCGAAGATGCGCGAGTCCACGACGGGTTCGCCGGTGTCCAGCACGCGCTGCTGGATCGTGCGTACGCGCGCGGTGTCGATGCCCGGCATCACGTCGGCGATCGTCTTGCCGATGTGGTCGGAGACCGGGACGCCGTCCATCGCCGCGAGGGCCTCGTTCGCCGCGACGTACTTCAGGTCGGTGTCGAAGATCCCCACGCCGATCGGCGACTGGTCGAACAGCGCCTGCCGGATCGCCAGGTCCGACTCGACCCGGTGCAGCGCGTCCGCCTCGACGGAGGTGATGAGCACCGAGCTGTTGCCCTCGGCGTCGGTCACGAACGCCGACCGGGACTCGAAGTCGTGGACGCTGCCGTCCGCCTTGCGCATCCGGTATGTACTGCCGATCAGCTCGGCGTCCATCATCTGCCGGGTGATCGTGTCGCCGCGTTCCGGGGTCAGCGGCGGGTCGAGCAGGTCGCCCGCCCACGTGCCGAGGACTTCCTCGCGGGTGTACCCGAACAGCTCCTCGGCGGAGCGGCTCCACATGGTGATCAAGCCGTCGGCGTTCAGCACCCACGTGGCGCTGGGCACGAGGTCGTACAGGGTTCCGGGCGCCACCGAGTTGGGGGTGGTGCCCCCGGGAGGCCCCTCGCCGCTCTGCCCCTGATCCATGGACCGCGGATCCCTCACGTCGCCGGTTTCGTTGGTGTCGAGAAGCCGCTTCCCCGATTCGCGGCTTTTTCACGCCTTTTGCGAGCCTGGCCGGAGTACACCCGGCCGGTCAGCCGCCGCGGTGCGCGGCCATGAGGCGCGCCACCACCGGGACCGCATCGCGGTCCTGCGGCAGCCACGCCACGTCGTCCAGTTCGCCGGGGCCCAGCCAGCGCAGTTCGGAGTGGTCTTCCAGCGGCTCCGGCTCCGGTTGGCCGCGGAGCAGCTCGGCGTGCCACAGGTGCAGGACATAGCCCGGGTTGAGCGGCCAGCTGCCGGAGAGCCGGCGCACCGCGCGGACCTCGACGCCCAGCTCCTCGCGGCATTCGCGGACCACGGTGACGTCCTCGGTCTCGCCGGGTTCGAGCTTGCCGCCCGGGAACTCCCAGCCGCCGGCCAGGTGCGCGGGTGCGCTGCGGCGGGCCGCAAGGACCTTGCCGCCGTGCAGGATCGCCGCGCCGACGACCACGATCAGGCCGTCTTCACGGGCGGGGTCTCCGGCGGCCTCCGGGCCTCCGGTGCGCGGGCGGTCGGTCATGCCGGACCACTTTACGGCTTCCGGGGCCGTTGGGGGGTCTTGGCGGGATACCGGCGCTGTCCCGGTTCCGCAGCCCGGGGCAATCGGGGTGCGCGGGTGCCCCGCGTGGAGTCTTGACGTGCGGGCGCGCGCGTACCAGCGTCGTCGGCATGCCGGAACTCCTGACTGACATCGCACTCACCGTCGCCGTCAACGACCTGGACGGCTGGACGGGCGACCGCAAGGCGATCCGCCGGACCGTGGAAGCGCCCGACTTCCCGACCGCGATCCGCATCGTCGACACCGTCGCGATCGCCGCCGAGGACATGAACCACCACCCGGACATCGACATCCGCTGGCGGAACCTGCACTTCCTGCTCACCACCCACGACGCCGGCGGGGTGACCGAACTCGACACCCGGCTGGCCGCCAACATCGACGCGATCGTGCGGGACTTCGGCGGGAAGTGACGCGGTCGGCGCGCCGCGGGATTATTTTCCGGATAAGCGGGATAAAAGGGACGTCACGTGTCTTCCCGTCGAGACCTCCGGAGTGACGCCGCCGTGCCGCACCGCCGAATCCGCAAGGCGCTCGCCGCCGCGCTTCTGGTCATCGCCCCCGCCCTCGCGCTCGCCGGCTGCGGCGCCGGCAACGACGCGGAAACCCTGCAGATCGCGCCGGACACCCCCGCCACCACCCTCGGCTCGCTCAAAGTGCAGAACGTCGTGCTGGTCAGCCCCGCGGTGGGCCGCGGCGGGCCGCTCGCCGTCACCGGGTCGATCTACAACGGCGGGACAGCGCCGGACCAGCTCCAGCAGGTCACCGTCAACGAACTGCCGCAGCCGGCCGTGTTCACGCCCACCCCGCAGCGGCCCGAGATGCGCATCGGCCCGAACGAGTCGCTGCAGCTCGGCGGCCCGGGGAACGCCACCGCCGTGGTGCCGAACCCGGCCGACCTGGTGACGTCGGGCCAGTCCCGCCGCGTCACCTTCCGCTTCGCGCGGGAGGGCGAGGTCACGATGTGGGTGACGGTGCTGCCCGCGACCGGCATCTACGCGGGCTTCGGTCCGGTCGCCGCAATCGCGGGGCAGTAGAACCGGTAGGAGCCCTTGCAGGAGAGCGGCAGAAACCCGGCAGGGACCGAGGCCGCGCCTAGACCGGCGGGTACCAGACCTGCCCCTGGCTGTTGTCGCAGGTGCGGGCCCGCGGCACCGCACCCGTCCGGCCCGCACCGCCGCCGGTCCCCGCATCGAGGCAGGCGTTCCGGGAGCCGTTGACGATCCGGCCGGCGGCATCCGGGATCCACCGCTGCTCCGGTGTCCCGTCGCACTCGACCAGCGACAACGCGCCGTCGCGGCCGTTCTCCAGGCACAGGCCGGCGTGCACCAGCGTCCCGTCCGGCGGGCGCGACCAGCTCTGCGACGGCTGGGCGTTGCAGGTGCCCACGTTCGCGGCACGGGCTCCGTCGGGCCATTCCAGGCACAGCCCCGGCAGCGCCGAGGTCACGGCGCCGGAGGGGATGCCCGCGGCCGCGGAGAACGAGAAGGACTCGGTGGCGAGTCCCACGCCTCCGTCCCACACCTCGAAGCCCGCCTGCACCGCGCACAGCGCCGAATCGCCGGGGACGTAGCCGCGCTGCACGGCGTCGCGGGTGAACGCCCGCAGGTCGAGGTTCACCACCTCGTCGACCGGTGTGGTGAGTGCGTAGACGATGAGCGTGTGGCCGCCGCTGACCGGCTTCGGCGGCTCGTACACCGAGAACGACAGGGCCCCGACGCGGAGCGGGTCGGGCGCCAGCTTGCCCGACGGGTGCTTGTTGCGGCTGTCGATCCAGATCATCAGCTCGGCGCTGTCCGTGAACGAGCACTGGCCGGGCACCGAGCTGTACCAGAGGTCGTAGGAGGCGTTGTACGTCCCGGAGTCGACTGTGCGCGTGCGCCAACTGCTGGTCGCGTACTGGAGTTTGTCGACGCGGATCGGCAGCGGGCCGCCGGTCGGCGGGGTCGTGATGTGCGCGTAGGCGCCCGGCCCGCGCTGCGGGTCGACCACAGTCCGCCCGGTAACGCCGCTCTGGGTGATGCGGAAGTCCGCGCCGCCGCGGCTCTGCACGCACAACCCGCCGACCGCGTTCCACTCGTTCGGGTTGACCAGGTAGCGGCCGCTGTCGACGGTGCGGGCCGGGTGCCGGTTCTCCTGCGTCGAGCACAGGTCGCCGGGTTCGGGCATGACCTGCGCGACCGCCTTCGGCGGCGGCGCGGCGACGGCCTGCGGGGCGCGCACCTTTCCGGCCACGCGCGGCGGCATCAGGACCCAGACGGCCAGCACCGCGCCCAGCAGGGCCGCGGAGACCGCGCCGGCCGCGTAGGGGCGCGTGCGGGCGGCGCTCCACAGCCGGACGAGGCCTTTCCGGACTTCGTCCATGGGTCACCGCGCCTTGGTCGTGGTCTTGGTCCCCGTGGGCTTCGTCGGCTTCGTCGTGGACTTGGGGGGCTTGGTCGTCGGGGGCGCGGTGGTCGGGGCGGTGGTCCCCGTCGGGCCGGGCGAGCCGCCCGACGGGGACGGGTCCGAGGCAGGTTCGAGGCTGGTCAGGGGCTTGGCGTTGAAGGTCCACTTGACGTCGTACATCGGATCCTCCATGCCCTGCCGGTAGGCCGCCGCGGCATCCGGCGAGTTGGCGATCCGCCAGTCCGCCTCGCGTTCCTTGCGCGCCTCGTACCAGATGACGCCGATGATGTCCGGATCGCCCGGCAGCTGCCGGAACATCTCCTGGATCCACGACGCCTTCTTGTGGTCGAAGTCGACCGCGCCGGTCTCGGTGATGACGACCGGCCGGGACGTGAACTCGCGAAGCTGCCGGAGCGTGGGGCGGAAGATCTCGTCGAAGGACATGTACTTCTCCGCGCCCTTGGTGCCGTAGTAGCCGGAGAGGCCGATCCAGTCCACGTAGTCGTCGCCGGGGTACACGGATTTGAGCGGTGCGGCGTTCTCGTAGTCGCGGTTCGGGCTCCACACCCACGTCACGTCGGTGGCGCCGGCGCGCTCGAAGATGTCGTGCACGTGCCGCCACGCCTGGATGTACTGGTCGGCGGTGTTGCCGTTCGCCTGGACGGCCCACGGGTACCAGTAGCCGTTCATCTCGTGCGCGAACCGGATGCCGACCGGGTATCCGAGGTTCTTGATGCCGTTGGCCCACGTGGTGATGTAGTCGTCGAACTTGCCGGCGACGATGTTGGCGAGCGCGTACTCGGGCTGGTTGCCGCGCTGCATCTCGTCCCTGGACTCCTTGGTGAAGTCCCAGGGCTCCCAGGCCAGCAGCGGCATCATGCCGCGCTTCGCGACCTGGTCGAAGAGCCGCCGGTCGAACGTCGAGTCGGCCCAGCCCACGGAGAACTGCAGCACCTGCGGGTCGTGTCCCACGGCCTGCTGGAAGGCGTCCAGCGGCTCCAGGTCGTAGGAGCCGCGGGCGGTCATGATGCCGAGGAACTTCTTGCCCGGCTCGGGGAACCGGCTGATCGGCTCCATGGTGCGGCGCTGGCCGACCCACGGCGGGGGCGGCTGGTAGGTCGGGACCGGGCCCACACCGGGGCGCTCGTCCGTCGTCGCCTCGACATGGGCGAGCTTGGGGCCGATGACGAACGCGTAGGCCACCATCGAGCCGAGCAGCAGCAGGATCAGGACCCGGGGAAACGTGAGGCGCATGTCAGCCCGCTCCTCCCGGCTGCACCGCGGGCGTACCCGCCGCGGCTTCGTCGGGCCGGATCTCCGCGGGCCGCGGCTCCGCCTCGACGTCGTCGGCCGGCGGCCGCTCCGGCCGGCCGGACCCGGCCGGCAGCGCGGTGCGCTGGTGCGGGACCTGCCCCGCCCCCGCCCCCGCGTCGGCGGCGGCGTCGGAAGCGGCGTCGGAAGCGGCGTCGGCCGTGCGGCCGGCCGCGTCGAGGTCGATGCTGCGGCGGGCGGCGACCCAGGAGATCAGCGGCGGGCCGAGCCCGGTCGCCAGGCTGACCCCGGCCCACACGCGCAGCACGGTCACGTCGTGGTGCAGGGCGAAACTCGCGCCCAGCAGTCCGGCGGCGAGCAGCGCCCACACGAAGTGCAGCCGGAAGGTGCGGAACGACTCGGCGCTGCGCAGTTCGCCCTTGGCGGTGACCGCATAAGCCAGCGGCCGGCGGAACAGGGCGGCCACCGCGGCGGCGACGTAGACGGGCCCGGCGAACAGTGCCAGCCCCATTCCCGCCATGCCGATTTCCCGGCGTTCGTGGGCCGCCAGGTTGAACCGCCGGAGCCACAGCCAGAGCACGAACCAGCTGCCCATACTGGCCCCCCACAAGGCGAGCCAGTGGCTGTTGTCGACGCTCAGCGAGGTGACGCCGAACAGCAGGTACGTCGCGGTCGCGAGTCCGCCGAGCACCGTGGTCAGCGCCACGCTCGGGTAGTAGAACTGCACGAACCCGTAGAGGACGCGCTGCCGGAACTTCAGGCGTATCCCCCGCTGCAGCTTGCGCCGCAGCAGGATCTCCCAGATTCCGTAGGCCCAGCGCTTCTGCTGGTTGAAGTAGTCGGTCCACGACGTCGGACCCTCGCCGACCGCCAGCACGTCCGGGGTGTAGACGCCCTTCCAGCGCCGGCCGGTGGCCGGGTTGTCGGTGGCCTGGACCCGCATGCTCGTCAGGTGGTCCTCGATGATCGAGTCCTGGTAGCCGCCGATCTGCTCCCACGCGGCGGGCCGGTACAGGTGGTTCGTGCCGATCAGCAACGGCGCGTCCATGCCGTTGCCGCCGCGCTCCACGAGGCCGCTGAACAGGTACTGCTGGACGGACGCGCCGTGCGCGACCCAGTTGTCGTACATGTTCCCGTACACCTGCGGAGCGACGACGAACGCGGTGTCGGGGTCCCGGAAGTAGCCGAGGGTGCGGCGCAGGAAGCACGTCAGCGGCACGTGGTCGGGGTCCATCTGTGCCACCACGTCGTAGTCGCGCTCGTGCTCGGCGCGCCAGGAGTTGTGGTTGCCGGACTTGGTCTTGGCCCGGAACTCGCCCTCCGCCTGGTTGTACTCGGGGCGGCCCTTGCGGCTGAAGTGGCGGACGCCGATCCGGGCGGCCATGGCCTTGACCGCGGGGTCGTCGCCTTCGTCGAGGATCCAGACGTCGACCGTGCCGTCGTACTCGATCTCCTTCATCGCCAGCAGCGTCCGCTCGACGATGGCGATCGGCTCCTTGGCCGGGACGATGGTGGTCAGGACCGCGACGCGCAGCCCGCTCGGCGGTTCGACGGGTATCGGGTCGCGGGCGCGGAACGCGAAGAGCCAGACGGCGGCGGACTGCACCAGCCGGATCAGTTCGACGAGCACGACCACGCAGAACGCGCCGCGGGCCACCGCCAGCCGGCCCCCGTCCGACCAGCGCACGCCCGGGCCCGGGACGTGCTCGGGCAGCAGCAGCCAGCCGATGAACGCCACCGCTGCGGCGGCGTTCACCAGCACCAGCACGGTGAGCACGGTCTTCGCCCCGGTCGAGGCCGTCCGGCGGTACTCGACGCGGTAGTCGCCGTCGGGGACCGGGCGCAGGGGACCCGACATGTCCGCGCAGGCGACGTAGGCGCGGTGCGCGGCGCGGTTCTTCCGCCGGCGCCTGTTGGTCCTCCGAGTGCCCGAGCCGGCCGGGGGGCGCCGTCCGGCTGCCCTCCGGCGCCCGCGTCCGTCCCGCGTTTTCACGGCGTGTCCCGTCGTCCCCGTGTCGATCATCGTGGTGCTCAAGCCGTGACGCGTACCGAGTTCGCGATCTCGTCCATGAGCGAAACGGGCGGAGCGTCGGCGGTACGGTCGAGGCACATTTCGAGGACGGCGATCTCCGACGTCGACGGCGAGACCCGCACCGTCAGGATGCCGCAGTAGCTGCTGGGCGCGGTCTGCCCGGCGACCATGGGCAGATCCCACAGCGCGAGGTAGCCGTCGAGCCCCTGGATCTGCACAGGAGCCTGCTTGAGCGGGCCGGTGACGCCGGGGGGCTTGGTGCCGCCCGACTGGACGGTGATCAGCTCCTGGCCCATGCCGAGCGCCAGCGACTTGAGGTCGGACCAGCCCCCGCTCAGCAGGCGCAGGTTCTGCACGACCGTGCCCTTGGTGCAGACGCCGCCGGTGCGGCCGGTGCACGGGTACGAGGAAAGGACGTAGCGGGCTTCCTCGCTCGTCGCCTTCGGGTCGACCTGCGGGGTCCAGCCCGCGGGGACCGAGAAGGTCACACGCTGCTTCGGGCCGGTGACCACCTGGCCCCCGGGTATCTGCTTGCCGCCGGCGAGCGCCGTCCCGGCGAAGCCCTGCGGGCTGTTGACGTCACCTGGGGCTGTGCTGCCCACAGGAGACGTGCTCGTGGAACTCGGCTCGGCCTTGTCGTCGGACTTCCCCGAGGTGCCGAGGAAGTAGCCGCCGATGCCGGCCGCGGCGGCGAGCACGACCGCGACCGTCAGGGCGACGACACGCGTGCGCGTCTTGTCGGGCTCGACCGCTTCGAAGCGGACGGGCGTCACCGGCGCCGGAATGGGCCGGTCCGCGCCGGGCCACGGCGCGGACGACGCGGCGACCGTGGGCTGCGATGCGCTTTCCTGCATCGTGAAGGGGGGCTGGGGGCCCTGCGGAGGATGCAGGCTGTTCGCCGAATCCTGCGGCTCCCCTGTGGTCTGGAGGAAGTCGGACTGCGGCCGAAAATCGTCGGTCCACGCGGTTCCGTTCCACCAGCGCAACATGTCCGGCTGCCCCGACGGGTCGCTATACCACCCGCTCGGCCTGTTGTCCGTCGCCATGGCGCGAGATGCTAGCAGTCGGGAAAAGTCCAGGTCGGCGGCGGGACAAACGCAACTATCAGTTCCGGAACGCACCTTCGCACATCGCCGGGAAAACGGGCGACAATCCCCCGCAAATCGCCGGTTCCGCGGCGCTCGCCCTAGCTCTTCGGCGGCGTCGCCAACTGGCGTACCTCGGCGGCGGTCAGCACCCGGTCGAAGACCTCGACATCGGCGATGGAGCCGCGGAACCGGTCGACGTTGCTGGTGGCGCGCCCGATCGTGAAGGGGCCTTGGGCGCTCCAGGGAGCGGCGTGGGTGAGTTCGCCCTGCAGGACGCCGTCGACGTACAGGACCATGCGCGATGTCGCCGCGTCGAAGGTCCCGGTGAGATGCGTCCACACGCCCGTCTTGGGCGGCGCCTGCGCGGTGACCGTGCTCCACGCCGTCGGGTTCGCCGCGTCGTTCGAGGTCCGGGCGAACGCCCATGTCTTCGCGTTCTGGTTGAAGTGCAGGTAGAAACCGCTGACTTGGGTGCCGTCCTGGCCGACGACCATGCCCTGGCCGCCGGTGTCGGCGAGTTTCGCCCACGCGGTCACCGTGAAGCTCTTGGCGGTGTCCAGCACCGGACCGTCGGTGGCGAGGCTGCCGTTGCCCGCGAACACCGCGCTGCCGCCGCGGTCGGCGGACCAGGACACGGATCCGGCCACCGTCGCGGGACGCCTGCCCGCTGCGTCCTGCGCCGTGCTCCCCGACTTCTCGTCCAGCCGCCAGCGGGCGACGAGCCCCGCGGTGACCGGGACGAGCGGGGCATCCGGGCTGCCGGACGCGGCCGGCGCGGGCGACTCCGCGGCGGGCGCCCCGGGCCGCGGCGCGGGAGGGGCCGATGCCGGGGGCACCGCCACGGGCTCGGCCGTCGTGCCGCTGCTCTTGCCGTGCGCACCCCAGAGGTAGCCGCCGGTCACCGAAACCGCGGCGAGGGCGACGGCGGCGATTCCGGTGACGACCCTCCGCCGCACCCGGTCCGGCTCCACGGCCTCGAACAGGACCGGGGCGACCGGGGCGAGCAGCGGGGCGGCGGCCGTCTCGGCGGCCGGTATTCGCGCCGCGGCGGGGAACGGGTCGTCGGCCTCCGGTTCGGGGCCGTCTTCCGGGTCCGCTTCGTCTTTCGTCCGCCCGGTCCAGGCGCTTCCGTCCCACCAGCGCAGCCGGTGCGGCACCCCCGCCGGATCCGGATACCAGCCCTGCTCCAAGTTCCCCGTCATGGGCGCCGATGCTAGCCATACGGAGCCACGCGCCGGGCGCCGGGCACCGGCCCCGCCGAACGCCGGAGGGCGGGCTCCGCGGAGCCCGCCCCCCGCCGAACGGTCAGACGTTGAAACGGAATTCGACCACGTCGCCGTCCTGCATGACGTAGTCCTTGCCTTCCATGCGGGCCTTGCCCTTGGCACGGGCCTCGGTGCGCGAGCCCGTCTCGACCAGGTCGTCGAACGCGATGACCTCGGCCTTGATGAAGCCGCGCTGGAAGTCGGTGTGGATGACGCCGGCGGCCTCGGGCGCGGTGGCGCCCTTCTTGATCGTCCAGGCGCGGGCTTCCTTGGGACCGGCCGTCAGGTAGGTCTGCAGGCCGAGGGTGGTGAAGCCGACGCGGGCGAGCAGCGCCAGGCCGGACTCCTCCTGGCCCATGCCCTGGAGGAGTTCGAGGGCCTCGTCGTCGGGCAGCTCGATCAGCTCGGACTCGATCTTGGCATCCAGGAAGATCGCCTCGGCCGGGGCGACCAGCTCGCGGAGCTGGGCCTTGAGGTCCTCGTTGACCAGCTCTTCCTCGTCGACGTTGAAGACATAGAGGAACGGCTTCGCGGTCAGCAGGTGGAGTTCGCGCAGCGGCGCGGAGTCCAGGCCGGCGGCGAAGATCGTCCGGCCGCTCTCCAGCACCTTCTGGGCTTCCTCGACGGCCTTGGCGGCCTCCGCGGACTCCTTCCTGAGCCGGGATTCCTTCTGCAGGCGCGGCAGGACCTTCTCGATGGTCTGCAGGTCGGCGAGGATCAGCTCGGTGTTGATGGTCTCCATGTCGTCCCGCGGCGAGACCTTGCCGTCGACGTGCACCACGTCGGGGTCGGTGAAGACCCGGATGACCTGGCAGATCGCGTCCGACTCGCGGATGTTCGCGAGGAACTTGTTGCCCAGGCCCTCACCCTCCGAGGCCCCCTTGACGATGCCCGCGATGTCGACGAAGTCGACCGTGGCCGGGAGGACCTTCTGCGAACCGAAGATCTCCGCGAGCTTGTGGAGGCGTTCGTCCGGCACACCCACGACACCGACGTTCGGCTCGATCGTCGCGAACGGGTAGTTCGCGGCGAGCACGCTGTTCTTGGTGAGCGCGTTGAACAGGGTGGACTTGCCGACGTTGGGCAGACCGACGATTCCGATGGTGAGCGACAACGTGGCTTCCCTGGGGGTGATGAGTTCGGGTGGAGGGCGGCCGGGACACGGCCATACCTTGCTTCAGTCTATCGACCGGCCGACAGGCCTCGGCCCGCGGCCGCGGGCCTGGTCCGGGGCCGGCCGCGAGGGCTGCGCTGCGCGGCACATCGCGACACGGGGGTGGGTGATGGCCGGAACACGCATGAACCGGGTGGCCTGCCCGGACCACGTGGTGCGGCAGGGGCTGCGGATCGGCCGGATCCTCGGCAACGCCGTCCTCGGGGTGGTGGCCATCGGTGTATCCGTCGCCGCTTTCGTGGCGGCTGCGGACGATTCCTACGGCGACCGGACGAAGCTGCTCGTCCTCGGCGCGGCACTGCTCGCCGCCGGAGTCCTGCTCGTGGGCTCATCGGCGGCAACCCGCTGCCGCGCCCGAACGTCGCGGAAGTAGGCTCTCGCGCACACCGCGCAAGGGGGCTTCGGCGCGCACGTCGACGACACCTCGGGGATGACCGTATGAGTGGCACGGGGAACCGGGAAACGCACCCGGACTACGTTCTGTGGCAGGGCGAGAAGTTCGGCAAGCTGCTGTTCGCGGCGGCGATCCCGCTGCTGCTGATGCCGATGGACATGGCCGACATCGCGGACAGCACCGGGCTGCCGAAGGGCGCGATGACCGGGCTGGCGGTCCCGCTGGCACTGATCCCGGTGCTGGCGTTCTACGTGTACAAGCACCGGCGCATCGCGATCTCCGCGCAGGGGCTCGTGCTGTACGGCATGACGAAGAACCGGTCGGCCGCGTGGGGCGACATCGCCGCGGTCACGGTCAAGCTGCGCCAGGGCAGCGGCGAATCACCGAGCAGCTTCGCCCTGCGCGCGCAGCTGCGGGCGGGCGGGACGCTCAAGCACACGGTGAACTTCGTCGAGGCGGAGATGCTGCCGTGGTTCGCCCGCGACATCCGCGACGCGGCAGCGCCCTGGCACATTCCGTTCGAAGCGAAGGGCTCGCGCGCACCGCTCCAGCGGCTGCAGGCCCTCGACGCCCAGGAGGCGGCGGCGCGGGCTGCGCAGCAGGCGGGGAACCCGTTCGGCGGGGTGCCGTTCGGGGTGGCGGGCGGCCCGCAGCCCGGGTCTTACGGCGCGCCCGGCGTGCCGCAGCAGGGCCCCTACGGTGGTCCGGCAGCACCCCAGCCCCAGCCCTACGGCATGCCGCCGACCGCACAGCCGGGCCCGTACGGCACCGCACCCGCTCCGTACCCGGGACAGCAGCAGGGCCCGCACTCGGGACCGGGGAACGCGTTCGGAGGCGGGGGGCGGTAGGGCCGGCGAGGGCCGAGGGCCCCGGACCGACACCGCGCCCGTCCGCCGCTTCCCGGACGACGGCGCCGTTGCGCTCGTCCGCCCGCTCCGCGGCCCGGCTCTGCCCGCCGACCGCCCGTCGCGGGCCTTCCCCCGCGTCCCTCGGTCCGGCGCGGCGAGTGTCGCCCGTGGCCGTTGACCCGCAAGGATGAACGGTATGGATGTCACCGCCGTGTTGCTGCTGCTCATCGGGCTCGCCGTCGGTGCGCTGCTGGGTGTGCTGTGGAGCCGCGGTCAGTCGAGTGCGCGGATCGCCCGGCTGGAGGCCGAGCGGGCGTCCGCCCTCGACGCCGCGGACCTGGCGGAGCGCGCGCAGGAGCAGCTCGGCGAGCGGTTCAAAGCGCTGTCCGCGGACGCGCTCGCCCGCAGCAACGCGCAGTTCCTGGAGCTGGCCGACCACCGCTTCCGGATCGCGGGCGACCCGATCCGCGAGACCCTCGACAAGCTCGACGGCCGCCTCGGCGAACTGGAGCGCGCCCGCGCCGCCGCACAGGCCGCGCTGACCCGGCAGATCGACGACGTGCGCAACGCCGGCGAGCAGCTCCGCCGCGAGACCGCCTCCCTGGTCACCGCCCTCCGCCGCCCCGACGTGCGCGGACGCTGGGGCGAAATGCACCTGCGGCGTGCGGTGGAGGTGGCCGGCCTCGTCGAGCGCTGCGACTTCGACACCCAGGCCTCGGTGTCCACCGACGACGGCGTGTTCCGCCCCGACATGGTGGTCCACCTCGCGGGCGGCAAGCACGTCGTGGTCGACGCGAAGGTGCCGCTCGCCGCGTTCCTCGACGCCGCGGAGACCGGCGACGACGCGGTGCGCACCGAGCGCCTCACCGCACACGCCCGCCAGCTCCGCACGCACGTCGACCAGCTCGGCGGAAAGGCGTACTGGCAGAAGATCCAGCCGACGCCGGAGTTCGTCGTGCTCTTCGTGCCGGGCGAGGCGTTCCTGGCGCAGGCGCTGGAGCAGGAGCCGGGGCTGCTGGAGTACGCGGCGTCGCGCAAGGTCGTGCTGGCCACCCCGACGACGCTGATCGCGCTGCTGCGCACGGTCGCGTACGCATGGAGCCAGGACGCGCTGGCCGACGGCGCACGCGAGGTGTTCGAACTCGGCCGCGAGCTGTACGACCGGCTCGGCAACCTCGGCGAGCACCTGGACCGGCTGGGGCGGTCGCTGACCGGCGCGGTCGGCGCGTACAACCGCACGGTGGGGTCGCTGGAGGCCCGCGTGCTGGTGAGCGCGCGGCGGATGCGGGACCTCAAGCTGGTCGAGGACGACCTGACGTCGCCGGGCCAGGTCGAGACGACGGCCCGCGCGCTTTCCGCACCGGAGCTGGTGGCGTCGGCCGACGAGGGCAATCGGCTGCGTTCGCTGCCACGGATCGAGGAAGCGGCTTTCCCGGCGGTGACGCGGAGCGAGGGAGCCGATCGAGGCGGGGGCGGGGACGGAAACGGACCCCCGGAGCACGGGGCCCGGGCCGACGGGACGGGCCACGCCGACCGGAACGCGGGCCGTGATCCGAACGGCGGTGAGCAGGGCCAATCGGACGGGCCGGTCCGGCTAGGGGAGGGAATCGGGTAACGACATGCGCGTGTTCTTCACCGCTTTGCAGCAGGTTGTACACATAACGTTGATATGTGAATCAACGCAGCCGAGCCCGTCCGGCTTCGGGCGGCGCCGCGTCGGCGCGGCGGTCGGCCGTGCCCGCGCCCGGACGGAGTGAACCCGTGCGCCGCCGCCGTCCTTCCGACGCATCGTCGGGCGTGCCCGAGCCCGGGGCACCCGTGCCGCCCGAACACCGCGGGGCATCCCGCCGGGGTTCCGGGCCGGGGGCGCCGCAGCCGCTGCCCGCGGCCCCGGGCGCGGCGAGTCCGCGGTCCCGGCCGGCCCGCGCGGGCGAGCGCCGTCCGCGGCCCGGTGGTGTGGGGCTGACGGCACCGGGGGCCTTCGTGGTCCTGACCGCGGGCGCGCTGCTCGGCGGCGTACTCAACGAGCTGCTCACGGACACCCTGGGGACGCTGTTCGGCACGGTCTTCCTGGCCGTCTGCGTGCTGGTGGCGGTCAAGACCCGGCCGCGCGACCTGGTCGCCGCGGTCATCGCGCCGCCGATCGCGTTCGCACTGACCGCGGTCGCGACGAGCGTGCTGTTCCCCAGCGACAACGGCGAGGACTTCCTGCTGCGGACCGGGCTGGACGTGTTCACCGCGCTGACCTTCAAGGCCGGGATCCTGTTCGCGGGTACGGCACTGGCCGCGGCCGTCGTCCTGGTCCGCAAACGCGCCGAACGCGACGGAGAGTCGTCCCCCGGCCCGCGGACCGCCCGAGACCCGCGTGACCGGAACCGGCCCGAACGACCGGACCGCAACGCCCCCGACCGCCGCGACCCGCGGTCCCCCCGCACACTCCCGCGCGACCCGCGGACCCCCCGCGACACCCGCCCACCCCGCCCTCCGCAGTCCCCACCCCCCGCCGCCGAAATGCCGCGCGCGCCCGAGAGCGAGGCTCCCCACCGCCCCCGGGAAAACCCGCGCGAACCCTGACGGGACGGCCGGAGCCGAGGTGGTTCGGCCCGCCGGAAGCGAGCGAATCCGCCGCGGACACCCGCAGGAACCGTGACTCGAACGGCCGGGGCGCAGGTCGTCGGCGTGCGAAACCGGTCAACCGGCCCCACCCCGCCCCCCGCCCCCTCGCGCCGAGGTCGATACGCCGCGGTGCCGCAGCATTCGGCGCGCGGCCCCTCACACGCGGCAGGGGATCGCCCGGAGTTTTCCCGGCCTGTCACCCCAGCCCGCCCCCGGCTCTCGAGCGGGCCGCACGAAACCTTCCGCACGCGGCCACCAGGCCCCGCTCACCCTTGCCCGGTACCGCCCACACGAAAGCCCGCGCCCCCGTTCAGTCCGGGGTTCGCGCGGGCTTTCACGTGATCTGCCGCGGGCGGCCCGGCCTCGGCCGGCCCGTCGGTCGGGTTTCAGCTCAGCCCTGGGCCGCCTTCATGTCCCGCTTCAGTTCCTGCGGCAGCGAGAACGTCAGCTTCTCCTCGATCGCGCTGTGCACGCGCACGTCCTCGAAGCCGTGCTGTGCGAGCCACTCCAGGACGCCGTCGACGAGGACCTCGGGGACCGACGCGCCGCTGGTCACACCGACCGTGCCGACGCCGTCGAGCCACGCCGGGTCGATCTCGTCGGCGCCGTCCACCAGGTAGGACGCGCTCGCGCCGGCCTCCAGCGCGACCTCGACCAGGCGCACCGAGTTCGACGAGTTCTTCGAGCCCACCACCACGACCAGGTCGGCCTCGGCGGCGATCTGCTTGACCGCGACCTGGCGGTTCTGCGTCGCGTAGCAGATGTCGTCGCTGGGCGGGCTCTGCAGCAGCGGGAACTTGGTCTTGAGCGCGTCGACCGTGGCGAGCGTCTCGTCCACCGACAGCGTGGTCTGGGAGAGCCACACCACCTTGGACGGGTCGCGCACCTCGACGTCCGCGACATCGTCGGGGCCGTCGACCAGGGTGATGTGGTCGGGGGCCTCGCCGGTGGTGCCGATGACCTCCTCGTGGCCTTCGTGGCCGATGAGGAGGATGTCGTAGTCCTCCTCGGCGAAGCGGACGGCTTCCTTGTGCACCTTGGTGACCAGCGGACACGTCGCGTCGATGGTCTTGAGGCCGCGGTCGGCGGCCTCGTCGTGCACGATCGGCGCGACGCCGTGCGCGGAGAAGATCACGGTGGCGCCCTCGGGGACCTCTTCGGTCTCGTCGACGAAGATCGCACCGCGGTTGCGCAGGGTCTGGACGACGTACTTGTTGTGGACGATCTCCTTGCGGACGTACACCGGCGGCCCGTACAGCTCGAGGGCCTTCTCGACGGTGACGACGGCCCGGTCCACGCCCGCGCAGTAGCCACGGGGGGCGGCGAGCAGGACGCGGCGGGGGTGCTCAGTCATGGTGTCCATCGTACGGGCGCGGGCGCGCTGCGGCCCCGGGCGCCGGGGGGTGACCCAAAGTGTCGGGGTCGGCCCGTAATGTGGCCGCATGGCGCTGAATACCTCCGCGGAATCGCCCGTCCCGGTCTCCGAGATCTCGCGCCTCATCGGGGGGTGGATCGACCGTCTCGGCGCGGTGTGGGTCGAAGGGCAGATCACCCAGCTCAGCCGGCGGCCCGGTGCGGGTGTGGTGTTCATGGTGCTGCGCGACCCGTCGCACGACGTGTCGATCTCGGTGACCTGCTACCGCCGGGTGTTCGACGCGGTCGCCGACGTGGTGACCGAGGGTGCCCGCGTCGTGGTGCTGGCCAAGCCGGAGTGGTACGCCCCGCGCGGCACGTTGTCACTGCGCGCGACCGAGATCCGCCCGGTCGGCATCGGCGAGTTGCTGGCCCGGCTGGAGCAGCTCAAGCGGACGCTCGGCACCGAAGGCTTGTTCGATCCGCGGCACAAGAAGCCGTTGCCGTTCCTGCCGCACCGCATCGGGCTGGTGTGCGGCCGAGCGAGCGCTGCCGAGCGGGACGTCCTGCAGAACGCGAAGCACCGGTGGCCCGCGGTGCAGTTCGATGTCCGCAACGTCGCCGTGCAGGGCGTCTCCGCGGTGGCGCAAGTGACCGCCGCGATCGAGGAATTGGACGCGCACCCGGACATCGACCTGATCGTGGTGGCCCGCGGCGGCGGCAGCGTCGAAGACCTCCTCCCGTTCTCCGACGAGCAGTTGATCCGCACGGTCTTCCGCTGCCGGACCCCGGTGGTGAGTGCGATCGGGCACGAACCCGACACCCCGCTCCTCGACCTGGTCGCCGACCTGCGCGCCTCCACCCCCACGGACGCCGCCAAACGCATCGTCCCCGACGTCGGCGAGGAGACCGCGCGCATCACGCAGCTCCGCGACCGGGCCCGCCACACCATCGCGATGCGCCTCGACCGCGAGGAACACGGCCTGGCCTCGGTCCGCACCCGTCCGGTCCTGGCCGACCCGTACGGCATGGTCGAATCGCGCGAATCCGAACTCGACACCCTCCTCGACCGCTCCCGCCGCACCCTGCGCCACCGCCTCGAGCACGCCGCCACCGACCTGGAGCACACCCGGGCCCGCGTCGTGGCCCTGTCCCCCGCGGCCACGCTGGAACGCGGCTATGCCGTCCTGCAGAAGGAGAGCGGCCAGGCCGTCCGCAGCCCGGACGACGTCGACGCGGGCGAGAAGCTGACGGCCCGAGTGTCGGCGGGCCGGATCAACGTGGTGGTGGAGGGGCAGTAGCCGCGGCGGGGGAAGGCTCTGGTGGGGAGGCTCGAAGACTTCGTCATCATCGCCGGCCGCCGAAGCCAATTCCGCACACTCGACTCGACGGCTCAAGACCCGGGCTCCGGGACGCGCGAGGACAGCCGGGTTGGCCGTGGTGACGCTCGGGCCCAAAGACGACGACCAGGTGCGCGCCGCGGCAAAGCCGCGGCGCGCCGAACGTTTCGGGCTCGAAGGCTTCGCCATCCTCGCCCGCCGATCAAAGCGCCCCCGCACGAACTCTTCGTCGTCGTGGCCCAATTTCGGGTCCAAGGCTCAGCCATCCGCCACCACGTCAAAAAGCCCCAATCGTTGCGCGGCGCCGCCAAGGCGGCGCCGCGCAACAAACCCCGCCGTCAGTCATCCGCTGCCGGCTAAGGCCTACGAACCTCGTTCGGTTGCGCGCCGCGGCACGGCCGCGGCGCGCTGAGAGACCCAGGCTCGACGGCGAGGACGCCGTCCTCGCCTGCCGATCAGGTACGTCCCCCCGCTCGGCCCACTACCCGGTTTCAGTGACCCGGAGCCGGAACCCAACCCGCATCAGACTCCTGACGGGAAGCCATGAAAAGCGCCAACGGCCCGGCCGGCAGGAGGAAACGGCCGTTGACCGCGGCATCCACCGCGTCAGCCATGGTCCACCAGGTGAGCTGGAAATCGGTCTCGCTGGCGGTCAGTTCTTGCGGACCGAGTGTGAGCCCGCGGGCCTCGTAGAGGTGGACCCGGGCCGTCGATCCGAGCGTGATGGCAAAGTCTCCGAGTGGCCTCAGCTCGACAGCGGTTGCCCCCGACTCCTCCTTCAGTTCGCGCGCTGCGCATTCGAGGATCGACTCCCCGGGTACCGAGGGTGCACGTCGCTTCAGGGAAGCTTGGATCGCAGGTGTGCGCCAGCACTTCCCAAGGGAGCCGAAACCCGGATACGTGACGCCCTGGGACGACACTCCGGAATGGGAACGCCAGGCCGCAGGCTCGGTCTACGCGCAGGTCCGCCAGTTCGTCGAGGTCAGCGGCGGACACGCTGCCCGCCTGTCACGCGAACAGACGAGCCGTTTCGTCGCCACCTGCTGGACCGCCCAGATGTACAGGCACTTCGAGAACCCCAAGTCGGGGTATGTCGCCGACTGGCCGGATCTCCCCAAGTGGCAGCAAGAGACCGATGCCGACATCTTCGAGGCGATCGAGAGAGGTTGATTCGGTCGATACCCGATTCGATGTGCGGTGGCGCCACGGTGCTGGGGCCCGATGGTGCGGTGACGTCGATCACCCCAACCCCATCAGCGAGTTGGTCCCGCGAATACTCTCACCATGACGACGTATGACCGCATCGGCGCCACCTACGCCACCACTCGACGCCCCGACCCGCGGATCACCGCGCAGATCCACGCGGCTCTCGGTGACGCCGTCAGCGTGATCAATGTGGGTGCCGGGTCCGGCTCCTACGAGCCCCCGCAGACCGTCCTTGCCGTCGAGCCCAGCGCGGTCATGATCGCCCAACGGCCGCCTGACTCCGCCCCGGCGATACAAGCCTCGGCGGAGGCCATCCCCGTCGAGGACGATGCGGCCGATGCGGTGATGGCGTTGCTGACCGTGCACCACTGGAGCGATCTGGAGTCCGGGATCGCGGAGTTGCGGCGGATCGCGCGGCGGCGGGTGGTCGTCTTCACCTGGGACCAGACGGTCACGCGCACGTTCTGGCTGCTGGACGAGTACTTGCCGGAAGTAATCGCCTTCGACGACGAACGGGCCGTCCCCGTCGACCGGTTGGCCGCGCTGCTGGGTGGCGCCCGGGTCGAGGAGGTGCCGGTTCCGCACGACTGCACGGACGGTTTCGGCGCCGCCTTCTGGCGCCGCCCGGAGGCCTACCTCGACCCGACGGTGCGGGCCGGCATCTCGATGCTCGCCCAGTCCGGCGAGGACGCCATCCGCCCGGGCCTGGCCCGCCTTGCCGACGACCTCGCGTCGGGCGTGTGGCACGAGCGCCACGCCGACCTGCTCGGCCGCGACACCTTCGACGGCGGCTACCGGCTCGTCATCGCCGACCTCTGACCGCCAGGCCGGCCCGGTGGGCCGACCCGAACAACGGGCCGAACCGACGAGGCCATCCGCCATCCGGGTGACCCGACCGGCGCGTACCCGTCCCCTTCCCCGGCGGCGCCCGCCGGGCGATCTAGCGTCGGGCTTCACCCGCCCCTGCGGCGTGCTCCGTGCGGTGTGCGCCGCCGCCGCGAAGGGCCGCCATGCGCCGAACCGGATCCCCAGCCACCCGCCGGATGCGGAGAACTTCCGCCCTGGGCACGGCCATTGCCACGCTGGCGACGACGCTGGCCTTGGCCGCCCTGCCCGCCCCCGCCGCGTCGATCGGCGGCACGGACACCACCAAAGCCGTCTGGCACCCCTCCGCCGCCGACGACTACGTCAACTACGTGGCCCCTCGGGACGACCTTCCACCCGACCCGAATTATCCACAGCCTGTGGACAATGCTGCGCAATCTCGCATCAGGCAGGCCGACCGGCGAGCCCGCGACCTCGACCGCAAGTTCGCGGACGGCAATCCGCCGGCCGCCCGCGCCCTCGCCGCCGTCGAAGCCGAGTCCACCGCCACCGGACGCACTCCCCGCGCCCTCCTCGACGCACGGGACCTCCAGGCCGGACGCACCCCGGGCCAACCCCGCGACGCGAAGCTCCTCACGATCCTGGTCGAGTTCAACGACCGGGCGGACGACGACTTCTCCGGCTATGAGCGGCCGACGAGCGTCGCCGATCCCACGTGCGTCACCGAACCTCCCGGCACCCTGATGAAAGGGCCGCGGCACAACCGGCTCCCCGACCCCGCAAAAGCCGCCAAGCCCGACAACAACACCCTCTGGGTGCCGGACTTCTCCCCCGACCACTACAACGCGATGCTGTACTCCGACCGCGGCCTGACCGAGCGCATCCGCCCGGACCTGACCGGCCCCGACGGCAAGCCCGGCGTCGACGTGTCCGGGCTGACCATGCGCGCGATGTACAACGAGATGTCGCACGGCAAGTACCGCGTCGGCGGCGAAGCGGTCGGCTGGGTCACCGTCCCGCACTCCGAAGCCTGGTACGCGGCCGGCAAGTGCGGCAACGCCCGCCAGGACAACAGCGGCCACCCCGACAACCCGCGCGGCGTACGCCAGTTCGCGATCGACGCCGTCGACGCGCTCGCCACGGCCCGCCCCGATTTCCCATGGGCCGACTACGACCACGAGGACATCAGCGACGCCGACCACGACGGCAACGTCGACGAACCCGACGGCGTGGTCGACCACTTGGTCCTCGTCCATGCCGGACGCGACAAGTCCGCGGGCGGCGGCACGGAAGGCACGTACGCCATCTGGGCGCACGCAAGCAACGTGCTTGGCGGCCACGCCATCCCGGGTACCAGCCTCAAGGTCGCGAACTACATCGTGCAGCCCGAGGACTCCGGAGTCGGCGTCTTCGCCCACGAGTTCGGCCACGACCTCGGCCTCCCGGACCTCTACGACAACTTCAGCGGCGGCGAAACCGACGTCGACTTCTGGGACTTGATGTCGTCCGGCTCGCATGCCGGACCGCTGTTCCAGACGATGCCCACACACATGGGCGCCTGGTCGAAGTACGTGCTCGGCTGGACGGACCCGCAGACCGTCCCCGTAGACGGCCGGTCCCGCCCCGTCGCACTCGGCGCCGCCGCCAAACCGGCGCCCGGGCTGAGGGATTCGGTACGGGTCGACCTGCCGCCCAAGACCACCCGCATCGGCACCCCGCACTCCGGCACCGGCATGTGGTACTCCGGCCGCGACCAGGAATGGGCCGACACCGCGATCGTGCGCGACATCGCCGTGCCCGCCGCCGCCCAGGCGACCTTCTCCCTGTGGAACGACTACGTCATCGAACAGGACTGGGACTACGGCTTCGTCGAAGCCTCCGCCGACGGCGGCCGCACCTGGTCCCCGCTCCCCGTCCGCGACGCGCAGGGCACGCTGGTGTCCACTCCGCCGGACTACCCCGACCCCAACCGCAACCTCGCCGAGTTCCGCAAGACGAACGGCCTCACCGGCAGCAGCGGCGGCTGGCGCCACGACCACGTCGACCTCACCCCCTACGCCGGCACCACCGTGCGCCTTCGCCTCGGCGTCATGACCGACGCCGCCCTCCAGGAACGCGGCTGGTTCGCCGACGACTTCAGCCTCGAAGCGGACGGCGCGACGGTGTGGACCGACGACGCCGAGCAGGGCGACAACGGCTGGAGCCCGGTCGGCGGCACGTCCACGATCACCCGCGGCGCGGGCTGGTCCCGCACGTCCGGCACGCTCGAACGCGAGCAGTACTACCTGCTGGAGTGGCGCGCCCCGACCGGCTTCGACGAGGGCCTGAAGTACGCCTACACCACGGTCCGCAGCGGCACCGACGGCACGCAGATCGCGCGCGTGCCCTACAACGCCCCCGGTCTTCTGGTGTGGCTGCGCGACGCCGAGTACCAGAACAACGGCGTCCGGTTCGGGCTCGACAACCCGCCGAGCCACGGCCCCAAGGGCCAGGTCCTGCTCGTCGACGCGCACTTCGACCCGCTGCGCTGGAGCGGCGAGGCCGGGGCGCACTACCCGCCGAGCGTCCGCAACCCGTTCAAGAACCTGGAGAACCGCGCGCAGTCGTCGAACGCGGCGTTCGCCCCCGCCGCCACGCTGCCGTTCACCGCGTGCCACAGCGCGGGCACCTGGTGCCAGGACTTCCCGGCCCTGCCCGGCATCCCGGAGTTCACCGACGCCCGCGGATGGGCGGCCGGCGCCGAGTACTCCGGGGACACCCCGCTGGAGCGATTCCGGGACGGCAGCACCGTCGTCCCCGCACGCGGGCCCTACTCGACCCGCGTCGTGCTCCCGGACGGCACCCCCGACACCGCCCACTACGGCGAGAAGTGGGGCGGCTCGGTCCTCGGCACCGGCGACCCGGGCCCGGACCGGGCCTACGGCGTCACGGTGCGCGTCGTCCGCTTCCTCGACCCCCGCGACGCCGGCCGCGGCGCGCTGGTCGACGTCGCGCCGGCCCGTCGGTAGCGCCGCATAGGCTGGGGCGCATGGCCAAGAAGAGTGCGGACGCGGCGGGCGAGGCGGGTGCGGCATCCGGCGAGTCCGGGGAAGCCCTGGAGTCGCTGGGCTACGAGCAGGCCCGCGACGAGCTGATCGACGTCGTGCGGCGCTTGGAGACCGGCGGGATCACCCTCGAGGAGTCCCTCGCGCTGTGGGAGCGCGGCGAGAAGCTCGCCGCGGTTTGCCAGCAGTGGCTGGACGGCGCCCGCGCCCGCCTCGACGCCGTGGTGAAGCGGGAGACCGAGGACGAAGGCTGAGGGCTCCGGCCTCACCCGTCCGCGAGCGCGGCCGCCAGCGACAGCACCAGCAGCACGACCGCGGCCGCCGCGCCGAGCAGCACCCAGCGCAGCGGCGGCAGGACCTCCCAGCCCTCGCGCGGCCGGGTCCCGGTGGGGCGCCAGCGCCGTTCCAGACGGGCGAACCGCGCGGCCGCGCGCACCCGGCTCACAGCGCCACCCACGCCGGAACGTACGGCTGCCCGTCGGGGCCGAGCGCGGGCTGTGCCGGCCGGACCGGCTCGTAGCGCACCCGCACATGCGGCTCGCCGTCGACCACCTCGCGCCCGCCGAGCACGGTGAAGCCGCGCTGCTCGAACCACGGGGCGCTGCGCACGAACACGTCCGCGAGGATCGGGCGGCCTTCGGCGAGCATGACGGCGTGTTCGACGAGGGTGCCCGCGTGGCCGTTGCGGCGTTCCGCGGTGGCGGTGCACAGGCGGCCGAGGCGCAGGATCCCGTCGGCTTCCGCGGTCAGCCGCAGAGTGGCGATCGGCATGCCGCCGCGTTCGGCCCACACGTGCAAGGTGCTCGGCTCGATGTCCAAGCCGTCGGGTTCGTGGCGGGCGCGCTGGCGCGCGACCACGAAGACCTGGCTGCGCAGCGCGAGCAGGCGGTAGAGCCGCTCGGCGCTCAGCTCGGCGAGTGTTCCGCAGAAGTACGAGACGTCCACCGCGGAAGGCTGACACCGTGATCAAGACTTGCGGGCGTCCGCCGGGTGAACAGTCGATGCCGGGTCGCGGAACACGTTCCGTCCGGTTAACGGGTGATTTCGAACCGTGCAGGCGACCGCACGGAGACGACGCGGAATCGGTCAGCCGTTGATCGGCTGTCCCGCCACGGACGGCTTCAGCGCGGCGGCGAACTGCGCGAGCGCGTCGTACGGGGCGGTGCCGGTGACGACCGTGGTCACGCCGTCCTTGGTGCGGACCAGCGAGCGGTACTTGTCGCCGTCGTAGGTCTGCCACTGCTCGCCCGCGACGTCGCGTTCGCCGACCGCCGTGCCGTTCTTGCTCTTGTCCTTCACGAACGGCGCCGGCGTGCCGTTGCTCTGCTCGACCGCGACGTAGTCGCCGTCCGGACTGATCAGGCCCACGTGCCAGGCCGTCGCAGCCGGGTCCATGCCCTGGTACTCCGCCGACGTCGCGCGCCAGCGGCCGGGCAGGCCGGTGGGTGCGAGCAGCGGGTACGGGGCGTCCTGGCTCGCCTGCTGGAACTTCACCGAGTAGTCGATGCGCTTGACCGGGTCCTGCGCGCTGTGCCGTCCGGCGATCAGCAGCGCGACGACGACAATGCCGACGACGCCCAAGGAGAAGACCATGCTGCGTACCGTCTGGATTCCGCGCTTTTCTGCCACCGCACCATGGTCCCCCATCGCGTCCGATGCTCCGGCACCGGGTGCTCGGGCCTGACGGAGCCGCCACCGAGCCATCACAGAGCCGTCACCGGGCCATAACCAGGCCACAGCCAGGCCACAGCCAGGCCATGGTCGAGCCATCGCATCTGCGAAGGCTCAGACGATCCTCCATTGCATTTGCCAGCCACGAAGGGAGTAGGGTCCCGCATATGCCCACCTACCGCATGGGCCGCGTCGCGCAACTTCTCGGGGTCAGCCCGGACACCGCCCGCCGCTGGGCCGACTCGGGGCGCCTGCCCACGGCCCGCGACGAGCACGGCCACCGGGTCGTCGAAGGCGCGGCACTCGCCGCCTTCGCGGTCGCCCTCGCCGAGGACGCGCCGAGCCCGGCCGCCGAGGTCCCGCGGGCGACGTCGGCCCGCAACGCGTTCCCCGGCATCGTCACCAAGGTCATCCTCGGCGACGTCGCGGCACAGGTGGAGATCCAGGCGGGACCGCACCGGGTGGTCTCCCTGCTGACCCGGGAGGCCGTCGAGGAACTGGGGCTCGCCCCCGGCGTCGAAGCGGTCGCCTCGGTCAAATCGACCAACGTGACCGTGGAGTTGCCGTGAGATCCCTGCGCTTCGCCGCCGCCCCGATAGCCGCCGCCACCGCGGCGGGCCTGCTCCTCGCCGGCTGCGGCAGCGACACCAAGGACGACAACAAGGACAAGACGAAGGACGCCGGCGCCGCGGCGTCGAACGGCACCGGGTCGGCCCCGGCCGCCGCGCCGTCCACGATCACCGTGCTCGCCGCGGCGTCCCTGACCGGCGCCTTCAACGAGATGAGCACGGTCTACACCAAGGGCCACAAGAACCAGACGGTGAAGTTCTCCTTCGCCGGGTCGCAGGAACTCGCCGCACAGGTCAAGCAGGGCGCCCCCGCGGACGCCATCGCGACCGCGGACACCAAGACCATGGACGGGCTCACCGCGCAGGTGAACCAGCCCCAGGTGTTCGCCAAGAACAAGCTGGCGATCGTCGTCCCGCCGGGCAACCCCAAGAACATCGCCACCCTCGCCGACCTGGCCAAGAGCGACCTCACCGTGGTGCTCGCCGGCCCGACCGTCCCGGTCGGCCGCTACGCCCGCGACGCGCTCGCCAAGGCCGGCGTCACGGTCAAGCCCAAGTCCGAGGAAGCCGACGTCAAGGCGGTCGTGACCCGGGTGCGCATGGGCGAAGCCGACGCCGGGATCGTCTACACCACCGACATCGCCGCGGCCGGCAACGCCGTCGCGGCCGTCGACATCCCGGACGCCGCCAACGTCGTCGCGTCCTACCCGGTCGCGGTGATCAAGGACAGCAAGAAGCAGGACGCGGCGAACGCGTTCGCCCAGTGGCTGCTCACCCCCGAGGCCCAGGAAGTCCTCAAGAAGTACGGCTTCGCCGCGCCGTGACCGGCACGCCCGACGCGGTGACACCCGCGCCCGACCCGGCGGCGGCCGCCGCGGACCCCGTGTCCGCCGCGCCGCCGGGCGGGCGCGCCCCGGCGCTCCCGCGGGAGGACGCACCGCGCACCCCGCGCACCCGCGTCCCCCTACTGCTGTGGGTCCCCGCGCTCGCCGGGCTCGCGTTCGTCGTCCTGCCGTTGGCCGGGCTGCTGGTCCGCGCACCGTGGCGGTCGGTCCTCGACCGGCTCGGCGACCCGGCGGTGCGGACCGCGCTGCGGCTGTCGCTGGAGTGCTCGTTCGGCGCGCTCGGCATCAGCCTGGTGCTCGGCGTCCCGCTCGCGTGGCTGTTCGCCCGCGTCGACTTCCCCGGCAAATCGGTGCTCCGCGCGCTGGTCCTGCTGCCGCTCGTGCTGCCGCCCGTGGTCGGCGGTGTCGCGCTGCTGCTCGCCTTCGGACGGCGCGGCCTGCTCGGGCCCTGGCTGGAGTCCCTGGGCATCCGGCTGACGTTCTCGATGACCGGCGCCATGCTCGCGGGCGCGTTCGTCGCCCTGCCCTTCCTCGTGCTGTCCGTGGAAGGCGCCATCGCCGGCCTCGACCGCAAGTACGAAGAGACCGCCGCCACCCTCGGCGCCGGCCCGCTGCGCGTCTTCACCACCGTGACGCTCCCGCTGATCGCCCCCGGCCTCGCCGCCGGCGCCGCCCTCGCATGGGCCCGCGCCCTGGGCGAGTTCGGCGCCACCATCACCTTCGCGGGCAACCTCCCCGGCGAAACCCAGACGCTGCCGCTCGCCGTCTACCTGATGCTCCAGGACGACCCGGACACCGCGATCGCGGTCAGCCTGCTGCTCCTCGTCGTCTCGGTCGTCGTCCTGGTCGCGCTGCGCGGCCGGTGGCTCAGCCCCTCGGCCCGCAAGGCGCCGGCCCGCACTGCGCCCGCCCGCACTGCGCCGACCCGCAACCTGACCGGCAAGGGCGAGGGGGGACCGCGGTGACCCCCGCACTGCGCGCCCGCACCGAAGGCCTCGTCACTGCCGAACTCACCGTCGCGGCGGGCGAAGTCGTCGCCGTCGTCGGACCCAACGGCGCAGGCAAGTCCACCCTGCTGCGCGCCCTCGCCGGACTCCCCGGCCCGGCGCGCGCCGCCGTCGCCATCGACGGCCGCCCGGTCGGACACCTGCCCCCGCACGCCCGCCGGGTCGGCTATGTCCCGCAGGACGGCGCACTGTTCCCGCACCTCACCGCCGCCCGCAACGTCGCCTACGGCCTGCGCGGCCGCGGCGGCTCCCGTGCCGAAGCCCGCCGCACCGCACACGACTGGCTCGCCCGCCTCGGCCTTGCCGACCTGGCCGGCCGCCGCCCCGGGCAGCTGTCCGGCGGCCAGCAGCAGCGCGTCGCGCTCGCGCGGGCGCTCGCCGCCGAGCCCCGGCTGCTGCTCCTCGACGAACCGCTCGCCGCGCTCGACGTGGAGACCCGCGCCGCGGTCCGGCACACGCTGCGCAGCCACCTCGGCCCGTACGACGGCGCCTGCCTGATCGTCACGCACGACCCCGTCGACGCGCTCAGCTTGGCCGGGCGCATGCTCGTCGTGGAGGACGGCGCGATCGCGCAGGACGCCCCGGCCGCCGAGGTCACCCGGGCCCCGCGGTCCGCGTGGGTCGCGCGCATGCTCGGGCTGAACGCGTACGAGGGGGTGGCCGACGGCACCGGGATCCGCATCCGGGACGGCGGCCACACCCTGAGCACCGCGGAACCCGTGCCCGCGGGCCCGGTGCTGGCCACCGTGCACCCCGACCACGTCACGCTGCACCGGGAACGTCCGGAAGGCAGCGCCCGCAACACCTGGCCCGGCACGGTCGCCGAGGTCACCGGCACCGGCACCCGGCTGCGGGTCACGGTGCGGGGCAGGGGCGGGCCCGACGTGGTCGCCGAGGTGACCGCGGCCGCCGCGGCCGAACTGGGCGTCGGCGAAGGGCTGCCGGTGTGGGTCGGGGTCAAGGCGACGGGCGTGGGCGTGACGGCGCTGTGAGCCCGCGGGTTCGCCCGGCGGCGGCTCCGGGAGGCTCCCGGGAAGGCGCAAACCGGCCGTGCCTGGTCTGCGCGCAGCGTCATGAACATCGCGCCGAAACGATTCGCTTGCCGGGCTACCTGCACCGATGCCGGGCGGGGCCGATAACATCGGGGCAATCCCGTTGGAATCCGTCCGGGCCCGGGGCCGCGTAGTCGTTTTCGTCGCAGTGTCGTGGCAGTCGGCCGAAAAGCCGCATGCCGCGCGCCGCACGGAATCTCGGTCGGTGCAACCCTCACACGCACCGAGCAGGACCACGGGGTCACCGGGGATCAGGGCACCCCTCAGCGGTCCCGGCCGAGGTTCCCCGACAGGAAGGCCCGCCAGAATGACGGACCAGTCCGTACCGCCGCAGCTCACGGTCCCCTCCGAGGCTCCCGACCGGAACCTCGCCCTCGAACTCGTCCGCGTCACCGAGGCCGCCGCCATGGCGGCCGGCCGGTGGGTGGGACGCGGCGACAAGAACGGCGCCGACGGCGCGGCCGTGAAGGCCATGCGCACCCTCATCGGCACGGTGTCCATGAACGGCGTCGTGGTGATCGGCGAAGGCGAGAAGGACAACGCGCCGATGCTGTTCAACGGGGAACGGGTCGGCGACGGCTCCGGCCCCGAGTGCGACGTCGCCGTCGACCCGGTCGACGGCACCACGCTCACCGCCAAGGGCATGAACAACGCCGTGGCGGTCATGGCGGTCGCGGAACGCGGCTCGATGTACGACCCGTCCGCGGTGTTCTACATGGAGAAGCTCGTCACCGGCCCCGAGGCCGCGGACGTCGTGGACCTGACCGCGCCGGTCGGCGAGAACATCCGCCGGGTCGCCAAGGCGAAGAACTCGGCGCCGGAGGACGTCACCGTCTGCATCCTCGACCGGCCGCGCCACGAGTCGATCGTCAAGGAGATCCGCGAGGCCGGCGCCCGGATCAAGTTCATCACCGACGGCGACGTCGCGGGCGCCATCATGGCGGCCAAGGACGGCACCGGCGTCGACCTGCTCCTCGGCATCGGCGGCACCCCGGAAGGCATCATCGCCGCGGCCGCGATCAAGTGCATGGGCGGCGTGATCCAGGGCCGCCTGTGGCCGAAGGACGAGGCCGAGCGCCAGAAGGCCCTCGACGCGGGCCACGACCTCAACCGCGTGCTGCTGACCGACGACCTGGTGTCCGGCGAGAACGTCTTCTTCGTCGCCACCGGCATCACCGACGGCGAACTCCTCCGCGGCGTCCGCTACCGGTCGAGCACCGCCCTGACGTCGTCGCTGGTCATGCGCTCCAAGAGCGGCACGATCCGCAACATCGACAGCCAGCACCGCCTGGCGAAGCTCCGCGCCTACAGCGCCATCGACTTCGACCGGGCTCGCTGAGGCTCCGGAGTCCGGGTTCTCGACGCCCGGGGCGGCCTTGTGCCGCCCCGGGCGTCTTGCTTTCCCTGCATAGGGCCCCCTCCCCACCGACCCGGAGTCCCCCTCCCCCGCCTCCACCGCCGGTGTCGGCCCGTCGTTCGCGACCGACGATCACACCCCACCACGCACCGCGCCGTCTCCGCTTCGCGCCATCCCCCCGGCTGTGGACAACTCCCGCGCCTCCCGCCGTCTCATTCCCCACCGGACCAACCCTCCATTTTTCATAGGTTTTATCCCGGCATCGGGGTATGTGCTGAAAGTCGTCAGCGCCCACCCCAGGAGGAGCCGTGCCCGAGTCCCGCGGAGGCGGCGGAACCACGTCCTCACCCCAGGTCGAAACCGCGGCGGGCCCGCCCACGCAGCGCCCCCAGAAGCTCTGGCTGATCTTCACCGGCCTCATGCTCGGCATGCTGGTCGCCGCGCTCGACCAGACGATCGTGTCCACCGCACTCCCGACCATCGTCGGCGACCTCGGCGGCCTCAACCATCTCTCCTGGGTGGTCACCGCCTACCTCCTCGCCTCGACCGTCAGCACCCCCCTCTGGGGCAAGCTCGGCGACCTGATCGGCCGGAAAACGCTCTTCCAGGCGTCGATCGTCATCTTCCTCATCGGCTCGGTGCTGTGCGGCATCGCGCAGAACATGGGCGAGCTGATCGCCTTCCGCGGCATCCAGGGCCTCGGCGGCGGCGGTCTCATGGTGCTGTCCCAGGCGATCATCGGCGACGTCGTCCCGCCCCGGGAACGCGGCCGCTACACCGGCCTGTTCGGCGCCGTCTTCGGTGTCACCAGCGTCGCCGGGCCGCTGCTCGGCGGCTTCTTCGTCGACAACCTGTCGTGGCGCTGGGTCTTCTACATCAACCTGCCGATCGGCGCCCTCGCGCTGATCGTCATCGCCTTCGCCCTGCACACCGACGTCACCCGCGGCAAACCGCGCATCGACTACAGCGGCATCGTCCTGCTGGCCGCGGCCACCACCTGCCTCGTCCTGCTCAGCACCTTCGGCGGGACGACCTACCCGTGGCTGTCCGGCGAGATCATCGGGCTCGGAGTCGCCGCCGTCATCCTGCTCGCGCTCTTCGTCGTGGTCGAACGCAGGGCCGCCGAACCCGTTCTGCCGCTTCACCTGTTCGCCCAGCCGATCTTCCGCATCACGGCCGCGATCGGCTTCGTCGTCGGCTTCGCGATGATGGGCGCGCTCAGCTTCCTGCCGCTGTTCATGCAGGTCGTCAACGGCGCTTCGCCCACCGAGTCCGGGCTGCGGCTCCTGCCGATGATGGCCGGCCTGCTCATCGCGTCCATCGGCAGCGGCCAGCTCATCACCCGCTGGGGCCGCTACAAGATCTTCCCGATCGTCGGCACCGCCGTGATGGCGGTCGGCATGTTCCTGCTGTCCCGCATGGACGAGTTCACCACCACGACCGCCTCGTCGCTCTCCATGTTCGTGTTCGGCTTCGGCCTCGGCCTCGTCATGCAGGTCATCGTGCTCGCGGTGCAGAACTCGGTCGACTACCGCGATCTGGGCGCGGCCACTTCCGGCGCGACGTTCTTCCGGTCGATCGGCGGGTCCTTCGGCGCGGCGATCTTCGGGACGATCTTCAACGCCCGGCTCAACGGCCACATCGAGCAGGCCCGCACGTCGGGCCTGCAACTGCCGCCCGGCGTCGACCCGAAGTCGGTGGCCTCCAGCCCGGACGCACTCGCCAAACTGCCCCCGGCGGCCCACCAGACGTTCATCCACGCCTACGCGCAATCCCTGCAGACCGTGTTCCTGATCGCCTCGATCATCATCGTCGCGGCGTTCGTGCTCAGCCTGTTCCTCAAGGAGATCCCGCTGCGCCAGGCGACCTCCGCGGACACCCTCGACGCCTACCGCAACGCGTCGCGCAGCTCGGTCGAAGAGGTCGAACGCGCCCTGACCCAGATCGCCCACCGGGAGAACGGCTGGGCCCGCTACGAACGCATGATCGCCCGCGCGGACGTCGACATCTCGGTGCCGTGCGCGTTCGGCCTCGTCCAACTCGACCACTTCGGGCCGATCGAGGACACCGCCCTGGCCAAAAAGCTCCACGAACCGATCGACTCGGTCCGCAAATACGCCGCACAGCTCCAAGACGCCGGCCATGCCGCCACCGACGCGGAAGGCCGCCTGGCCCTCACCGCGTCCGGCCACGACATCGTCGAACGCCTCGTCGACGCCCGCCGTGAACTCCTCGCCCAAGTCACCGCGGACCTGTCCCCCGAAGAGCACGCCGAACTCACGGCACTGCTCCGGAAGATGGCCCGGCTGACCACGGACACCACGCGCGACCACCTGGTCGGCGAAGCACCCCGGCACGGGGCCTGAGACCGGCGCCGCGGAATCGGCCCGGCGGAAAGCCGCACGGACGACCGCAGCGGATCGGGGAGAACGAGCCACGGATCCCCGCGGAATCACACGCGGGGCAGCGTCACTTCGCGCGCAGTCCGCCGCGCCGTCGGCGGCGGCCGGCGACGGCGCGGCGTTCCTCGGGGGTCAGGCCGCCCCTGACCCCGGTGGTCTCCGGGTCGGCCTCGGCCAAGGCGGCGGCGCGGCATTCCACCAGCACCGCGCAGCGTGCGCAGACGCGCTTGGCTTCCTCCTCGCGGGCGATCCGGGCGACCGCGGGCTCCCCGGGCAGGCCCAGGAACAGGGCGAGGTCCTCGACGCGGCACGCGCCCGCCGCCGGGGGAATCCAGGTGGACGCGCGGGCGGCGGGCGGTTCGGCGATGTCGCTTGCGGAGGAAGGCAGATCGCTCCGGTCGGGCACGTGAACACTCCTCGCTCTCGGCGGGTAGTACCGTCCCACCAAGCGAGTACCCGCCCAAATCCCGGTACAAGCCCCGCAATGCGACAACTGACGGGAAAGCAACACCCGCGAAACACCCCCGCCACACCGGAAGTTGGCCGATGCGCGAGGCACCGCGGGTCAGTCGTCGCCGCGTTCCCGGTCCAGGCTTTTGCGGCCCTTCACGCGCTTCGGCCGCACGTCCACGCCACCGAAGACGGCCGCCCCGCGGACCACCACAACCGGCGCGTCGGGGCTCTCCGCTTCGTGCTGGTGGACGTCGAACCCGCCGAAGATCCCGGCGCCGTGCCCGCGCACCGTCACCCCTTCGGGGACCCGCACTTCCACGCCCCCGAACACCGTGACCGCGTCGATGTACATGACCGGATGTTCGAACGTCGCCTGCGACAGATCGATCTCCACGCCGCCGAACACCGACACCGCACGGATCTTCCTTCCCACCCGCCCGGGGCCCTTGCGCGACGCGCTGCCGAACACCGCGACCAGCGTCGGCGATTCCGCGGGCCGGACGGACGGCTCGGCGGTGTGCCACTGCGGCTCGGCGGCGGGCCGCGGGCGCGGACTCGGGGCCGCGGGTTTGGCCGGATTCAGCCGTCCGGGGACGGGCAGATCGCGGGTCAGCGGCTCCAGTTCGCCGACGGTCTTGATGCCGTACAGGATGTCGATCCGTTCGGCGTGCTCCTCGACCGTGAGGCGGCCTTCCTCGAACGCGGTGCGCAGCACGTCCGCGACCCGGTCGCGGTCCGCGTCGGACGCCCGCATCGCCGACGGCGGCAGCGGCCCGTCGGCCCGGACCGCGGGCAGGTCCGGGGGCGGCGCCGGGGCGGGCGCCGGGGCAGCCGGCGTGGCGGGCGCGTCGGTTTCGGAAGTCGGTTCCACACCACGACGATAGCCGCCGCGCAAGGCACGCCACAGACGTGACGCACGCCACGCCGCCGCTCCGCTGTTCGCCTCGCGGTCACCCGACCTCGCGGCACGCCTCCGCAATCCGCCGGACCGCCTCGTGCAGCCGTTCCTCGGCGAGCATCGCGTAGCCGAGGACGAGCGCCTGCGGTCCCGCGGCGGCGTCCTCGCGCATCGGGCCGACCGGCTCCACCCGGACGCCGCGTTCGGCGGCGGCGGCGACCACGGCGTCCTCGGTGCAGCCGCCCGGGAGTTCGACGTACAGGTGCAGGCCGGCGCGGATGCCGTTGACCTCGACCTCGGGCAGGAACTCGGCGAACGCGTCCGCCACCGCGTCGCGTCGGCCCCGGTAGCGCAGCCGCATCGCGCGCAGGTGCCGGTCGTAGGCGCCGCTCTCCAGCAGCCGCACGAACGCGAACTGGTTGATCACCGCGGAGCCCAGGTCGGCGTACTGCTTCAGTTCGCGGATCTGCTCCAGCCACGGCTCCGGCACCACGGCCCAGCCGAGCCGCATACCCGGCGCGAGCGCCTTGCTGGTCGAGCCCAGGTGCACGACGTGGTCGGGGTCGAGGCCCTGGAGGCAGCCGACCGGGTCGCGGTCGTAGCGGAACTCGGCGTCGTAGTCGTCCTCGATGATCAGGCCGTCGACGTCCCGCGCCCACGCGGTCAGCCGGGCCCGGCGCTCCGGCGACAGCACCACGCCGGTCGGGTACTGGTGCGCGGGCGTCACCAGGACCGCGCGGGCGCCGCTGCGGGCCAGCGCGTCGACGTCTATGCCGTCGCCGTCGACCGGGATTCCCACGATCGGCAGCCCGTTGCTGCGCAGCAGCCCGCGTTGGGTCGCACTCGACGGGTCCTCGACGGCCAGCAGCCGGTGCTCGCGCACGGCCAGCGCCTGCACGACCAGCGCGATGCCCTGGGCGACCCCGCCGACCACCACGATGCGGTCGGGCGACGCGTTCGCGGCGCGCACCCGGCCCAGGTAGCCGGCCAGGGCGATGCGCAGCTCGGGCACGCCGCCGGGGTCGCCGTACGACAGGCGGCTGTGCGGCACGGTCGCCAGCGCGTGCCGGGTCGCCGCCAGCCACGCGGAGCGGGGGAACGCCGACATGTCGGACGATCCCGGCTTGAGGTCGAACGGCAGCTCCGACACGTCGCTCACGTCGCGCGGCAGCTCGGGGCCGCGCGAGGTGTGCTGCTCCGGCAGCTGCGCGACGCGTGTGCCGGAGCCGTGCCGGCTGGTCAGGTAGCCCTCGGCGACGAGTTGCTCGTACGCCTCGACGACCATGCCGCGCGACACCCCCAGGTCGGCGGCCAGTGCCCGGCTCGACGGCAGCCGGTCGCCCGGCGCCAGCCGGCCGCTGCGCACCGCTTCCCGCAGGCCCGCGGTGATCTGCGCGCCGACGTTGCCCAGCGCACGGTCGATCCCCACCAGCAAGTCGCTCACGAGTGGTCCCCTCCCGACGGCCAAATGTGGTCCTGTGTTCCGATCCACTGCCTCCATAACGTAACCCGACATGAGGCGATCGGTAGAGGCGCCGTCCACCGGCGCGACGTCCGCTGCGGTTTCCCAGGTCCTGGTCGGCACCTGCACGGGGGTGTCCGCGGCGCTCACCGCGTATCCGGTGGGCACCGGGCAGGCCCTGCGCTACGGCCTGGCCGGGGTGGCGATGTACGCGCTCCTGAAGCTGCGCACGCGGGGCGGCGACCGGCCGCGGATCCGCGTGCGGCCGCGCGAGTGGGCCCTGCTGTTCCTGCTCGCGCTGACCGGCCAGACGCTGTTCAACCAGCTCCTCCTCGGCGCGCTCGACCACGCCGACCCGGCGACGGTCGGCAGCATCCTCGGGTGCGCCCCGGTGGTCCTCGCCACCGTCGGCGCGCTGCCGGCCGGACGGCAGCCCGGGCGGCGCATCGTGGCCGCGTCGCTGCTGGTCGTCGCAGGTGCGGTGGCCGTCGAGGGATTCGGCAGCGCCACCCCGACCGGGCTGGCGCTGGCGCTCGGCGTGCTGGTGTGCGAACTGGCCTTCTCGCTGCTGGCGGTGCCGCTGCTGCCGAGGCTCGGGCCGCTGCGGGTGGCGGCCTACTCGACGCTGCTCGCCGTGCCGCAATCACTCGCCATCGGGTGGCTGTCCGACGGCGAGGCCATGGTCCGCATGCCCACCGTCGCCGAAGCGGCCGCCCTGGTGTTCCTCGGACTGATCGCCACCGTCGTGGCGTTCCTGCTCTGGTACAGCGCACTCGGCCGGCTCGGCCCCGAGCGCGCGGGGCTGTTCTCCGGCTTGGTGCCGATCGCGGCGGCGCTGTCCGCCCTCGTCCTCGGCACCGGCACGGTCCACCCCGAGCAGGTGGCCGGAAGCGCGCTGGTCGGCCTGGGCGTCGCCCTCGGCATGTTCGCCCCGCGACGATCATGGCAAGCTGTCCGGACATGAACGGGGACAGGCACGGCGAACCTCCCATCGTGTGCGGCGACATACCGCGGCACCGCGACGACGCCGCCCCCGATGCGCCGGACGCCGAACTCGCCCAGCGGGTACGCGACGGCGGCCCCGCCGCGGAAACCGCGTTCGCCGCCCTGCACCAGCGCCACCACGCCGCGGGCCTGCGGCACGCCCGGCGCCTGGAAGCCGACCGGGACGCCGCCGAAGACCTGGTGTCCGACGCGTTCGTCGAGGTGCTCGCCCAACTGCGGCGCGGCGGCGGGCCCCGGGAGTCGTTCCGCGCCTACCTGTGCACGACGATGCGCAATGCCTGCATCGACCGCGCCAAGGCCCGCAACGGCGTCTTACTCACCGGCGACGACGCCGAACTCGACAGCCTCGGCGGCCCGTCGGCGGAAACCGCCGAGGTGAAGCCGGACCTCATACTCGTCCAGCAGGCCTTCGGGTCGCTGCCCGACCGCTGGCAGGCGGTGCTGTGGCACACCGAGGTGGAAGGCGAAAAGCCGCGCGCCATCGCCCGGTTGCTGGGCATCACCCCGAACGCGGTCTCCCAACTCGCGGTCCGCGCCCGCGAAGGCCTCAGCGCCGCCTTCCTCGAAGCGCACGTGGGACGCCTGCCCGACCGCTGCCGCGGCTACGGCACCCGGTTCGGCGGCTACGTCCGCGGCACCCTGCGCATCCGCGACAAGCGCGCGGTCGACGACCACCTGGCCGGATGCGACACGTGTAAACGCGTGTGCGCCGAGCTGACCGCGGCCAACGCCCACCTGCGCGTGCTGCTCCTCCCGGCAGTCCTCGGCACCGCCGCGGCCGCGGCCCCGCTGATCGAAGCGGCCGCGGGCGGAGCGGCGGTGGTCCCCGACCCCGGCACGGCGCTCCCGCTCGACGTCGGCGGTACGGCGGTGGCACCGGGCTCGGCAGGCCGCGGCTCGGGCGCTCCGGGCCCGCACCCGGATGCCGCGTGGAAGCTCACGTTCGCCGCCGCGGGCGCCGTCGCCGTGGCGGGAGTGGCCTTCGCGGCGGTTCTCGCCGGATCCGGAGACGACTCCGGACGGCACACCGACGGCCGTACGCCGCGTATCGCCCGACCCGCCCCGCCCGAGCCCCCGGGCCCGGCCGCCGGATCCTCGCGGCAGCCCCCGGCTCCCCCGGATGCCGGCGCGCCGTCCACGCCCGGCGGCTCCCCGAGCGCCCTCCCCGCGGCACCGCAGTCGACGACGCCCAAGCCCGCGGAGCGGGACGCGGACGCCGCCGCCGGACGCCCGGCCCCCGCCCCGCCTGGCCCGACCCGCTCCCCCGACCCGGAATCACCCGGTCCCACGGCCCCGCCCACCACCCGACCCGCCACGACGCCTCCCCCGACGCCGACGCGGACCACCACCCCTCCCACCACGCGGCCCCCGACCCAACACCCCGCCCCGATGGCCGTCGACGACGCGGCCACCGTCCGCGCGGGCGGCACGGTCACCCTCCACGTGCTGGCCAACGACCGCGGCGACCGGCTCCGCATGACCGGCGCCTCGGTGGCGTTCGGCTGGTACGGGGCGATCACCTGCGACAAGCGCTCCGGCGCGTGCACGTACCGGACCTACGACGTCTTCCGGACCGGCACCGACGTCTTCTCCTACACCGTCAAAGACGCCGGAGGCCGTACCGACAGCGCGACCGTCCGCATCACGGTGACCGCCCGCTGAGCCGCAGCCGCACCCAAGAAAGCCATATAAGCGGCATAACATCCCTCCGCGCCCACGCCCTTCACACCCCCCGCGTCCCGCGCCCCCGCAGTGAGCCCGACCTCACACCCGGTACCGCCCCGCGGCCGTTCTACGCTGGAGGACGCCCCATACCGCCGAGTGAGGATGGCCATGCCCCCCGCCGACAGTTTCTCCGGCTCGTACACCGACCTGCTTCCGCTGGGCGCCGACACCACGCCGTACCGTCTGGTCACCAGCGAGGGCGTCTCCACCTTCGAGGCCGGCGGCCGCCGTTTCCTGCAGGTCGAGCCCGAGGCGATGACGCTGCTCGCGCGCGAGGCGATGCGCGACATCGCGCACCTGCTGCGCCCGGGGCACCTCGCGCAGGTCACGAAGATCCTCGACGACCCGGAAGCCTCCCCCAACGACCGCTTCGTCGCACTCGACCTGCTCAAGAACGCGAACATCGCGGCCGGCGGCGTGCTGCCGATGTGCCAGGACACCGGCACGGCGATCGTCATGGGCAAGCGCGGCCAGCACGTCCTCACCGACGGCCGCGACGAGGAGCACCTGTCGCGCGGCATCCGCAACGCGTACACCGAGCTGAACCTGCGCTACTCGCAGATGGCCCCGCTGACCATGTGGGACGAGAAGAACACCGGCAACAACCTGCCGGCCCAGGTCGAGCTGTACGCCGCGGCGGGCGAGGCCTACAAGTTCCTGTTCATGGCCAAGGGCGGCGGCAGCGCCAACAAGTCGTACCTGTACCAGGAGACCAAGGCCATCCTGAACCCGGCCGCGATGCTGAAGTTCCTGGACGGCAAGATCCGTTCGCTCGGCACCGCCGCCTGCCCGCCGTACCACCTGGCCGTGGTGATCGGCGGCACCAGCGCCGAGTTCGCGCTGAAGACCGCGAAGTACGCGTCCGCGCGCTACCTCGACACCCTCCCGACCGAGGGCTCGCCGCTCGGCAACGGCTTCCGCGACCTCGAACTGGAAGCGGAGATCCTCAAGCTCACCCAGGACATGGGCATCGGCGCGCAGTTCGGCGGCAAGTACTTCTGCCACGACGTGCGGGTCATCCGTCTGCCCCGGCACGGCGCGTCGCTGCCGGTCGCCATCGCGGTGTCGTGCAGCGCGGACCGCCAAGCGCTCGCCAAGATCACTGCCGAGGGCGTGTTCCTGGAGCAGCTGGAGACCGACCCGGCCAAGTACCTGCCGGACACCACGCACGAGGACCTGGACGGCGAGGTCGTGCACGTCGACCTCAACCGGCCGATGAGCGAGATCCGCGCCGAGCTGTCCAAGTATCCGGTGAAGACCCGGCTTTCGCTGTCCGGCCCGGTCGTCGTGGCCCGCGACATCGCGCACGCGAAGATCAAGGAGCGGCTGGACGCGGGCGAGGAGATGCCGCAGTACCTGCGCGACCACGCGGTGTACTACGCGGGCCCGGCGAAGACCCCGGAGGGCTACGCGTCCGGCTCGTTCGGCCCGACCACCGCGGGCCGGATGGACTCCTACGTCGAGCAGTTCCAGGCGGCCGGCGGCTCGTTCGTCATGCTCGCCAAGGGCAACCGCTCGCAGCAGGTCACCGACGCGTGCGCCAAGCACGGCGGCTTCTACCTCGGCTCGATCGGCGGCCCCGCCGCGCGCCTCGCCCAGGACTGCATCAAGTCCGTCGAGGTCGTCGAGTACCCGGAACTCGGCATGGAAGCCGTGTGGAAGATCGAGGTCGAGGACTTCCCCGCGTTCATCGTCGTGGACGACAAGGGCAACGACTTCTTCGCGGACGTGACCAGCCCGACCCTGCAGATCGGCAAACGCCCGTAGCACCGCGGCAACGCAGCACCGAGGCCCGGCTCCCGTCCGGGAGCCGGGCCTCGGCATGTCACCGCTCAGCTACCGGAGCAACTCCCGGTCAGTAAGCGTCGTACGGGATCGGGCTGAACGTCAGCGGTGCCGACGCCCCCGCATTCCACACCTGCGCCGTCGAGCCATTGGCCGCGGTCTGCGTCACCGCGCCCGTGCCGCTCGTCGGCGCCGTGACGCGCAGCCCCGACACCCGGCTCACCAGCGCCCCGTTCGACGCGTCGAACCGCAGGTTGTCGCGCACCGCGCCGGTGCCGTCCTTGCACGCCCAGATCCCCAGTGCGGCACCTGCCGCCACGCTGCCCCGGTTGTCGAGGCAGTACGTCGGGTCCTTGAGGCTGTGTACCTGGCCGGTCGCCGGGTTGCGGTACCACTTCTGGTTGGTGTTGCCGGTGCAGTCCCAGGCGATGACGTTGGTGCCGTTCGCCATCGTCCCGGCGTTGATGTCCAGGCATTTGCCGGTGTTGCCGGCCTTCAGCTCGGTGAACACCGCGGCCTGGTGCGGTTCGGAGACGAACCGCTGGGCCGCCGAGCCGTCGCAGGCCGCCAGCACGAGCTTGGCGCCGAGCGTCGGATCCGCGCCGGACGGCGCCAGGCACAGCGTCTGCGCGTTGGCCGGCCGGATGGTGCCGCCGGTCAGCACGAACCGCTGGTTGTCGCCGCCGTTGCAGTTCCACAGCACCACGGGGGTGCCGGTGGTGCGGGCGCCGCCTTGCGGGTCGAGGCAGCGGTCGTGGCTCAGTTCGATGTGCAGGGACTGGTACGACGGGTCGTACCAGAAGCCCTGGTTGCGGCCGCCGCCGCACGCCCACAGTTCCATCGCGGTGTAGTTGCGTGACGAGTAGCCGTACGAGTCGGCGCACAACCCGGTGCCCTCGTTTCGCAACTGCCGGAAGTCCTTGACCCCTTCGGTGAGCACCGGGGTGCCGGTGCTGGCCGGGTCGACGCAGCCCGCGGTCTGGTAGTTCGAGTTGTAGAGCTGCGTCAGGCAGGACGCGAACGCGAGGTGGCCGCGCTCGTTGGGGTGGAAGGATTGGCGCGTGGTGTTCTCGTCGAACAGGTCGAGGTTCGCGAAGTACAGGCCGCGCGCCCAGGTGTTGTCGGTACAGACTTCGTGGCCGTGGAACAGCCGGCTGTTGTCGAGGTAGACGGCGCCGGTGTTCGCCGCGGCCTTGCGCTCCGCTTCGGCGAACATCGGGACGGCCTCGTTGCGGCCCCACGCCATGTCGCGCAGGTAGCCGAGGCAGCCGCCGTCGTACCAGCCCGGGAAGTCCGGGTTGTCCTCGACGTCCGGGCTCATCGGCGACGGGTAGCCCATGACGACCAGCTTGTAGTCGCTGTTGGCGTAGCCGGCGTCGGTCATGACGGTGCGCAGGTCCCGGATCGACTGCTCGACCTTGGGCTGGAGCGCGGCGATGCGGCCCGGCCACTGCGGCTGGTAGGTGCCGTAGCACTCGCCTTGGAAGAACACCCGCTTGGTGACGCAGTCGGTGACGGTCGGGCCGAACTGCAGGTCGTCGTTGGCGCCGATGACGAGCAGGACCATCTTCAGGCGCGTGTTGCGCGCCTTGATGGCGAGGTTGTCGGACTGCACCAGCTCGTCGGGGTATTGCTTGCTCCCGCCGATGCGGATGTTGACCGACGACGCGCCCGAGCAGGCGACGTTGTAGGTGACGTCGGCGGGGATGCCGGTGCGGTGGATCGCCGAGAGCGGCGAGCGGTGGCACCAGTTGTCCGGGCCGTCGGTGGGGGCTTCGTAGGTGCCGACGCCTTCACCGGAGATCTCGCTGTCGCCGAGCGAGATGAGCGACGTCTTGCGGTCGGCCATCGGCTTGACGGCCGGGTCGCCGTACAGCTGCCGCGCCTCCGCGGCGCGGACCGTTTCCAGGTCGGCCCGCAGCGGAGTCGCCGTGGTGCCCGCCGCGGCGGACGGCGAAGTGGCCAGCGTGCCGAGGCCGCCGACCGCGAGCAGGGCGGCCGTGAGCGCCCCGATCAGTCTTCGCTTGGGGTGGGACGGCAGGGATGGGGACATGATCCTCGCCTTCGTCGCAGGGGTGTACCCGGGAGTAACAGGAACACGTGCGGACGCAAACTACCTGCCGGTAGCGGAGATGTGAACAGCCGGAATCAGGCAAAATGCCCCGGCTCGCGGTGACACGTGTCGAGGCCGCGCACCCCGCCCGCGCAGGGGTCAGGAAACGATGTCCTTGCGCTCGAAGTGCCGGAAAGCCAGGGCGATGAAGACGCACGCATAGGCCACCGAGATCGCCGATCCCTTGACCATGCCTTCCCATTCCAGGTCGGCCTGCAGCGCGTCGACCCAGGCGAACTGCCAGTGCGTGGGGAGCACATCGCGCCATGATCCGAGCGCGGTCACCGCGTCGACGATGTTGGACACGACGACGAGCCCGACCGCACCGCCGACCGCGCCGAGCGGCGCGTCGGTGACCGTGGACAGCCAGAACGCGACCGCGGCGACCACGAGCTGGGACACGATCCCGTAGACGACGACGATCAGCATGCGCTCCATCGCGTCGCCCGCCCCCAGCGTCCCGCCGATCGGGATCTCCAGCGGCCCCCAGCCGAAGGCGATCGTCCCGGCGAGCAGCGCCATTGCGGGGAGCAGCACCAGTGCGAACGCGCTGTAGGCCAGCGACACCGCGAGCTTGACCCGCAGCAGCCGGGCGCGCGGCACGGGCGCGGCGAGCAGGTAGCGCAGCGACGACCAGCTCGCCTCGCTCGCCACGGTGTCGCCGCAGAACAGCGCGACCGCCACGACCAGGAGGAACCCGGTCGACACGAACAACGCGAAGGCCGTGAGGTTGAGCCCGCTGCGGGTGGCCACGTCGACGAGCGTCGGCACGTTGTCGCGCGACGGTGAGCCGCCCACTTTGAACGCGACGACCAGGATCCACGGCAGCGCCGCGAGCAGCCCCAGCATCACCAGCGTGCGGCGGCGGCGCAGTTGGCGCAGCGCCTCGACACGGAACGGCAGGGTGTGCCGTGGCCGGTAGCCGTGCGCGCGGGAGGGCGCGGGCTCGTCCACGGGCTCGTTCGCAGGGACTGCGCCGTCCGGCGCCGGGTCGACGGCGGTCACTGCTGTTCTCCGATCAGTGTCAGGAACGCGTCCTCCAGCCGCCGTTTCGCGGCGACCCGGTCGACCGCGACGCCGGCGCCGACGAGTTCGGCGACCACCGCGGACGGTTCGGCGCCTGCGAGGTGCACGAGCACGCCTTCGCCTTCGGGTTCGACCGAGGCGACGCCCTTCAGGCCCGCGAGCGCGGCCACCGCCCGCTCGGGCGCGGGGGTGCCGATCGCGAGCGTGTTGCCGTCGCCGGTGATGTCCTCGACCGGGCCCTGCGCGACCAGGCGGCCGCGGTGCATGACCACGACGTGTGTGCAGGTCTGTTCGACCTCGGCCAGCAGGTGGCTGGAAACCACCACGGTGCGGCCGTCCGACGCGTACCGGATCAGCACGTCGCGCATCGCGCGGATCTGCGGCGGGTCGAGCCCGTTGGTCGGTTCGTCGAGCACCAGCAGGTCCGGGAGCCCGAGCATGGCCTGCGCGATGGCGAGCCGCTGCCGCATGCCCTGCGAGTACGTGCGGACCGCGCGGTCCAGTGCCTCGCCGAGCCCGGCGATCTCCAGCGCTTCCTCGAAGTGCGCGTCCGCTTCCGGTCGCCCGGTGGCACGCCAGTACAGCCGTAGGTTGTCCCGTCCCGACAGGTGCGGCAGGAACCCCGGCCCTTCGACGAACGACCCGAGCCGGGACAGCACCGGCGCCCCGGGCGTGACCACGTGCCCGAAGATCCGGATCTCCCCTTCGTCGGGGTGGATGAGGCCCATGAGCATGCGCAGCGTCGTCGTCTTGCCCGCGCCGTTGGGGCCCAGCAGGCCCAGGACTTCGCCGCGCGCCACCTCGAACGACAGGTCTTCGACGGCGAGTTTGCCGCCCTTGTAGCGCTTGGTCAGGCCGTGGATCCGCAGCGGCACGTCGCGCAGTCCGGCGATCGGCGCCCGCGCCTTGATCCGGCGGCGCCCGGTGGCCACGAGCACCGCGGCCGCCGCGGCGGCGATCAGCGGCACGCCCCAGGTCCACCACGGGTATCCGGCGGGCGGCGCCTTCAGGCCGGACACCGACGGCACGACGAGCGGGCCGGTGACGGCGACCTGGTAGACCGCGGGTTCGGCCGGGGTGGCAAAGCCGAGGTCGGTGGTGGTGAACACGAGCCGCAGCCGGTGCCCGGCGTCGATCTCCCGGTCGATCTCCGGCAGCCGGATCTCCACCTCGCGGCCGTCGCGGGCGCCGGACACCCGGACCGGCGCGGCGAGCTGGTACGGCAGGACCGCCGAACCGCCCGAGTCGACGTCGTACAGCTTGGCGAACAGCACGATGTCGTCCGCCCCGGCCACCCGCACCTTCACCGTCGTGCCGCCGGTGATGCGGAAGGTGCCGTTCTGCGTGGCGCTGTCGAACACCGCGGTCTGCCCGGGCATGTCGAGGGTGAGCTGTCCTACCGTGCCGCTGCCGCCGCCGAGTTGCCCCAGCGTGCCGAGCGCCCCCAGCCCGGGCAGCGTGGAGATCGACGGCGGGACCCCGCCCGGCGGGTTGACCACCGTCTGCGGCACCCCGAGCAGCGGGATCTCACGCCGCGAGCTGCCGCCGCTGCCCGGGTAGCTCGGCCCGGACGCGATCTTCACGACCTGTTCGCGGGTGGAGGTGTCGACGCCGCCGAAGCGGGTGACCGAGAACGGCCCCGCGGGGACGGGCTGCGTGCCGCCGCCCCGGGTCGCGCGGGTCTGCGCCGCGCCCGCGTCCGACTTCACCCAGCGGTCGAGCCAGGAGGCCGTCTTGTCGGCCACCCACGCGTCCTGGGTGGGCCCGCCGTCGTGCCCGCCCGCGGTCCACGCCATCTCCACCGGGAAGCCGTTGGCGGTCACCGCCTTCGCGGTCGCGTCCGCCTCGGACAGCGGGAACAGCGAGTCGCTCTGCCCTTGGATCAGCAGCGTCGGCACCCGCAGCCGGTCGGCGACCAGCGCCGGGCTGGCCCGGCGCATCAGCTCGACGGCCTGCGGGGTGGCCTTGCCGGTGCGGGCGACCTCTTCGTAGACGGCGCACACGTCGGGGGCGAAGCGGCCGCACAGCGCGGCGTCCGCGCTCGGCGCGGCACCCGCCCCGCCCGCGGCGGCGCCGCCCGGGACGCCGCCTTCCGGAGTACCGCCCGGCAGGCCCCCGCCGGCACCGGCGGAGAAGAACACGCCCGCCCACATCTTCTTGAACACGCCGTCGTTGCCGCCGGTGCCGCCCGCGTTGGGCAGCAGCGACGCGGCGAGGTCGTTCCAGGTCCACTGCGGGGCCACGGCGTCGACGCGCGGATCGTAGGCGGCGAGCAGCAGCGCGAGCGCGCCGCCGTAGGACGCGCCCGCGGCGCCGACCCGCGGGTCTCCGGGGCCGTCGGACTTCACCTCGGGCCGCGCGGTGAGCCAGTCGACCAGGGCGCGGGCGTCGGCGACCTCGTAGTCCGGTTGGTCGAGCGCGATCGCCCCGCCGGACGCGCCGAAGCCGCGCGCCGACCAGGTCATGACGACGTAGCCGCGCCGGGCGTAGTCCTGCGCCTCGGCCCGCACCGACAGCTTGCTGCCGCCGAAACCGTGGCCGAGGAGCAGCGCGGGCGCGGGTGCGCCGGTGTCCGGCCAGTACACGGTGGTGTCGAGCGGGATCCGGTCGGCCGAGCCGGGCCCGGCGGCGACCTCCAGGCGCTGCTCGGTGCTGCGGACGGGTGATGACCCGCCGCCTCCCGACGCCCCCGCGGCCAGCACCGCGGCGAGCAGCGCCAGGACGACCGCGGCGGCGGTCAGGGCCCGGCCGCGCCGGGTCGCGGGCATGCGGCGGCGCACCGCCGTCCTCCACGTCATGGCCCGACCCTACGGTGTGGCGCGCGGCGCCACGGGCGGGCATGCGACGGGCGGACCGGGCCGGACCGTCTTAGAGTCGATTCCACTTGTTTGGAGGTGAATCGTGCGTGTTGCCCTGTTCATCACCTGCTTCAACGACACGTTGTTCCCGGAGACCGGCAAATCGGTCGTCCGGGTGCTGCGCAGGTTGGGGCACGACGTGGAGTTCCCGTACGCGCAGACCTGCTGCGGGCAGATGCATTTCAACACCGGCTACCGGCACGAGACCCGGCCGCTGGCCGAGTCGTTCGCGAAGACGTTCGCGCCGTACGACGCGGTCGTGACCCCGTCGGGCTCGTGCGCGGCCATGGTCCGCGACTCCTACCCGCCGCTCGCGGACAGCTCGCACTCGGCGGAATTCGCCCGGACGGTCGCCGCCATTGCGCCGCGCGTGTACGAATTCAGCGAATTCCTCGTCGACGTGCTGGGCGTCGAGGACGTCGGGGCGGTGTTCCCGCACACGGTCACCTACCACCCCACCTGCCATTCGGCCCGGACGCTCGGCGTCGGCGACAAGCCGGTGCGGCTGCTGCGCGCGGTCCGCGGGCTGCGGCTCGTGGAGCTGCCGCGCGCGGATGAGTGCTGCGGTTTCGGCGGCACGTTCGCCCTGAAGAACGCCGCCACGTCGACGGCGATCGGCCTCGACAAGGCGGAGGCCGTCCTGGAGTCCGGCGCGCAGGTGCTGTGCGCGGGCGACAACTCGTGCCTCACCCACATCGGCGGGCTGCTGTCCCGGCAGCACGCGGGCGTACGGGTGATGCACCTGGCCGACATCCTCGCCTCCGAAGGGCCGCATCCGGAGCTGGATCCGTACCCCTCGGGTGCCGTGCGGACGGTGGTGACGCCGTGACCGCCGTCCGCCCGGAACCCACCTTCGTGGGCATGCCCGCGTTTCCCGACATGGCCCGCAAGGAGCTGGCGAACCGGCAGTTGCGCGCCAACCTGCGGAACGCCACCCACACCATCCGCGCCAAGCGCGCCGCGGTCGTCCGCGAGGTTCCCGACTGGGAGAAGCTGCGCCGCGCCGGGGCCGCCATCAAGGACGACGTCCTCGCGCATCTGCCCCGCTACCTGGAGCAGTTGGAGGCCAAGGTCACCGCGGCGGGCGGCACCGTGCACTGGGCACGCGACGCCGCCGAGGCGAACGCGATCGTCGTCGACATCGTCCGCGGCCACGGCGCCGAGGAGGTCGTCAAGGTCAAGTCGATGGCGACCCAGGAGATCGGCCTCAACAACGCGCTCGCCGCGGCCGGGATCCATGCGTGGGAGACCGACCTGGCCGAGTTGATCGTGCAGCTCGGGCACGACCTCCCGTCGCACATCCTGGTCCCGGCGATCCACCGGAACCGGTCGGAGATCCGCGACATCTTCGCGCGCGAGATGCGCCATGCCGGCACCCCGGCACCCGCCGGGCTGACCGACGTGCCCGCGGACCTCGCCGAGGCGTCGCGCCGCCACCTGCGGGAGAAGTTCCTGCACACCAAGGTCGCGATCAGCGGCGGCAACTTCGCCGTCGCGGAGACCGGGACGGTGTGCGTCGTCGAGTCCGAGGGCAACGGCCGCATGTGCCTGACGCTGCCCGACGTGCTGGTCACCGTGCTGGGCATCGAGAAGCTGCTGCCGACGTGGCAGGACATGGAGGTGTTCCTCCAGTTGCTGCCGCGGTCGTCCACCGGCGAGCGGATGAACCCCTACACATCGATGTGGACGGGCGTGACCGACGGCGACGGGCCGCGCACCTTCCACCTGGTGCTGCTCGACAACGGCCGCACCGACGTCCTCGCCGACGAGCTGGGGCGGCAGGCGCTGCGCTGCATCCGCTGCTCGGCCTGCCTGAACGTGTGCCCGGTCTACGAGCGCGTCGGCGGCCACGCCTACGGCTCCGTCTACCCGGGCCCGATCGGCGCGATCCTCACGCCGCAGCTGCGCGGCATCAACCAGCACGAGGTGGACGAGCAGACCGCGTCGCTGCCGTACGCGTCGTCCCTGTGCGGCGCGTGCTTCGAAGCGTGCCCGGTCCGCATCGACATCCCGGCGATCCTCACCCGCCAGCGCGCCCAACTGGTCGACCTCAAGCGCGGGCCGTCGCACCCCGCCGAGAAGGCCGCGATGGCCGCCGCGGAGTGGACGTTCGGCGAACCGTGGCGGCTCGGACTCGCCCAGCACGCCGCGTCGTTCAGCCGGCACTTCATCGGCCGCAAGGGCCGCATCAGACGGATCCCGCACCTGCTGGCCGGCCCGGTGGCGGGCTGGACGGACAGCCGCGACGCCCCGGCGCCGCCGCCGGAGTCCTTCCGCTCCTGGTACAAGCGCACCGCCGGCGGACACGACGAAGAACCCGAAGGATTCGCACCGGCCGACGCGGCGAACGGGGACGAGCGATGACCGCGCCCACCACCCCGCCCCCGAACCCGGGGCTGCCGTCCGAGGCCAAGTCCGAGATCCTCACCCGTATCCGCGGCGCGCTGGCGCAGCATCCGCCGGAGCGCGTCGAGGTGGACCGCACGTACCGCCGCGAACGGCAGGAAGGCACCGACGTCGTCGGGGTGTTCGCCGACCGGCTCGCGGACTACGACGCGACCGTGCGGTACATCAGGACCGGCGACATGATCACCGCCGCCGACGACCTGCTCGCGCTCGCCGGCATCCGCCGGATCGCGGTGCCCGACCTCGACAGGCGGCTGGCCTGGCTGGCGGCCACCGGCGTCGAACTGGTCGTCGACGATCCGCCGCTGTCCGACACACAGTTGGAGGACATCGGTGCGGTCGCCACCGGCTGCGCGCTGGCCATCGCGGAGACCGGCACCATCGTGCTGGACACCGGGCCCGACCAGGGCCGCCGCGCGCTCACCCTGCTGCCGGACTACCACCTGTGCGTCGTACGTGCGGACCAAGTCGTCGGCACCGTGCCCGAGGCCGTCGCCCGGCTCGACCCGACGCGGCCGCAGACGTGGATCAGCGGCCCGTCGGCGACCGTCGACATCGAGATGATCCGCGTCGCGGGCGTGCACGGCCCGCGCACCCTGCACGTCCTCGTCCTGGGGTGACCGCCGTCCCGCCCGGCCGGGGAACACCCGGCCGGGCGCACGGGTTCCCCGTACACCAGCACCGCACCACGGAGGCACGGCGATGAGCGACGAGGGGGCCCGGGACACGGGCGCGTACCGCATCGAACACGACTCGATGGGCGAGGTCCGGGTGCCCGCGGCGGCGAAGTGGCGGGCGCAGACGCAGCGCGCGGTGGAGAACTTCCCGATCTCCGGCGGCACCCTCGAACACGCGCACATCGCGGCGCTCGCGCAGATCAAGGCGGCGGCCGCCAAGGTCAACGCCGAACTCGGGGTGCTGGACACGGACGTGGCCGAGGCGATCCGGCTGGCCGCGGGCGAGGTCGCGGAAGGGCACTGGGACGCCGAGTTCCCCGTCGACGTGTTCCAGACCGGCTCGGGCACGTCGTCCAACATGAACATGAACGAGGTGCTGGCCACGCTCGCATCCGAGCGCCTCGGCCGGGACGTGCACCCGAACGACCACGTCAACGCGTCGCAGTCGTCCAACGACACCTTCCCGTCGTCGATCCACGTCGCCGCGGCCGAGGCCGTGACCCGCAACCTCGTCCCCGCGCTCGACCACCTGGCGCTGTCGCTGGGCCGCAAGGCCGACGAGTACTCCGAGGTCGTCAAGGCCGGCCGTACCCACCTGATGGACGCGACGCCGGTCACCCTCGGCCAGGAGTTCGGCGGCTACGCGGCCCAGGTCCGGTACGGCGTCGAACGCCTCCGAGCGTCGCTCCCCCGCGTCGCCGAACTCCCGCTCGGCGGCACCGCCGTCGGCACCGGCATCAACACCCCGCCGGGATTCTCCGCCCGCGTCATCGAGGAACTCGCCGCCGCCACCGGGCTGCCGTTCACCGAGGCCCGCGACCACTTCGAGGCGCAGGGCGCGCGCGACGGCCTCGTCGAACTGTCCGGCCAGCTGCGCACCATCGCCGTCGGCCTCAACAAGGTCGCCAACGACATCCGCTGGATGGGCTCCGGCCCGCGCACCGGCCTCGGCGAAATCCACCTGCCCGACCTGCAGCCCGGCAGCTCGATCATGCCGGGCAAGGTCAACCCGGTGATCCCCGAGGCGGTCGGCCAGGTCGTCGCCCAGGTGATCGGCAACGACGCGGCGGTGGCGTTCGGCGGCGCGGCCGGCAATTTCGAACTCAACGTCATGCTGCCGGTGATCGCCCGCAACCTGCTCGAATCGATCCGGCTGCTGGCCGCGGTCGCGCGGATCCTGGCCGACCGCACGATCGACGGCATCACCGCGAACGCCGAGCGCCTGCGCGAGTACGCGGAAAGCTCGCCGTCGGTCGTCACCCCGCTCAACCGCTACCTCGGCTACGAGGAAGCCGCCCGGATCGCGAAGCAGTCCCTCGCCGAGCGCAAGACGATCCGCCAGGTGGTGATCGAACGCGGGCACGTCGCCGCCGGGCGCCTCACCGAAGCCCAGCTCGACGAGGCCCTCGACGTGCTGCGCATGACCCGCCCTTAGCCGAACAGTTGGCAATGCGCCGCCATCCGTCCGTCCCGCCGCGTACCATCCCGGCATGACGGCGGACGGCGCACAGCGCACTCGGCCGGAGGCTTGGGCCCCCGGCGACCACATCCTGTGGCGGTACCTGCGGAACGGCGAAGTACTCGACTGCCGCCCGGTGACGGTCGTGCGCGACGACCCGGACCAGCTCGCCGTCTGGCTCGCGGGCGGCACCCGGCGGATCAAGCCGGTCCTCCCGGACGGCGGCGACATCCGCGCGCTGCCGATCGACCGCCGCTTCCGCGCGGGCCGGATCCCGGCGGTCGCCGAGTGGTTCGGCACCGGCGTCCTGATGCTCGCGCGGCCGGACGAGCCGTGGTCGGTCTGGCTGTTCTGGAGCCCGGAGTGGCGCCTCAACGGCTGGTACGTGAACCTCGAACGCCCCCGCGTCCGCTGGTCCGGCGGCGTCGACACCGAGGACCACACCCTCGACATCTGGGTCACCCCCGAGCGCCGCTGGCACTTCAAGGACGAGGACGAACTCGCCGCGTCCCGCGACGCGGGCCGCTACACCGACGCCGACGTCGCCGCCATCTACGCCGACGGCCACCGCGCCATCGACGTGATCAAAGCGTGGGGGCCGCCCTTCGACGGCCCGTGGCCGGACTTCCGCCCCGACCCCGCCTGGCCGCTCCCCGGACTGCCCGCGAACTGGGCCGAGGTCCCCGCCGCCGCGCCGACGGAAGCGGTATAGGTCGAGTCGTCGGCTTGTGGTCCCCGCGACGGAGGCGTGCAGACTAGGCGCATGCATGACGAGGTGGACATATCTGCGTTGCGTCGGCGGCGGACGGTGAAGTGGCGGTCCGTCGAGGGGGACGTGCTCGCCGCCTGGGTCGCCGAGATGGACTTCGCGGTGGCGGAGCCGGTTCGGGAGGCGGTCACCGACGCGGTCGCGCGGCAGGACTTCGGGTATCCGGACGAGGATGCCCGGACCGGGCTGCCCGACGCGTTCGCGGCGTACGCGGCGCGGACGTGGGGGTGGCATGTCGACCCGTCGCGCGTCGGCCTGGTGCCGGACGTGGTCCGCGGGATCGAGCTTGCCCTGGAGGCGTTCTCGCCGCACGGGACCGGCGTGGTCGTGCCGGTGCCCGCATATCCGCCGTTCTTCGACGTCGTCGCGCGGTCCGGCCGGGAGGCCGTCCCGGTGCCGCTGACCACCGCGGACGTGCCGAGCGACCGGCCGATCCTGGACATCGACGCGATCTCGCGCGCCCTCGGCGCGGGGTCCCGCACCGTGCTGCTGTGCAACCCGTACAACCCCGTCGGCCGCGTCTTCACCCGTCCCGAGCTGCTCGAACTCGCCGGGGTCGTGGACTTCCACGGCGCCCGGGTGATCGCCGACGAGATCCACGCCCCGCTGGCGATGCCCGGCGAGACGCACACCCCGTACGCGTCGATCCACCCCTCCGCCGCCGCCCACAGCGTCACCGTGACGTCCGCCTCGAAAGCCTGGAACCTCGCCGGACTCAAGTGCGCCCAGGTCGTGCTGGGCGACGCCGGGACCGCCGCGACGTGGTGGTCGATCCCGGACTTCGCCCGCAACGGCGCCACCACGTTCGGCATCGCCGCACAGATAGCCGCCTACGACCACGGCGGCCCGTGGCTCGCCGACACCGTCGCCTACCTGGACGGCAACCGCCGCGCATTCGACGAGGCCGTGGCCCGGCACATGCCGGAACTCGGGCACCGCGCCCCGGAGGGCACCTACCTGGCGTGGCTCGACTGCCGGGCGCTCGGCTTGGCCGACCCTGCGGCGTTCTTCCTGGAGAAGGCCCGCGTGGCGCTGGCCGACGGGCGCCGGTTCGGTACGGTCGGCGACGGCTTCGTCCGCCTCAACCTGGCCACCTCACGGCCGATCCTCGGCGAGATCACCGCACGTATGGCCGCTGCCGTGGAGAGCGTCCGCCGCTGACTCAGGCCGGCTCGGCCACCCGCACCGGCAGCCCCGCCACCGCGTTCCGCAGCGACGCCGCCAACCGGCCGAATTCCGCCGCCCGCCCGGTGCTCGCCCGCATCACCAGCCCGATGCGCCGGTAGGGAGCGGGCGCCGAGAACCGGGCCACTTCCAGCTGCGACCCGGGCCGGGTCTCCACGTTGATCGCGGTCTCCGGCAGGAGCGTCACCCCGAGGCCGCCCGCGACGAGCTGCACGAGGGTCGGCAGCGAGGCCGCCCGCGTCGCGCCCGCCTCGCCCGCGCCCACCTCGCGGCACACGTCAAGCGCCTGGTCGCGAAGGCAGTGCCCCTCGTCGAGCAGCAGCACGTCGAGGTTCCGCAGCGTCTCGCGCGGCACGTCGCTCCGCCCGCCGAGCGCCGATCCCTCCGGCACCACGAGCGTGAAATCCTCGTCGTACAGCGGGATTTCGTCGACACCGGGGACACCCGCCGGGAGCGCCAGGACGAGCAGGTCGAGCCGCCCCGCCGCCAAGCCGTCGAGCAGCGAGTGGGTCTGCTCCTCGTGCACGTACAGGTCGAGTTCGCGGTACTCCGCGCGCACCAGCCGCAGCAGCGAGGGCAGCACGTACGGCGCCACCGTCGGGATCACGCCCAGGTGCAGCGGACCGGTGAACGGCCGTCGCGCGGACTCCGCCTCGTCGACCAGATCCTCCAGGGCGGCGAGCACTCTCCGTGCATGCCGGGCGACCCGCTCTCCGGCCGGCGTCAAGAGGACACGCCGCGTGGTACGTTCCACGAGCTGAGTCCCCAACGCCTCCTCAAGTGCCGCCACCGCACTCGACAAAGCGGGCTGGCTGGTCCCGACGACGGCCGCCGCATCGCGGAAATGCAGCGTGTCGGCCACCGCCGAGAACGCTCTGAGCTGGGCAATCGTCGGCATCCGGGTACTGATAACTACTCCCTATCAAATGATCAGGATCACTCTATTTCTCTGATCAATGAAAACATGGCACGGTGACCTGCGTACGTCCGAACGGCACACGAGCCCAGTGTGCCGGGCACCATCGCGGAGGAGACCCAGTGCTTACTGTCGGTAACCAGTTCCCCGAGTACGACCTGACGGCGGTCGTGTCCCTCGACGCGGACAAGGCGTTCGAGCAGATCTCCAACAAGTCGCACGACGGCAAGTGGCGCGTCGTCTTCTTCTGGCCGAAGGACTTCACCTTCATCTGTCCGACGGAGATCGCCGCGTTCGGCCGCCTCAACGAGGACTTCGCCGACCGTGACGCGCAGATCCTCGGCGTCTCCGTCGACTCCGAGTTCGTGCACTACGCCTGGCGCAAGGACCACCCGGACCTGAACGACCTCCCGTTCCCGATGCTGTCCGACCTCAAGCGCGAGCTGGCCGAGGCCTGCGGCGTGCTGAACGCGGACGGCGTCGCGGACCGCGCGGTCTTCATCGTCGACCCGAACAACGAGATCCAGTTCGTGATGGTCACCGCGGGCTCCGTCGGCCGGAACCCGGAGGAGGTCCTGCGGGTCCTCGACGCGCTGCAGACCGACGAGCTGTGCCCCTGCAACTGGCAGAAGGGCGCGGAGACGCTGGACGCCGCCGCGCTGATGGCGGGCTGACCATGGGTCTCGACGTCCTCAAGGCCGAGCTGCCGGAGTACGCCAAGGACCTGAAGCTCAACCTGGGCTCCGTCGTCGGCAACTCCAAGCTCCCCGAGCAGACGCTCTGGGGCACCGTGCTGGCCTGCGCGATCGCGTCGCGCAGCCCGAAGGTGCTCCGCGAGCTGGAGCCCGAGGCCAAGACGCACCTGTCGCCCGAGGCGTTCGACGCGGCCAAGGCCGCGGCGGCGATCATGGCGATGAACAACGTCTACTACCGGGCCATGCACCTCATCGGCGACCCGGAGTACGGCAACCTGCGGGCCGGGCTGCGCATGAACATCATGGCCAACCCGGGCGCCCCGAAGGCCGACTTCGAGCTGTGGTCGCTCGCGGTCTCCGCGATCAACGGCTGCGGCCGCTGTCTGGAGTCGCACGAGCAGGTCCTCCGCAAGGAAGGCCTGCCGCGCGAGACGGTCCAGGAGGCGATCAAGATCGCCGCGGTGATCAACGCGGTCGGCGCGACGCTGGAGGCGGAAGCCGTCATCGGCTGACGCACCCGCACACACCGGACGGGCGGTACGGAGGACTCCTCCGTACCGCCTGTTCGCGTTTCCGGTACACCCGCAGGCCCTCGCAGGCCCTCACACCCCCTGAAGACCCGGCGCCGCCACCGGCCGCTCCGGGCCCGCTCAGCGCCGCGCGCCGACCCCCGCCAGCACGATCTCCTGGTACAGCCCCGGCACGTCCGGCACGCCCATCGCCTGGTACACCCCGCTGCCCGCGGAGATCGCCGTGCGGATCACCCGGTGCGCGAAGTCCGGGTCCACCTCGGCCCGGAACACCCCGGCCCGGATGCCGTCCTCCACCGCCCCGCGCCACGTCCGCGACACATGCCCGAACAGCGCGTCGAGCTCGCGGCGCGGCAGCTCCTGCATCGCCGACTCGTTGAGCTGTATCACCGACGCGACGCCGTGCTCGGCCAGCATCCGCACGGTCCGCACGATGAACGCGCCGATCTGCTCGACCGGTCCGGCCGCGTCCGCGGCGTCCTTCGCGAAGCCGGTGCGGAGTTCGTCGAGGAACTCGGCCAGCATCTCCGAGATCAGCCGCTCCTTGCTGCCGATGTGGTGGGCGAGGCTGCCCACCGGGACACCGGCCGCTTCCGCGATCTGCCGCGTCGTGGTCCGCGCGAAGCCCTGCTGGGCGAACAGCCCGCTCGCCGCGACCATGATGCGCGTGCGCGCGTCGGAACCCTCGAAGACGATCCGCGCGGGCACCGGCACCAGCAGCGCGGGATCGATGCCGCCGCCCGGGCACGACGGCCGCGCCGCGGCCAGCACCGCGCCGAGGTCGCGCGACTGGTAGGCGCCCGGCACCGCGATGCCGCGCACGAACCCGTCCACGATCCGGTCCGCGGCCTCGTCGGGGTCGAACACCCGGCCGGAACGCAGCCATTGCGCCATCGACCACGCGGTGCTCTGCAGCAGGTGCGCGACCACCTCGGGCGGCAGGTCCGGCCGGAATACGCCCTTCTCCCACCCGTCGCGGGCGGCTTCCACCCACAGCCCGGAGGCCTCGGCCGTGCGGTCCGCCAACCAGAAAAAACGTTCCGTCCTCGCCAGACGCCGGCCCTCGCCCACGCTCACGATCGTGCCGTCCGGATTTGCCTGGATCAGCGCGAGCGTCCCTCGAACAAGATTACGGAGCGCAACAATCGGGTCGGTTGTCGTACGAACCGCCGCGCGATAGCGGCGCAGGGCGTCGGCAATGACGTCCTCCATGATGTCCAGCAGCATCGCTTCCTTGGAAGGGAAGTGGTGATAAAGGCTGCCGGACAACAGTTCGGCCGCGTCGGCGATCTGACGCACGGTCGTCGCGCCGTAACCCTGCCGGGCGAAAAGCGCCCCGGCGTGCCGCAGGATTTGGGAACGGCGGTCCGAGGGCCGAACACGCGCGCCCCGTGGGTTTTCCCCCGTCTCGCTGTTCACGCTACTAAGCGTAATTGTCCGCGGGGCTCGCGGCAGTGGTGTGGACCTGCGAATTCCGTCACCCGGGCGAACCGGGGCTTGTCGGTACCGCCGACGGGCCGTACCGTGAGCGGGGATATCCTTGACCAAGTCATAGAATCGCATCGTGGAAGCCTGTCGGCGCGCACCACCCGATCCGGCGATCCGGGGGCCGGCAGCCCGGACGAGCAAAGGAGCCACTCCGTGGGCAACCCCGTCATCGTCGAGGTGGTACGCACCCCCATCGGCAAGCGCAACGGCCACCTCGCCGGGCTGCACCCGCTGCAACTGCTGAGCAAGGCCCAGCGCGCCGTCGTCGAGCGCTCCGGCATCGACCCCGAGCTGGTCGACCAGGTGATCGGCGGCTGCGTGACCCAGTCCGGCGAGCAGTCGGGCGACATCGTCCGGCACGCCTGGCTCTACGGCGGCCTGCCGCACCGCACCGGCGGCACCACCATCGACTGCCAGTGCGGTTCCGCCCAGCAGTCGGTGCACCTGATCGCGGGCCTCATCGCGACCGGCGCCATCGACGCCGGCGTCGCGTGCGGCATCGAGTCGATGAGCCGCAACCCGCTCGGCCACGGCGCCCGCCCTGGGCAGAGTTCCAAGCCGTCCGACTGGGACATCGATCTGCCGGACCAGTTCACCTCCGCCGAGCGCATCGCGAAGAACCGCGGCATCACCCGCGCCGACGTCGACGAACTGGGCTTCCGCTCGCAGGCCAACGCCAAGCGCGCGTGGGAGGAAGGCCGCTTCGCGTCGCAGGTCGTGCCGGTCGAGGCGCCGATCCTGGACGCCGAGGGCAAGCCCACCGGCGAGACCCGCACCGTCTCCGTCGACCAGGGCCTGCGCGACACCACCCGCGAAGCCCTCGCGAACCTCAAGCCGGTCGTCCCTGACGGCATCCACACCGCGGGCAACTCGTCGCAGATCTCCGACGGGGCCGCCGCGATCCTGCTCATGGACGAGGACAAGGCCCGCGCGCTCGGCTTGCGCCCGCGCGCCCGGATCGTCGCCCAGTGCCTCGTCGGCGCCGACCCGTACTACCACCTGGACGGCCCGAACGACGCCACCGAGCGCCTGCTCAAGCAGTCCGGCATGAAGCTGTCGGACATCGACCTCTACGAGGTCAACGAGGCCTTCGCCTCCGTCGTGCTGTCCTGGGCCAAGGTGCAGGGCGCGGACATGGACAAGCTCAACGTCAACGGCGGCGCGATCGCGCTCGGCCACCCGGTCGGCTCGACCGGCGCGCGCCTGCTCACCACCGCGCTGTCCGAGCTGGAGCGCACCGGCGGCAGCACCGCGCTGGTCACCATGTGCGCGGGCGGCGCCAACGCCTCGGGCACGATCATCGAGCGCATCTGACCTGAACGCTCCCCCGGACCCGGCCGCCCGTCAGGGCGCGCCGGGTCCGGCGCGTTCGCCGGGCATTCGCTCAGTTGTCCGGTTTACTCCCCACCGCGCCGGGTAGCTACGTCTTCGTACGCCTCGGGCTTCCTTCCCCCGCGGCGCACACGCCTCACCCGGCCCGGGCGGTGCGCTGGTCACCACCCCCGGTCCACGGCGAAGCACCCCGGCGGACGACCGGACCGGCACCCCGAGAAGCGCCCCGACCGGTACGCGCCGAAAACCGCAGACAACGCGTCTACGCGACGAGCCCCGCCCGGATCCCTCAGGGGGGCCGGACGGGGCTCGTCGTGCGCTCAGACGGGCAGCCAGGCCCGTTCTCGCGGCCGCCGGACGGCGCCGCCCCGCAGCGGGGCGCGCCGGGTCCGGCTCAGTACCAGTTGTGCGACTGCCAGAACGACCAAGCGCCACAAGGGCTGCCGTACCGGCTGTTCATGTAGCTCAGGCCCCACTTGATCTGCGTCTCGGGGTTGGTGCGCCAGTCCGAGCCAGCCGAGGCCATCTTCGAACCCGGCAGCGCCTGGACCAGACCGTAGGCGCCCGAAGACGGGTTGGTCGCCTTGTAGTTCCAACCGCTCTCGCGCTCCACGATGTTGCTGAAGCACTGGAACTGGGTCGCGCTCATCATGCTGCGCGCGATGGCCTTGGGGTCGCCCGTCGCGGCGCTGCCCACCGGCGTACGCGTGTCGGAGCGGCTCGCGCGGTCGGCGGCGGCCTTGTCCGCGGCAGCCTTGTCGGCCGCGGCCTTCTCCGCCGCGGCCTTGTCGGCGGCGGCCTTGTCGGCTGCGGCCTTCTGCTCGGCCTGGATGCGCGCGGCCTCTTCGGCCGCGGCACGCTGGGCCTCGTCATAGGCGGCGGTCTGCGCGTCCGCCTGCGTCAGAACACCGGAGCTGACCTGCTGCACCTGGGCGGTGCCCGGCACGTCGAGGAGCTTCGTGGTGGTGCTCGCGGTGTCGACCGTCTGGGCGTTGGAGGTCCCCGCGCCGGTACCCGTGATACCGACGACGGCGCCGACCGCCGTCACGGCCGTGGCAGAGGCCACGGCTATCCCCCGGACCGAAACCCGGCTCACACAAATTCCTTCCGCAGTCGTCCGTCGCCTGACGGCGGCAGACGTGCCTCACCCCTTGGTCGCGGGCCTCCCCTTCGTGCTGGTCACGGGAGGCTCTGGCCCGGCTCGCCCCGAAAGGCGGGCACTGCGTTCGGGCGGCGTACGGCGTCGAGCTGTTCAGTTTGCGTGGAGCTACGGCGAGTTCTCGCCGGTGTGTGCACCCGACAACGGGGCACACCAAGCCGTACGCGGGGTCCTACAAGTCAACGAGCGTGCCGCAGGACAACCCGCCAAGGCAATTTCCGCACGCGTGTCGAACGTCACAGCAGCGTAAAGACGGGCAACAAAACGGTTCTTCCGCGCGGCAGTTGTGACCGGGATTACGCTCGAACCTTTTCCCCGGCAACGTCCAGCCGGCGCCCAGCTGCGGCCCAGGAAGAACGCCGACAAGCCGGAAGGCCCGCCGGCGGCGGGCCTTCCGGTCGTACGGCACAGGGGTGTTCGGCCCCTTATCCGGGCAAATCCTCCAGCATCTCGGTCACCAGCGCGGCAATCGGCGAACGCTCCGATCGGGTCAGCGTGATGTGCGCGAACAGCGGATGCCCCTTGAGCTTCTCCACCACCGCGACCACGCCGTCGTGCCGCCCCACCCGCAGGTTGTCGCGCTGGGCGACGTCATGGGTGAGCACCACGCGGGAGTTGCTGCCGATCCGCGACAGCACGGTCAGCAGCACGTTGCGCTCCAGGGACTGCGCCTCGTCGACGATGACGAACGCGTCGTGCAGCGAACGGCCGCGGATGTGGGTGAGCGGCAGCACTTCCAACATGCCCCGCCCGACGACCTCTTCGATGACGTCCGCGGTGGTGACCGCGGACAGCGTGTCGAAGACCGCCTGCGCCCACGGGCTCATCTTCTCGTTCTCGGTACCGGGCAGGTACCCCAGCTCTTGGCCGCCGACCGCGTACAGCGGGCGGAACACCATCACCTTGCGGTGCTGGCGGCGCTCCAGGACGGCTTCCAGGCCCGCGCACATCGCCAGCGCGGACTTGCCGGTGCCCGCCCGGCCGCCCAGCGACACGATGCCGACCTCGGGATCGAGCAACAGGTCCAGCGCAATGCGCTGTTCGGCGCTGCGGCCGTGCAGGCCGAACACCTCGCGGTCGCCGCGCACCAGCCGGACGCGCTTGTCCGGCGTCACCCGGGCGAGGGCCTTGCCGCGCTCGCTCACCAGCACAAGGCCGGTGTGGCACGGCAGCTCGGCCGCCTCGTCGAGGGTGATTTTGTCGCATTCGAACAGATCGTCCACGTCCGACGCGGCGACCTGGAGCTCCGCCATGCCGTTCCAGCCGGACGTGTTGACGAGTTCGGCGCGGTACTCCTCGGCGTTCAAACCCACCGCGGACGCTTTCACCCGCATGGGGACGTCCTTGGACACGAGCGTCACGTCGTGCCCCTCGGCCTGGAGGTGCCGCGACACCGCCAGGATGCGCGAGTCGTTGTCGCCGAGCCGGAAGCCCGGGGGGAGGACCGTCGCGTCGATGTGATTCAACTCCACCCGGAGCGTGCCGCCGGCCTCCCCGATCGGCATCGGGCAGTCCAGACGGCCGTAGCGGGTGCGCAGTTCGTCAAGGCTGCGCAGCGCGTGCCGGGCGAAGTAACCGAGTTCGGGGTGGTGCCGTTTGGCTTCCAACTCGGTGATCACGATGACGGGCAGGACCACTTCGTGCTCGTCGAACCGCAAGAATGCGGCGGGGTCCGCAAGCAGCACGCTCGTGTCAAGGACGTACGTGCGGCGCTGCGGAGCACGGCGTTGGTTCGTGGCCACGGAATGCCTCGCCCCCTTTCAGGGCGCGCGCACCGGCGCCCTGATCGCTCGGAGTCCAGGACCCGGCCCGAGGGCCGGGTGCCTGGCCCTCCTGTCGCCGTGGAACGTGGCGCAGTATCCGCACGGAAGGGCCTCCCTGGCAGATGACGGGGTGTCATCTGCGTTGCAATACCCGGCGGATGACCGCCGGGTCTGGCGGAGTTATTCCCTACCGGATGCGTCGCAACACAATCCGCGCGATCATTTGCCGGGTGTTCACATGCAGGTCCGACGGGGTATCAGCATGGAATTCGCTGTGTCGCGCGGGGGTGGCGTACGCCGTTCAGGTTCCGTAACGCCGGTGGCGCACTGCGTAGTCGCGCAAGGCCCGCAGGAAGTCGACCTTGCGGAAGTCCGGCCAGAAAGCCTCGCAGAAGTAGAACTCCGAATGGGCGCTCTGCCAGAGCAGGAATCCGGACAGCCGCTGTTCACCCGATGTGCGGATCACCAGGTCGGGATCCGGCTGGCCGCGCGTGTACAGGTGCTCGGAGATGTGTTCGACGTCGAGCACCTCCGCCAGCTCCTCGATCGAGGTGCCGCGGCCCGCGTGCTCCTGGAGCAGCGACCGCACCGCGTCGGCGATCTCGCGGCGGCCGCCGTAGCCGACCGCGACGTTGACCAGCACGCCGTCGATGTCCGCGGTGGCCTGCTCGGACTCCTTGAGGACTCCGGCGGTGTGCTCGGGCAGCAGGTCGAGCGCCCCGACCGGGTGCACGCGCCAGCGGCGGGTGGCGGCCAGGTCGCGGACCGCGTTCTCGATGATCTCCATGAGATCGGTCAGCTCCTCCGGCGGGCGGTTGAGGTTGTCCGTGGAGAGCAGCCACAGGGTGACCACCTCCACGCCGACCTCTTCGCACCAGCCGAGCAGCTCGTGGATCTTGTCGGCGCCCTTGCGGTGGCCGTCGGCGGCGCGGTGCCCGTAGGCCTTGGCCCAGCGGCGGTTGCCGTCCAGAATGACGCCGACGTGGCGGGGGACGTCGCCGGGGTCGAGGGACGCCTCGATGCGTCGGCCGTAAGCGCCGTAGGCGAGGTCCCGCAGGCTCATGTCCACCTGCTCCTCCGTCCTATGGATCACTCGCGCCCGGAAACCCTACTCCCGCGTGCGCCCGGCAGGAATCACCCGACCGGCGGTGCAGCGTGAAGAGTCGGTGAAGACTCCGCGTGTCGCGCCTCTGCTTTCACGGTACGCGGAAGGCCCCGCCGGTATACCGGCGGGGCCTTCGCGGTTGTTGCTCGCGGATCTACCGGCTCACGCGTCGAGGCGGGCGACGAGCGCGTTGTACTCGTCCCACAGCGCCTGCGGCGTGTGCGCGCCGAACTTCTCCAAGTGCTCGGGGACCAGCGCGGCCTCCTGCTTCCAGACCTCCCGGTCGACGCTGAGCAGCAGCTCCAGCTCGCTTTCCGAGAGGTCCAGGCCCTTGAGGTCCAGCGCGTCCTTGGTGGGCAGGACGCCGATCGGCGTCTGGACGCCGTCCGCGATGCCCTCCAGGCGCTCGACGATCCACTTGAGCACGCGGCTGTTCTCGCCGAAGCCCGGCCAGACGAACTTGCCGTCGGCGTCCTTGCGGAACCAGTTGACGTAGTAGATCTTCGGCAGCTTGTCCGCGTCGGTGCTCTGGCCGATCTTCAGCCAGTGCCCCATGTAGTCGCCCATGTTGTAGCCGCAGAACGGCAGCATGGCGAACGGGTCGCGGCGCAGCTCGCCGACCGTGCCCTCGGCGGCCGCGGTCTTCTCGGACGCGACGTTCGCACCCAGGAAGACGCCGTGCTGCCAGTCGAAGGACTCGGTGACCAGCGGGACCGCGCTGGCGCGGCGGCCGCCGAACAGGATGGCCGAGATCGGCACACCCGCCGGGTCCTCCCACTCGGGGGCGATCGTCGGGCACTGCGACGCGGGCACGGTGAACCGGGCGTTCGGGTGTGCGGCGGGCACGTCCGAGGCCGGGGTCCAGTCGTTGCCCTTCCAGTCCGTCAGGTGGGCGGGCGCCGTGTCGGTCATGCCCTCCCACCAGATGTCGTTGTCGTCGGTGAGCGCGACGTTGGTGAAGACCGCGTTGCCCCACAGGGTCTTCATGGCGTTGGCGTTGGTTTCCTCGCCGGTGCCGGGCGCGACGCCGAAGAAGCCGGCCTCGGGGTTGATCGCGTACAGCCGCCCGTCGGCGCCGAAGCGCATCCAGGCGATGTCGTCGCCGATCGTCTCGACCTTCCAGCCGGGAACGGTCGGCTGGAGCATGGCGAGGTTGGTCTTGCCGCACGCGGAGGGGAACGCGGCCGCGACGTACTTCGGCTCGGCGCCGGACGGCGGCGTGAGCTTGAGGATGAGCATGTGCTCGGCCATCCAGCCCTCGTCGCGGGCCATGACGGAGGCGATGCGGAGCGCGTAGCACTTCTTGCCGAGCAGGGCGTTGCCGCCGTAGCCCGAACCGTAGGACCAGATCTCCCGGGCCTCGGGGAAGTGCGAGATGTACTTGGTCTCGTTGCACGGCCACGGCACGTCGGCTTCGCCTTCGGCCAGCGGCGCACCGAGGGTGTGCACCGCCTTCACGAAGTCGCCGTCTTCGCCGAGGATGTCGAGGACGGGCTGACCCATCCGGGTCATGGTGCGCATGGAGACCGCAACGTACGCGGAGTCGGTGATCTCGACGCCGTAGGCCGACAGCGGGGAGCCGAGGGGACCCATGCAGAACGGCACGACGTACATCGTGCGGCCCTTCATGGAGCCTTCGAAGATCTCACCGAACTTGGCGCGCATCTCGGCCGGGGCGACCCAGTTGTTCGTCGGGCCGGCGTCTTCCTGCTTCTCCGAGCAGATGTACGTCCGGTCCTCCACACGCGCGACGTCCCGAGGGTCGGACGCGGCGTAGTAGCTGTTGGGACGCTTCACATCGTCGAGCTTCTTGAACGTGCCCTTTTCGACGAGCAGGTCCGCGAGGCGCTGGTACTCCGCCTCGGAACCGTCGCACCATTCGATCCGGTCCGGCTGGGTGAGCGTGGCGATCTCGCGCACCCATTCGATCAGCTGACTGTGTTTCGTCGGGGCCTTGTCCAGGCCAAGGGCCTCGTACGCCACGATCGCTCCATTTCGCGCCGGGGACGGCGAGCCCCCGGCGTCGGGGTTGAGGGTTGCGGGGATTTTAACGCTTCACCCGTACGGCCGGATCGGGCGGGAGGGGGCCTGCCGGGAAGTTGTGCCCCCAAACCGGACGGATGACCCAAAGAACTGCGTGGAAACCCGGGTCGACGCGGGATATTCCGTGATGTGTTTCACGTCCTACTTACGAGTAACTTACGTCCCCGTAAGTACACTTCCCGCATGAGTGCGGACGTACACGCGATGGCGCCCGGCGCCGCTTTGGCCCGGGCCAAACCCAAGCTGCGCGGCTGGCTGCATGCCGGGACCTTCCCGGTGGCGGTGGCCGGCGGCATCGTGCTCGTGAGCATCGCGGACAGCACCAAGGCGAGAATCGCCTGTGCGGTCTTCGCCCTCACCGCGGCGATGCTCTTCGGCACCTCCGGGCTCTACCACCGCGGGAACTGGGGGCCGCGCGGCGAAGCCGTACTCCGCCGCCTGGACCACGCGAACATCTTCCTGATCATCGCGGGGACCTACACCCCATTCTCGATCATCCTGTTCGGCGTGGACTCGCCGCTGCTGTGGGTGGTCTGGGGCGGCGCGATCGCCGGCATCTGCTTCCGGGTCTTCTGGCTCGGCGCACCGAGATGGCTCTACACCCCGGTCTACGTCGCCCTCGGATGGGCGGCGGTCTTCTATATCCCCGACTTCCTGCGCGAAGGCGGCGTCGCCGTCCTCGTGCTGATCATCGTCGGCGGCGCGCTGTACAGCCTGGGTGCGGTGGTCTACGGGCTCAAGCGGCCCGACCCGTCGCCGCGCTGGTTCGGCTTCCACGAGGTGTTCCACGCCTTCACGCTGGCCGCGTTCACCACGCACTACATCGGCGTCTCGATGGTCGCGTACACGCACTGACCCGGGACGCGGCGCCGCCCGATCCGACCGCGCCGACCAGCCCACTCGATCCACTCGATCCACCGCAGGCCGAGGCCCGCATCCCCAGGGATGCGGGCCTCGGCCTTTTGCCTGTCTTTTGCATGCCACCACCATGTGAGAGCTTGAATCTCTTGACGGCCACCATCTTTTGACAGCTACTCTCATTTCATAGCCGCATGCAGAAGCACCGGGAGCACCGGGACTGTCGGGAGGCAGACATGGCACAGGCAGGCGCAACAACGACAGACACCGCACAGCAGGCGCACCCCCGCCGCTGGTGGGCGCTCGCGGCGCTCGCGGCGAGCGTGCTGGTCCTCGGGCTGGACTCGACCGTCCTCAACGTGGCGCTGCCGTCGATGGCCACCGCGCTGGGCGCGGACAACGGCGACCTTCAGTGGATCGTCGACGGCTACGTCGTGGTGTTCGCCGCGGCGCTGGTCCCCGCCGGGCTGCTCGGCGACCGGTTCGGCCGCAAGCGCCTGATCGTGGCCGGCCTCGCGCTGTTCGGCACGGCGTCGCTGCTGGGCGTCTTCGCGGGCTCGGTCGGCGAGGTGATCGCCGCGCGGGCGGCGATGGGCGCGGGCGCCGCGCTGGTGACACCGCTGTCGATGTCGATCCTGCCGAGCGTCTTCCCGCCCGAGGAGCGGTCGAAGGCCATCGGGGTGTGGGCGGCCGCGACCGCGCTCGGGCTGCCGCTCGGCCCGATCGTCGGCGGAGCGCTGCTGGAGCACTTCTGGTGGGGCTCGGTGTTCCTGATGAACGTGCCGCTGGTGGTGGCGGCGATCGTCGCCGCCACGCTGTGGCTGCCCGAATCGCGCGACCCCGCCGCCAAGAAGATCGACCCGGTCACGTCGGTGCTGGCCGCGGGCGGGCTCGCCGTCCTGGTGTTCGGTGCGAACGAGGCGGCCCGGCGCGGGTGGACCGACCTGGTGGTGCTCGGCGGTATCGCCGCGGGCCTCGCGCTGATCGGCGCGGTGGTCCTGCGGGAGACCCGGCGGAGCGTCGCGATGATCGACTTCTCGCTGTTCCGCAACCGCAACTTCCTGTGGGGTTCGCTGGCGGCGGTCGTGCCGTCGTTCGTGATGGTCGGCGTGCTGTTCGTGCTGCCGCAGCGGCTGGCCGCGGTCGACGGGCAGGGCGCGTTCGGCACCGGGGTGCGGCTGCTGCCGCTGATGGGCGGGCTGCTCGCGTCCGCCGGAGTGAGCGCCCCGCTGGTGGCGCGGTTCGGGTTCCGCGGAGTGATCCCGACGGGCATGCTGCTCCTCGCCGCGGGCGCCTTCCTCGGCGCGACCGGCAGCCCGTCGGACGGCTACGCGTTCACCGCCGTCTGGCTCGGCATCATCGGGTTCGGCCTCGGTGTGGCGATGATCCCCGGCATGGACGCGGTGCTGGCCACCCTCTCCCCGGAACGCGCGGGCGTCGGATCGGCCTTGATGCAGACGCTGGAGCAGGTCGCGGGCGCGCTCGGCGTCGCGATGCTGGGCAGCATCCTGGCCGGCGCCTACACCGGCCGGCTCGACGTGTCCGGCCCCGCGAACGACTCGGTCGCCAGTGCCGTGGAGATCGCGCAGCGCACCGGCGACCCGGCGCTCCTCGCGCACGCCCGCGACGCGTTCGTGCACGGCATGGACGTGGTGCTGATCGCCTGCGGGATCGCCGCGATCGTGGCGGGCGCGCTGGTGGCGGCATTCCTGCCGGGCAGTAAGGGGCAAGGCGCCGAGCAGGCGCCCGCCGCGGAGGCGGCGGAGGACGCGGCCTCGGGTTCCGCGTCGGAAACGGTGCACGCCTGATGGCGCGCGGGCGGGGACGTGCTTGGTCGGGCTGCGGACGGTCCACGAGAATTGCCGGTATGACCTCGAACGCCCCCGCCCCCGACCCGCAGGCCCGCGCGCTCCTCGACGAGCCCCCGCTGGGCCTGCGGGAGCGCAAGAAGCGGCGGACCCGCGAGGCGATCCGGCGCGAGGCGTACCGGCTGTTCCGCGAGCAGGGCTACGACGCCACGACGATCGAGCAGATCGCCGAGGCGGCCGAAGTGTCGCCGAGCACGTTCTTCCGGTACTTCCCGACCAAGGAGGACGTCGTGCTCACCGACGAGTACGACCCGGTCATCGAGCGGCTCATCCGGGAGAGCCCGGCGGACCGGACGTTCATCGAGACGCTGCGCAGCGCCGTCATCGGGCCGCTGAAGGTCCTCATGGAGACCGAGCGCGAAGAGATGGTCACCCGGATGCAGTTGCTGGTCAGCGTGCCGGCGCTGCAGGCGCGCAGCGCGCAGCAGCAGACCGAAGGCTGGCGGCTGCTCGCCGACTTGTACGCGGAGCGCACCGGCCGCAGCCGCGCCGACCGGCACCTGCGGTACGCGGCCGCGGCCGTCGGCGGCGCGCTGAACGAGGCGATGCTGGCGTGGGCGGAAGCCGGCTGTGTGGGCAGCCCGTCCGAAGTGATGGAGGACGCGCTGGACTTCCTGGAGTCGGCGCTGAGCGGGTACTGACCTCGGGTCGGGGGCGGCACACCGGGTCCGGACCAAGGGGTCAGGCGGGCCCGACCGGCGCGGGTGCCTCGGTCCGGGCCGGCGTCGGGGTCCCGGGAGCGGTCGGGCCCGCGCGGTGGGCCAGGTGCGCGACGAGGACCAGGAAGCCGACGCCGAACAGGACGTACCAGGCGGACAGCGCGATCTGCCACGGCGCGAAATCCAGTTCGAGCGAACTGGCGTGCGGGACGGCCCAGACCGCGAACGTCCAGAAGATCGCCGCGGCGGCGAGCCAGCGGCGCGCGTCGGCCCACAGCAGGACGGCGAACGGGACGCACCACACCCAGTGGTGCGTCCAGGCGATCGGCGCCGCGATCAGCCCGGTGACGGCGACGGCGGGCAGGCCCCACCGGTCGCCGAGGCGGCGGTAGGCGAAGACCGCGCAGGCCATGCCCGCCACGGCTGCCACGGCGACGAGCAGCAGCCAGACATGGGCGAAGTCGCGGGTGTGGCTCATCCGCACGACGAGGCCCTGGATCGACTGGTTCGCGGCGTTCTCCGGGCGGCCGACCCGGTCCGTGTCGAACAGCAGCTCGGTCCAGAAGTGCCGGGACGCGTCCGGCAGCGCGGCGAGGCCGATCGCGACGGTGGCGGCGAACGTCGCCGCGGACACGGCGGCCGCCCGGAAGCGCCGGGTGAGCAGCAGGTAGGCGATGAAGATCGCCGGGGTGACTTTGAGGCCGGCCGCGAGACCGATGCCGATGCCGCGGGTGCGGGCGTCCGGCGGGCGGGTGAAGTCCCAGAGCACGAGGGCGAGCAGCGCGAGGTTGATCTGGCCGTAGCGGAACGTGGTGAAGACTGGTTCGGCCCAGATCCCCAGCGCGGTCGCGGTGGCCACGACGGTGGCGCGGCGGCGGCCGTCGACACCGACCAGGCGGCAGGAGAGCGCGGCGACGGCCAGGAGCAGGACGATGTTGAGCGCGATGACGGCGATGCGCAGGGCTTCGTACGGCGGCAGGATCAGGCCGGTGAACAGCAGCGCGGCGAACGGCGGGTACGTCGCGGCGAGTCCGTGCGGGGTGGGGAGCGGGCCGTACAGGTCGGCGTGGGCGGCGACCGCGGCGCCCTCGATGCGGTAGACGCGCAGGTCGACCATGGACGGCCTGGTGAGGCCGCGCACCATCAGGTACATCGCGATGGAGACGACCAGGAAGGCCAGCGCGGCGGGGGCGGGGGCGCCGGGGCCGCGGAGGTCGTCCCACCAGGTGCGGGGTGTCCCGCGAAGCGCTTTGCCTTGCCCGGACATGGATTCCCATATCAGCCGACCGTCCCCCGCTCTGCCGGTGCCCGACACTAGCCGGAGTGCACCCGGATCGCAGAAGCCGAGCGGCGTGCGGTCGGCCGTTCGGGTGACGGTGCCGTCAGTCGTCCTGCCGGGCCCCCACCTGCGCCGCGAGCACGTCCGCGTCGGTCGTCGGTGCCTCGCACGTGAAGTGGCGGCATACGTACGCCGCCGGGCGTCCGTCGCGCAGCGTGCGGTCGTGCAGCAGCGGCACCGTGTCCTCGTCGGGGGCGCCGACCGCGACGACCGCGCCGGGGGCGGTGGAGGCCAGCGCGACGCGGCGCAGGGCACGGGTGGCCGGGTCGTCGTACGGTCCGACGACGGCGATCTCGCGGGGCCCGTCGAGCAGCGCTTCGGCGACCGCGAGGCCCCACCCGGCGAACCGCGGGGCTTGCGGGGCCAAGGCCCGCACGACGCCGAGGTTGCGTTCGGCGGCTTCGCGGTGCGGCGCGGATCCGGTGTAGGCGGCGTAGGACAGCAGCGCTCCGACGGCGGCGCTCCACCCGGACGGGGTCGCGTTGTCGGTCGGGTCCTGGGGCCGCCGGAACAGCTGTTCGGCGTCGTCGGCGGTGTCGTGGAACCCGCCGTCGGCGTCGGCGAAGTGGCTGAGCACGACGTCGAGGAGCACCCCGGCGAAGGTCAGCCACGCGTCGTCGGAGGTGACGGCGTACAGCGCCAGGAAGCCCTCGGCGACGTCCGCGTAGTCCTCCAGCACGCCCGCGTTGGGGCCGGCGTGTCCGTCGCGCGACGTGCGGGCCAGCCGGTCGCCCCAGTCCTCGTTCTCGGACGCGCCCAGGTGCACGCTCACCAGCAGGTCGCCCGCGGCGATCGCGGCCTCGACCAGGTCGGTGCGGTCGAACAGCGCGCCCGCTTCGGCGAGTGCGGCGATGGCGAGGCCGTTCCAGGCCGCGACGATCTTGTCGTCGCGCGCGGGCGGCTCGCGGTCGGCGCGAGCGCGGAACAGCTTCTCGCGCACCGCGCCGTAGCGGGCCGGGTCGTCCGGGTCGGTTCGCAACTGCAGGACGGATGTGCCGTGTTCGAAGGTGCCCGCGTCGGTGACGCCGAACAGGCCGGCCGCCCAGGCGCCGTCGACCGGGCCGAGCACGTCGGCGAGCTGGTCGGGGGTCCAGACGTAGAACGCGCCTTCGACCGAATGCCCGTCCGCGTCCGGGCTGTCGGCGTCCAGCGCGGACGCGAACCCGCCTTCCGGAGTGCGGAGTTCGCGGAGCATGAAGTCGGCGCTCTGCAACGCGATCCGGCGGGCGAACGAGGACCCGGTGGCGCGCCACAGGTGGGTGTACGCGCGGATCAGCAGCGCGTTGTCGTAGAGCATCTTCTCGAAGTGCGGCACCACCCAGTCCGCGTCGACCGAGTAGCGGGCGAAGCCGCCGCCGAGCTGGTCGTACATGCCGCCGCGGCCCATGGCCGCACAGGTGTGCTCGACCATGTCGAGCGCGGCCTGCGAGCCGGTGCGCGCGTGGTGGCGCAGCAGGAACTCCAGCACCATCGACGGCGGGAACTTGGGCGCGCCGCCGAAGCCGCCGCGGCCGTCGTCGTACTCGCGGGTGAGCAGCACGAGCGCCGCGTGGAGTTCGTCGGCCCCGGGCGGATCGCCGGCCGGCGGCGTATGCGGCTTGCTCAGCTCCTCGACGACCTTGGCCCCGCTCGCCAACACGTCGTCGCGGCGGTTCTCCCACGCGTCGACGACGGCTTCCAGCAGCTCCCGGAAGCCCGGCAGCCCGTGCCGCGCGGCCGGCGGAAAGTACGTGCCGCAGTAGAACGGTTCACCGTCGGGCGTGGCAAAGACCGTCATCGGCCAGCCGCCCTGGCCGGTCATCCGCTGGGTGGCTTCCATGTAGACCGCGTCCACGTCGGGACGCTCCTCGCGGTCCACCTTCACCGCGACGAAGTGCGCATTGAGGTACGCCGCCACCTCGTCGTCCTCGAACGACTCGTGCGCCATGACGTGGCACCAGTGGCACGCGGCATAGCCGACGCTCAGCAGGACCGGCACCCCACGCCGCCGGGCCTCGGCGAACGCGTCCTCCCCCCACGGCCACCAGTCGACGGGATTGTCGGCGTGCTGGAGCAGGTACGGGGAGGTCGATCCGGCGAGACGGTTAGCCATGGGGCCATCCTCGCAGCAGCGGCGGCCCGCTCCGCGGACCGCACCCGCCGCAAGGCGCCGCCGGGCGGGCTATTTGGCGCCGTTGCCCTGCGGCTCGCGGTGGTCCGCGTCGCTGTTCGCCGAGTCGCCGGTTGCCCCGTCGCCGTCGCCGGTGCGGTCGGCGGTGGTGCGGTCGGGCGTCTTCTCCTCGAAGTCGACGCGCTTGAGCTGCTTGGTCATCGACTTGAGGAGGAGCCACGTGGCCGCCGCGATGACGGCGACGACGGTGAAGCCGAGCAGGCCCGGGGCGACCTTGTCATCCTCCAAGGCGAACTGCAGGGCGATCGGGGTCATGGGGGGTCCTCCAGTCGACAGGGCGCGGTGCGGCCGCCCCTCCAGGGTCGCATCCGGGATGGCGGAAACGGAAAGAGGGGCGGCCGCACCGCGGCCCGTCGTGTCGCTCGTTCGGGGAACGGGCCGGTCAGGCCTTGGCGGCCTGGCGGATTCCGGCGAACAGGTCGTCTTCGGGCAGCTCGGTGTCGACGAGCGACCGCACGAGTTCGTAGTCCTCGGTGGGCCAGACGTCGCGCTGCACGTCGAGCGGGATGCGGAACCAGAAGCCGTCCGGGTCGACCTGGGTGGCGTGCGCGATCAGCGCCTGGTCGCGCAGCTCGAAGTAGTCGGCGCACGGCACCTTGGTGGTGATGTCGCGCTCGGGGCGGTCGCCCCAGCGCTCCAGCCACTCGCCGTAGGGCGACTCCAGGCCGCGCGCCAGCATCGCGGCGTGCAGCGCCTCGATGCGGGCCTTGCTGATGCCCTGGTTGTAGTACAGCTTCAGGGGCTGCCACGGATCGCCGGCCTCGCGGTAGGCGTCCGGGTCCCCGGCGGCGTCGAACGCGGCCACGCTGACCTGGTGGGTCTGGATGTGGTCCGGGTGCGGGTAGCCGCCGTTCTCGTCGTACGTGGTCACCACGTGCGGGCGGAACTCCCGCATCAGGCGTACCAGCGGTTCCGCGGCCTTCTCGACCGGCTGCACGGCGAAGCAGCCGTCGGGCAGCGGCGGCAGCGGGTCGCCTTCGGGCAGCCCGGAGTCGACGAAACCCAGCCAGGCCTGGTCGACGCCGAGGATCTCGCGCGCCTTGTCCATCTCGGCGCGGCGGATCTCGTGGATGTTCTCTTCGATCTCCGGGTTGCCCTGGAGTTTGGGGTTGAGCACCGAACCGCGTTCGCCGCCGGTACAGGTGACGACCAGGACTTCGGCGCCCTCGCGGACGTACCGCGCCATGGTCGCCGCGCCCTTGCTGGACTCGTCGTCGGGGTGCGCATGCACCGCCATCAGCCGAAGCCGCTCGCTCACGGAAAAGTCGCTCCTCCTGAATCGCGCCCCCGGGCTTGACGGAGGCGGCCTCCTGGTGCTGCGGAGACCCGTCATATAGTGGCCGAACCAGCGGGTCCGGGCGAAACCGCGGACCCGCACGCCGATCCGCGGGAGTACCCAGTGAGCCAGCCTTCCGGCACGGGCGACGCGCCGTCCCGCGACCGCTACGGCCGCAAGACGCCGCGCTCCGGCGGCCGGGGCTCCGACCGCAACATGCGGATCGCCTTCGTCGTGTTCCTGGTGCTGCTGGTCTCCGGGACCGTATGGATCGGCCTCGACAACGCGAACCGCGATGTGCGCGCGAGTATTCCGTCGTTCAAGGTCACCTCCGACCGCAGCGTCGAGGTCCAGGTCGAGGTCGTCAAGGACAAGACCAAGGAAGCCGTGTGCGTCCTGCGGTCGCGTTCCGAGGACGGCTCGGAGGTGGGCCGCAAGGAGGTCCGCATCCCGGCCGCGGACTCGCGCACCACGACCGTCACCGAGGTGCTGCAGACCACGGCGCGGCCCAATACCGCCGAGTTGGACGGCTGCAAGATCGTCGCGGGCTGACCCGCCGGGTCCCTCGCGCAACCCCCGTCCCGGCACCCTCCCGGACCCCGGCCGGATCCTTCCGGCGCAGGCGTGAGTGCCCCTTCGCCTGGGAAATTGTTAGTCTCGGGGTTTCGTCCCTTCATCGCCGGTGCCGAGCAACACCGCCGGATGGTGAGGGGGCGCTGATTTATTCGGGGCAGAAGCACGTACCCAGACCGACGAGGAGCATCCGTGACCCAGACCAGCGACAACGTCACCTGGCTCACGCAGGAGGCGTACGACCGGCTCAGCGCCGAGCTGGAGCACCTGTCGGGTCCCGGCCGTACCGAGCTGGCCACCAAGATCGAGGAAGCCCGCCAAGAGGGCGACCTCAAGGAGAACGCCGGCTACCACGCGGCCAAGGAAGAGCAGGGCAAGGCGGAAGCACGCATCCGCCAGCTCCGCGGGATCCTGGACAACGCGCAGGTCGGCGAGGCACCGGCGGACACCGGTGTGGTGGGGCAGGGCATGGTCGTGACCATCGCTTTCGACGGCGACAAGGACGACACCATGACCTTCCTGCTCGGGTCGCGCGAGGACGTCGGCGGCGCCATGGAGGTCTACTCCCCCGCGTCGCCGCTGGGCACCGCGATCAACGGCAAGAAGATCGGCGACACCGCGTCCTACGAGCTGCCCAACGGCAAGTCGATGGACGTCGAGATCATCGAGGTCAAGCCCTACACCGGCTGACCCGCACTCGGTCGAGTACGCGGAAGGGCCCCGGCGCGCCGCCGGGGCCCTTCCGCGTACACCCGTCCGGGTCGGCTCAGCCGGCCGCCCGCCGGTACTTCCGCACCGCCAGCGTCCGGAAGACCGCGATGATGAGGAGCGACCAGAACAGCGACGCCCACACCGGGTGCTCCATCGGCCAGGCGTCCGACTCCGAGACACCGGGGTTGCCGAACAGCACGCGCCCGGCCTGCACCGTCGCACTGAACGGGTTCCAGTCGGCGATCGTCTGCAACCAGCCCGGCATGCCCGCGGTCGGCACGAACGCGTTGGACACGAATGTCAGCGGGAACAGCCAGATCAGCCCGGCCGACGTCGCCGCCTCGGGGCTGCGCACCGACAGGCCGATCAGCGCGCCGATCCAGGTGAACGCGTAGCCGAGCAGCATCATCAGCCCGAACGCGGCGAGCGCCTTCGGCACGCCCTCGTGGATCCGCCAGCCGACCAGCAGCGCGACCACGACCAGCACGACCATGGTGAGCGCCGACTGCACCAGGTCGGCGATGGTGCGCCCGGTGAGCACCGCGCCGCGGCTCATCGGCAGCGACCGGAACCGGTCGATCAGGCCCTTGGTCATGTCCTCGGCGATGCCGGCGCTGGAGCCGGCGGTCGCGAAGGTCACCGTCTGGGTGAAGATGCCCGCCATCAGGAACTCGCGGAACATCTTCGGGTCGGTCGACCCGTCGACGTTGATCGAGCCGCCGAACACGTAAGCGAACAGCAGCACGAACATGACCGGCTGGATCAGCCCGAAGATCACCACTTCGGGGATCCGCTTCATGCGCAGCAGGTTGCGCCGGGCGATGATCAGCGAGTCGTGCGCGGACTGGGTGAGCGGGCCGCGGGACTTGGGCGTGTAGGCGTCCGTGGCCAGCGGGCTCTTGGTCAGCGAGTCGGCGGTCATCGGACGTCCTTTCCGGCCGCGGCGGTCTGCGCCTCGCCCGCGTCGGGGCCGGGACCGTCCTCGCCGGAGCCGGGACCGTCCTCGTCGTCGCTTCCCATGGCCGCCTCGGCATGGTGGCCGGTCAGCGAGATGAACACGTCGTCCAGCGTCGGGCGGCGCAGGCCGATGTCGTCGATCTCGATGCCGCGGGCGTCCAGCTCGCGGATCACCTCGGCGAGCAGCTTGGCGCCGCCCTGCACCGGGATGGTGAGCCGCCGGGTGTGCTTGTCGACCGCGACGTCCTCGCGGCTGAAGCCGCGCAGCACCTCGACCGCGGTCGGGATGAGGTCGCGGTCCTGCACCACGACCTCGACACGCTCGCCGCCGGTCTGCGCCTTGAGCTGGTCGGCGGTGCCGCGGGCGATGACCTTGCCGTGGTCGACGACGATGATGTCGTGCGCGAGGTGGTCGGCCTCTTCCAGGTACTGCGTGGTCAGCAGCAGGGTCGTGCCGTCCTCGACGAGCTTCTGGATCACGTCCCACAGCGCGAGCCGGTTGCGCGGGTCGAGGCCCGTGGTCGGCTCGTCCATGAACATCACCGGCGGGCGGACGACGAGTGCCGCGGCGAGGTCCAGCCGCCGCCGCATGCCGCCCGAGTACGTCTTGGTCGGCCGGTCCGCGGCCTCGGCCAGGTTGAACCATTCGAGCAGCTCGACCGCGCGGGACTTCGCCGCGCGGCCGCTCATCTGGTACAGCTCGCCGACCATCTGGAGGTTCTCGCGGCCGGTCAGGTACTCGTCGACGGCGGCGAACTGGCCGGACAGCCCGATGGACTGCCGGACCCGGTTGGGGTGCTTCAGGACGTCGTGCCCGGCCACGAACGCGCGGCCGGAGTCGGGGGTGAGCAAGGTGGTCAGCACGCGCACGGTCGTCGTCTTGCCTGCGCCGTTCGGCCCGAGCAGGCCGAGGACGGTGCCGGTGGGCACGTTCAGGTCGACGCCGTCGAGCGCGCGCACATCACCGAAGGTCTTGACCAGGCCTTCGGCAAGGATCGCGTCTTGCATTTCGTGGCTCACTCCTAGGGCGGAGGGGAAATCCGCTTCGGTCGTGTGTCGCGGCCGGAAACAGGTCGATCTTTCCCACTCTGCCGTCCGGCTCCGACAACTGGCGACCGGTTAAAACGCCGGTGACGCGCGACTACCCCGCCCGCGGCGGCTCACCCTTCGCTGACCGGATAACCCGCCGCGCTCATCCGGGCCACCACCGCGCGGCAATGCTCGGTGCCCTTGGTCTCCAGGTGCAGCTCCACCTCGACCTCGCCCAGCTGCAGGGACGCGTCGGTGCGGACGTGTGCGACGTCGACGACGTTGGCGTCGGTGCCGGCCAGCTCGGCCAGCAACGTGGCCAGCGCGCCGGGCCGGTCGGGGAGCCGGATGCGCAGCGACAGGTAGCGGCCCGCGGCGGCCAGACCGTGCCGGAGCACGCGCAGCATCAGCAGCGGGTCGACGTTGCCGCCCGACAGCACCGCGACGACCGGCGCCTCCAGCGGCGCGTCCGCGGACTCCAGCAGGGCCGCGACGGACGCCGCACCGGCCGGTTCGACGACCAGCTTGACCCGTTCCATGCACAGCAGCAGCGCCTGCGACAGGGACTCCTCGCTGACCGTGCGGACCTCGTCGACCAGGTCGCGGATCAGGCCGAACGGCACGTCGCCGGGCCGCCCGACCGCGATGCCGTCGGCCATCGTCGTGACGCTCGGCAGGACCACCGGGTGGCCGGCGGCCAGCGAAGGCGGGTAGGCGGCGGCCGAGGCCGCCTGCACGCCGACCACCTTGACGTCCGGCCGCACCGCCTTGACCGCCGCGGCGACGCCCGCGAGCAGCCCGCCGCCGCCGGTGCCGACCACGATCGTGCGGACCTCGGGGCACTGCTCGAGGATCTCCAGGCCGACGGTGCCCTGTCCGGCCACCACGTCCGGGTGGTCGAAGGGGTGGATGAACACCGCGCCGGTCTCCTCGGAGTACGCCTTCGCGGCGGTCAGGCAGTGCTCCACGGTGGTGCCTTCGAGCAGCACCTCGGCGCCGTAGCCGCGGGTCGCGGCGATCTTCGGGAGCGGCGCGCCGACCGGCATGAACACGGTCGACCGCACGCCGAGCTGCTGGGCGGCGAGGGCGACGCCCTGCGCGTGGTTGCCCGCGCTGGCCGCGACGACGCCGCGGGCGCGTTCGGATTCGCTCAGGCCGGCGATGCGCACATAGGCGCCGCGGATCTTGAAGGAGCCGGTGCGCTGGAGGTTCTCGCACTTGAGGTACACCGGGCCGCCGAGCCGGTCGGTGAGGGCACGGCAGCTCTCCAGTTCGGTGGTGCGGGCGATGCCGTCGAGGAGTTTGCGGGCGACGCGGATGTCGTCGATGGTCACCGAAACCGGCGCAGCGGGGCTCATGACCCCCAGTTTGTCACCGCCGGATCCGGCCCTCGCGGAGGAAGGTCAGAACAGCCAGAACCCGCCGATTTCCATCCGCTCCGGCAGGCAGGCCGAGCTTGGTGAAGATGTTCCGCACGTGGGTCTCGACGGTTTTCGGACTCAGGAACAGCTCGGCGCAGATGGCCTGATTGGAGCGGCCTTGCGCCATCAGGCCGAGGACTTGCGCCTCCCGGTCGGAGAGTCCGGCGAGGGCGCCGCCGCGGCGGCGGCCGAGCATCTCGGCGACCACGTCCGGGTCGACGACCACGCCGCCGGCCGCGACGGTGCGGACGGCTTCGGCGAACCGGTCGAGTTCGGTGACGCTCTCCTTGAGCAGGTAGCCGCGGCCGGGGAGGTCGTCGCCCAGGAGGCGGACGGCGTGGTGGGCTTCCACGTACTGGGACAGCACGAGGACGCCGATGCCCGGGTGCACCGTGTCCAGGGTGACCGCGGCGTCGAGGCCTTCGGTGGTGTGGGTCGGCGGCATGCGGATGTCGACGATGGCGACGTCCGGGTGCTCGGCCCGCACCAGGTCGACCAGCTCGACCGCGTCGCCGGCCTGGCCGACGACCGCGAACCCGGCTTCGGCGAGCAGCCGGGCGACGCCTTCGCGGAACAGCACGGCGTCGTCGGCGATCACGATGCGCACGGCAGCTCCGCGAGGACGCGCGTGCCGTGCCCGACGGGGCTGTGCACGGTGAGGGTGCCGTCCAGGGCTTCCACGCGGTCGGCGAGGCCGCGCAGGCCGGAGCCGCGCGACGCGTCGGCTCCGCCGTTGCCGTCGTCGGCGATCTCGACGGTCATCGTCTGCCTTCCTCCGTGGAGTCCCGCGACCACGGTGATCGTGACGCGCGCGGCGTCGCCGGCGTGCTTGGCGGCGTTCGCGAGCGATTCGCTGACCACGAAGTACACCGCTTCCTCGACGCCGGGCGGGTACCGGCCCTCCGGCACCTCGACGACCTCGGCGGGCGCGGTCGAGCGTTCGGCGAGCGACACCAGTGCGGAGGACAGGCCGGCCTCGGTGAGCACGGCGGGGTGGATGCCGCGTGCCAGTTCGCGCAATTCGCCGATGGCGTGCCGGAGTTCGATGGCGGCTTCGTCGATCGCGGCGGCCAGTGAGGCATCCCCTTCGGGGACCTGGCCGCGGGCGATGCGCAGCATCAGGGCCAGCGTGACGAGGCGTTGCTGGGCGCCGTCGTGGAGGTCGCGTTCGATCTTGCGGCGGGCGGTGACGCCGGCTTCCACGATGCGGGCGCGCGAGGCGCGGACTTGGGCGAGCTGGGCGCGGACTTCGGCGTGGAGCCGCTCGTTCTCCATCAGCAGGCGGGCCGTCGCGGCGACCGCGCGTACCAGGTCCGGGGATTCGTCGAGGGCGGGGTCGTGGACGATCGCGCCGACCCCGGCGAGCACGGTGACGGTGCGGTCCGGGCCGGATTCGGGCAGCGGGGTCGGGCGGCCGTCGGGGTCGACGTAGTCGCGGTGCGCGGGGCGGTAGTAGACGAGCCGCAGACTCGGGTCGCCGAGCGCGCGGGCGAGCGCGCCTTGCAGGCGGCCGGGCGGGGGCGGGGCGTGGCCGAGTTCGGCGGCGAGGTCGGCGGCCACCGACCGGCCCGCGCGGGCGCGCACCAGGCCGGCGAGGAGGAACAGCGGCCATACCGCGAGGCCGACGCGGGAGGCGGCGATGCCGGTGCCGTAGGTGGAGCGCAGCGCCGGGACCATGATCATCAGGCCGGTGTAGACGTACACGCCGGTCATGCCGATGTTGCCGAGCAGCACGGTCGTCCAGCCGCGGCGCAGGATGCGGCTCGCGGTGGCCCAGCGGACGCAGAACAGGCCGAGGCCGACGACGTAGACAATCGTCGGCAGCATCGAGAAGACGATGTCGGCGGTGTCGACGCTGACGGTGTCGACCTGGATCTCGGCGAGCAGGTCGCGCGGCCGGGCGGAGAGTCCGCCGGCGGTCACGAACCAGACCAGGACGCACGGGCCGGTGGTGACGTAGCCCGCGACGACGAGCGCGCGGCGCAGCCGCGGATAGGCGGCGCCGCGGGCGAAGTCGGTCATGACGTGCGCGATCGCGCCCATGACGAGCCAGTCGGAGAGGAACGCGATCTGGAACACCAGTTGGTTCTTGATGCCGCCGAGGAGCAGCAGCATGCACAGTCCGGCGGCGAGCAGCATCGGCCAGACGGCTTCGGTGGGGCGGCGGCGTTCCGCCGCGACGATCGCGCAGCACGTGAACGCCCATGCCGCGGCGAGCGGAAGGACGGTGTGGCTGACGGTGTCGGCCCAGGTCAGTCCGTAGCCGCCGAAGCGCACACCGACGATGCCGAGCACGGTGGCCAGGGTTTGGCCGGCGAGCAGCAGCGGGGTGCTGGGTGCGGTGAACGCGGCGCGCAGGCGGCTGCGCGGTCTGGAGCGGAGCATGGCGGTCCCGTCGGCCCGGTCACGCGGGCTCGGCGTTGCCGCGCGCGGCGCGCCGCGCCGTGGCGAGCACCGCCGCGAGGCTCTGCGGCGAGAGTTCTTCCTTCGCGACATAGCCGTCCGCTTGCGCGCGGACGACCCGGTCGCCGTAGTCGGCCCGGTCCCGACCGGAGATCAGCACGATTCCCACCCCCGCGTCATCTTCCCGGATCAATCCGGCGGCCGTGAAGCCGTCGAAGCCCGGAAGCTGGACGTCCAGCAGGACCAGGTCGGGACGGAGTGTACGCACCGCGTCCACGGCACCGGGGCCGTCGGCCGCCTCTCCCACGACCGCGTAGCCCCACGCGGTCAGCAGGCGGGTCGCCAATCTGCGGTATCCCTCGTGGTCGTCGACCAAGACGACCGTGACCGGTGAGCCGGTTGCCGTCACCGGCTCCTCCTCCGGATCGCGCGCCGTTCGGGCCCGGGCCCGGGCCGGGCGGATCCGGACGTACGCGATCGCCGTTGCGTTCTCGGGCTCCGCATGGCAATCCCCCCAAGGTTTGCCGCATGCACGGCCCGGGTCGATGCGGGCCTTGCACGTCGATTGCGGAACCCCGTACGGCAGGCCTCCCCCCGGAGCCCTCCGTACGTCGGCGGTACCGGGCGAGCGGGGTCTCACCTGGTGTCCGCCGGAACGCCACGGCGATCGGTGAGTCCATGGTGTCCGGCGGGGGCGGGGCGGCGCCTCGGGGACAACCCTGATTCCGCTTTCCCGGGTGCGTCGGTTTTCCTGGTGCTCTCGGGTGCCCCCGGCGCCTCGTCTCCGCGGCCGAGGGAGCGTCAGCTTCCGTCGGTCTCGGGGGCGTTCGCGGCGCGGGCTTGGCGGCGGGCCATCGCCTGGTTGAAGCGGGAGAGCAGTTCGGTGAACCGTTCGCGGTCGTCGGTGTCCCAGTCGCCGACCATTTCGGCCATCAGCCGGATCCGGGCATGACGCACTTCGTGCAGCCGGTCGGCGCCGAGGTCGGACAGGCGGAGCAGGACCGCGCGGCCGTCGTCGGGGTTCGGGACGCGGTCCACGTAGCCCTGTTCGACGAGCGGGGTGACCTGCCGGGTCACCGTCGAGGAGTCGATCTGCATGGCCTGCGCGAGGGCTTTGACACCCATCGGGCCGTCCACTTCGAGGCGACCGAGCAGCAGGTAGGCGGCGCGGTCCATGGTGTAGCGCAGCGCGCCCGAGGCACCGAGCCGGGTTTGCTCGGCGCGGCGCGCGAACAGCGCGACTTCGTGCTGGAGGCGGTCGTACAGCGCGTCGTCGGGCGCCAGGTCGGGTGTCATTGCCGCTCGCTCGTCATCGGGTGGTGGTGGCTCGAAGAATAGGGCCCCGGCCGGACGTGCGCGGCCGATGTCCGCAGGGATCCGGGGATGCCGGCGGGTGCCGCGGCAACCGAACCGGCGGTGTGGGCGGGGAAATCCGCGGGAAACGGTCCAGATGGATGTCTACTCGTGATATTCCGGTCAAGGGACTCGTTTCGTTCCTGAGGGGGAATCGCCGACCGGTGCCTGCGGGTTCGGCGCCGGGGTGGGCCGGGGGTGCGGTCGGCCGGGGGACGCGCTCGGGCCGGTGGCGACGCCTTCGCGGAGACGTCCGGTGTTCGACCCGTGAACCGCTGCCCGCCGCGCTGCCGCCGGAAGCTCTACCCGGCACCGCGCCCGACGCTCGACCGGTGACGCGCCGCTCACCGCGCACCTGCCCGACGCACCGTCCGCCCGTTGTCCGCCGGGCCCTGGCCGGCCCGGACTCGCCCGCCGCTCGCCCGCCGTCCGTCCGACCGCCGCCAGGAGGTGCCATGCGCCGCGACCGCCGTGAGTTCGACACCTTCGTGGACGAGGTCGGAGGCGCGCTGCTGCACACCGCCGACCTGCTGACCGGCGACCCGCGGCGCGCGGAACGCCGGGTCCGGCGGGCGCTGGCGCGCACGTGCCTGCACTGGCGGCGGGCGGCCGACGCGGACCCGATGCGGCTCGCCTACCGGGCGCTGCTGGCGGGCTACCTGGACCCGTGGCGGCCGCGGCCGTGGCGCCGGCGGCCGTCGTCCGGCCCGGACGACGCGCGGTCGGCCACGCTGTGCGCGCTCGACCGTCTGAGCCGCGCCGAACGCGCGGTGGCGGTGCTGCGCTGGTACGCGCTGCTCGACGCGTTCGACACGGCGGACGCGCTGGGGCTGCCGGTCGACGCGGTGCTCGTGGCGGAGGAACGGGCGGCGCCGGTGCTGGGCAGGGCGCCGCGGCCCGGCGGATTCGCCCCGGGAGCGGCGGCCGTGGTGTGGCAGGCGGACCTCGCCGCGCCGCGGGCCGATCCGAGTCGCGGTATGCACCCGGGGGCCCCGTGAGCATCAGTGCGGAGCCGAACCCCTCGGGCGCGGACCACCCTGTCCCGTTGCCTCCGGGCCCCGTGCCGCCCGCGGTCGTCCCCGACTTCCCCGCGCGGCCCTTCCCGCCCGGCCTCGCGCGGCAGGCACGGCGTTCGGCGGGGCGGATGGCGCTCGCCCGGGCCTTCGCGCTGGGGATCGTCGCGGCCGGGCTGGTCGCCGTGCTCGTGGTCGCCGGGGCGGCGCCGCGCGGCTCGGGACGGTCCGCGCTGCCGACGTTTCCGGAGGAGACGCCGACCCTCAACCCGTATCCCGTCCAGGTCGAGATACCGCGGACCGGCGTGGGCCTGGGGGCGAGCGCCTGGGTGGAGATGTCCGGCTGGTGCGTCGGCGACATCGCGGTGCGGGGCAGCACCGGCACCGTCGACTCGTGCCGGTTCCTGCCGGTGACCGGCAAGCTCGACGTCGCGGTGCTCGATCCCGGGCACTACGCGCCCGACGGCTTCACGCTCGTCGTCGTGGTCGTCGTCGACCGGCCCGGAGCGCCCGGGGAGCTGCACGGGCGGATGTCCGACACGGGCGGCAGCGGCGACCTCACCGTCGGCCGGGCCGCGGGACTGACCGGCGTCGCGTTCCTGTGGGGCTTCTCGCGCGGCGGCCCGATCTCGGTGGATGTGACCGGACCCGACGGCGCCCTCGTCGCGTCGTGCCGGGCATGCGGAGGGCCGGGCAGCTGAGCGGCCCGGCCCTCGTCGGCAGTGCCTAGCCGAGCGCTCGTTCGAGGTCGGCCACCAGGTCCTCGGCGGTTTCGATGCCGACGGACAGGCGCACCAGGTCGGCGGGCACCTCCAGCGGCGACCCGGCGGCCGACGCGTGCGTCATCCGCCCCGGGTGCTCGATCAGCGACTCCACGCCGCCGAGCGACTCCCCGAGGGTGAACAGCTTCGCGCGGTTGCACACCTCCACCGCGGCGTTCTCGCCGCCCGCGACGCGGAACGACACCATCCCGCCGAACGCCTTCATCTGCTTGACCGCCACGTCGTGCCCCGGGTGCCCGGGCAGCCCCGGGTAGAGCACCTCGGCGACGGCCTTGTGGCCGCGGAGCAGTTCGACGATCTTCTCGGCGTTCGCGCAGTGCCGGTCCATGCGCACGCCGAGCGTGCGGATGCCGCGCAGCGTCAGCCACGCGTCGAACGGCCCGGCGACCGCGCCCATCGCGTTCTGGTGGTACGCGAGCTGCTCGCCCAGCTCCGCGTCGGCCGCGACGAGCGCGCCGCCGACGACGTCCGAGTGCCCGCCCATGTACTTCGTCGTGGAGTGCACGATCACGTCGGCGCCGAGCGTCAGCGGCTGCTGGAGGTACGGCGACGCGAACGTGTTGTCGACGACGAGCAGCGCCCCCGCCTCGCGCGCCACGCCCGCGAGCTGCTCGATGTCGGCCACGCCGAGCAGCGGGTTGCTGGGCGTCTCGCACCAGACGACCTTGGTCTGCCCGGGGCGGATCGCACGGCGCACCGCGTCGGCGTCGCCGGACTGCGCGGGCGTCCACTCCAGGCCCCAGCGGTCGAGGACCTTGGCGAACAGCCGGAAGGTGCCGCCGTACGCGTCGTTCGGGATCACCACGTGGTCGCCCGGCTTGCACACGGTGCGCAGCAGGCAGTCCTCGGCGGCCAGCCCGGACGCGAAGGCCAGACCGCGGGCGCCGGCCTCCAGCGCCGCCACGCACTCCTCCAGCGCGGTGCGGGTGGGGTTGGCCGAGCGGCTGTACTCGTAGCCGCCGCGCAGGCCGCCCACGCCGTCCTGCTTGTACGTCGACACCTGGTAGATCGGGGGCACCACCGCGCCGGTCAGCGGGTCGGGCTCCTGGCCGGCGTGGATGGCCAGCGTCTCGAAGCCGTGCGGGATGTTCGCGTTCGCGTCACTCATGGCGCAACGCTATCCGCCGGGTGCCGCGCGGGCCGGAATCGCCGCGGTGCCCGATTTGTTGGGCGAGGTGTTCGGCGTAACGTGTCGGCGCGCCGACCGCTTCTGTACTTTTCCCGACCGCCACGCGACCACGACGGAGGACACCGTGCTCTTCGACCGCAGGGACTTCAGCCCGCGCATGCCCGAGCCGCAGGAGGTCCTGTCCGGCCGCGCCGAGCGGACGTTCGCGGTGCCCGAGCGGCACACCGTGCTGGGCAACCCGCTGGAGGGCCCGTACCCGGACGGCCTGGAGGTCGCCGACTTCGGCCTCGGCTGTTTCTGGGGCGCCGAGCGCAAGTTCTGGCAGACCCCGGGTGTGTGGACCACCGCGGTGGGCTACCAGGGCGGCACGACGCCGAACCCGACGTACGAAGAGGTCTGCAGCGGGCGGACCGGCCACACCGAGGTCGTCCGCGTGGTCTTCGACCCCGCGCAGGTCTCCTACGAGCAGATCCTCAAGGTCTTCTGGGAGTCCCACGACCCGACGCAGGGCTACCGCCAAGGCAACGACGAGGGCACCCAGTACCGCTCCGCCGTCTACACCCACTCCCCCGCCCAGCAGGCCGCCACGGAGGCCTCACGCGCCGCCTACCAGCAGGTCCTGACCAAGGCGCTGCACGGCGACATCACCACGGAGATCCTCCCGGCCGGCCCGTTCTACTTCGCCGAGACGTACCACCAGCAGTACCTCGACAAGAACCCGAACGGCTACTGCGGCCTGGGCGGAACCGGTGTGAGCTGCCCGGTGGGCGTCGCGAAGGCGAATGGCTGACCGCCTGCCCGCGGAGGTCTCAACAACACGGCAGACGCTGCTTGCCGGTACCGACCCGGCGAGCAGCGCGCTGCGCGCTCAGATCCCCCACACCCCGGGTCACCGGCGGGAGCGGCCGCGGCTGCGCCACCGTCGACTTGGCGGTCGACGCAACAGCGGTCGCTCCGGAGCCGAGGCGGGAGCGGGCGCCCGTGCCCGGCCGAGTGACCGAGGGCGGGCGGCGCCCCGCCGTCGCGGCCGTCAGCCGAACGTCTTGTGGTTTTCCTCCGTGCCCAGCGTGTACGTGGTGTGCGCGCCCAGTCCGTGTACGCCGAAGACCCCGCCGGAGCGTTCGGCGGACGACGTGCGGGCGCGTTCGATGGCAAGCCCCTCCGGGTTTTCCGTGGGGCTGGTGCGGCGGGCGATGACGTAGGCGGTGGCCGCAACGGCCGCCGCGAGGACTGCCGCGAATACGATCAGCAGACTCATGACCGGCTCCGTTCGATTGGGGACCGGGTCAAGGAACGATACCCGGCGGCGGGCGCCGCCACGCGCCGTCCGCGCCCGGCGGCGGTCATCGGCCGAGATTGGCCAAACCGGTCTGCAGGTCTTCGAGGTTCATCACCGGCCGCACCGCGACGCTCGCCCCGCTCGCGAAGAACGGCTCCGCCAGCACCGGGAGCTGCGACGACTCCTGCATGTCGAACACGATGAACGCGGTCCGCTGGCCGTTCGTCGACGTGAAGTACGCCGCTTCCGGATTCATGCTCTCGATCGCCGCCTGGAAGGTCTTCGGCAGCGAGCCGTCCTCGATCGCCTTGGTGGCGGTCGCGTTGTCGAAGCGGGCGGTCAGCAGCATCCTCATGGATCTCACCTGATTCCGTACGCGGGCCGCGTACGGCGCCGCGGAGCGGCGCTCGGGAACGCGCGGGCCGCGCGTACCTACCAGCGTCTCTCCGCCCCCGAGCCCGGAACAAGACCGCGGGCGCGGGCACTGCGGTGGGCAGCCGCCGCGTCACGCGGGGATACTGCGAAGGAGGGGGGCACAGGGACGGCGGGGGCTGTCCGGGGGCTACACGTGCCGAGGAGGGCGCCATGGCCACCGACGACCGGCGGTACGCGCTGGGTCCCGACGAGGGTCTCGGCGGCGCGCGGAAATTCTTCGCGCAGCCGCTGCGCATGCTCGCGACCGGGGCCGAGACGACCTTGGAGTACACCCTGTTCGAACAGCGGCTGGAGCTCGGGTACGCGCCGCCGCTGCACGTCCACCACATCGAGGACGAGGCGTTCTACCTCGTCGACGGGGCGATCGAGGTGGCCTGCGGGGACGTCCGGTGGCAACTGGCGCCGGGCGGCTTCGCGTTCCTGCCGCACAGCGTGCCGCACGCGTTCCGGGTGGTGTCGGACACCGCGCGGCTGCTCCAGCTGACCGCGCCGTCCGGGTTCGAGGACTTCGCCGCGGACGTGGCGGATGTGCCGCTCGACGAAGCCACCAGTGCGGCGGTCACCGACGCGGCGCACCGCGCGGGCTACGAGATCCTCGGCCCGCCGCCGTTCGACACCTGACGCCGCACGGCCGAATCACACCCGCAGGCTCCACGCACGCGCGGATGGGCCCCCGGAGCAGCCTCCGGGGGCCCATCCGCGCGGCTGCGGCTACTCCAGCGAGCGTCCGGGGGCCTTGTCGTCGTCGCTGTCGATGTGCACGTCGTCGACGGACAGATTGACCTCGACGACTTCGAGGCCCGTCATGCGCTCGACCGAGTCGATGACGTTCTCCCGTACCGCGTGGGCGACTTCGGCGATGGCCACGCCGTATTCGACGATGATCACCAGGTCGACGGCGCACTGGCGCTCGCCGACCTCGACGCTCACGCCCTGCGCCACGTTGGGCTTGCCGCCCGGCACGCGCTGGCGCATCGACGCGAAGGCCCGGGACACGCCCTTGCCGAGCGCGTGGACGCCGGGGATCTCGCGGGCGGCCACGCCGGAGATCTTCGCGACCACCGAGTCGGCGATGGCGGTGCGCCCCTTGTCCGACGCCAGCGCCGAGACCTGCACCGAATGGGAGTCGCGCCGCGCCGGGGGGCTCTGGTCGGCGGGCTTGTCCATGCGCTCTGCCATGGGGTCTCTCTCCTTGCCGTACGGCGTCGCGGGTACGAGAACAAGACATTCCCCCGATCCCGCCCGGACATTCCCCGGAAAATCATCCCAATGCGGATCGGCCGCCGCAGGGCCTCGCCGCCCCCCGGGTGAAACGTGTTTCAATTCGCGGGAGACGGCTCTTGAACCGGCGCTCTTCTGCGCATGTGATGGGGGCACACCACCGGGCGGCCGCAGGTCGTCCCAGGCGAGGAGGAAGCAGTGGAGAGGTTCCAGGATCGGCGCATCATCGTCACCGGCGGCGGCTCGGGGATCGGCCAGGCCACCGTGCTGCGCCTGCTGCGCGAGGCCGGCACCGTGCACGCGGTGGACGTGAACGCCGACGGTCTGGAGAAGACCCGCGCGATGGCCGAGGAAGCGGGTGTCGCCGCGAAGCTGTCGACCGCCGTCCTCGACGTGTCGAACGAGGCGTCCGTCAGCGAAGGCGTCGCGGAGACCGTCGCCCGCCTCGGCGGCCTCGACGTGCTGGTCAACGCGGCGGGCATCCTGCGCGCCGGCCACACCCACGAGTTCTCGCTCGACGTGTGGAACCAGATCATCAACATCAACCTGACCGGCACGTTCCTCATGACGAAGGCCGCGCTGCCCGCGCTGCTGGAGACCGGCGAGGGCGCCGTCATCGTCAACTTCAGCTCCACGTCCGCCTCGTTCGCGCACCCGTACATGGCGGCGTACGCGGCGAGCAAGGGCGGCGTCGACGCGTTCACCCACGCGATCGCCCTGGAGTACAGCCGCCAGGGCCTGCGCGCGCTGTGCGTCGCGCCGGGCAGCATCTCCAGCGGCATCGTCGACGACACCCCCAACCAGGTGCCCGCGGACGCCGAGTGGGAGCTGTTCGGCAAGCTCATGCCGATCATCGGCGAAGGCATGGCGCACCCGGACGTCATCGCCGGCATGATCGCCGCGCTGGCCTCCGAGGACGGCAAGTTCGTCACCGGCACGACGCTGCGCATCGACGGCGGCACACACGCCTGACGCACGACCGCGGCGCGGCTGAAAAAGCGCGCACGCCAGGCGGGAACACGAAGACGCCGAACGGCGGGTGCCGGACCGGGGAGTGGATGTCCCCTTCCGGTACCCGCCGTTCGCTGTGGCCCATGGGCCGGGACGGCGCTGCGTCAGCCGTGGTTGATGCAGGTGTTGCCGAACGTGGGGTTCAGCAGGCCGATCACGTTGACCGTGTTGCCGCACACGTTGACCGGCACGTGGACCGGAACCTGGACGACGTTGCCCGACAGCACACCCGGGGAGCCGGTGGCGGCACCGTCGGCGCCGGCGCTCGCGTAGGCAGCACCGATGCCACCGGCCAGGAGACCGCCGGCGGCGGCGGAAACGAAGACCGCCTTCTTGACCGTGTTCATAGTTCCTCCATGTCGCAGTGCCACGCGACGAACCCGCGCGGCATCCAGGACAACGAAGGACCCCCAAGCGGGGCACGCCTTTGGGCGCGATTCACTCGTTGGGACGGAGTCGGCGGCGCCGGGCAACCGCGCGTCGCGTGGCTGCGTCAACGGCCGCCGATCCGGGCCCGCGGCGGCTCAGTCCTCGTCGTCGGCCGCCTCGTCGTCGTCCTCGGGGACGTACTCGGCGCCCTCGGACTGCCAGCCCGCCTCGCTGAGTTCGGTGCCCGGCACCTCCGCGACGAGGCGGAACGGGTCGATCAGGTAGGAGACGGACTCGGCGAGGTCCGCCTCGATCGCCGCGACGGCGTCGTTGCGCTCCTCGGCGGACAGGTCCTCGTCGCCCTTGACGGCCTCCAGCGCGGCCGCGCGCAGGAGCCCCTCGTCGGTGACCTCCAGGACGATGTCCAGGCTCAGCCGGATGAACTGGGGGCTCTCGGAAACAGGTGCGGTGTCCATGCCGAGGAGCCTAGTGGCGCGACGGACGGGACCTTCCGGGTGACGCGCCGTCACGCGCACCGGCGCGGCGCGCCCGACGGCACGACCGGAACGCTGACCCGGACCACGCCGTCCTCGAACGTGCGGCGCCCGGTGAGGCCCGCCCGGTCGAAGACGCCCAGCATCCGCCGGTTCCCGGGCAGCACATGGGCGCGCAGCTCGGCCAGCCCGCGGGCCTGCGCGAGCGAGCCGAGGCGGCGCAGCATCGCGGTGCCGACACCGCGGCCCTGCCACGCGTCCTCGACGAGGAGGGCGAGTTCGCCGCTGCCGGGCTCCGTGGTGTGCAGCAGCGAACCGACCGCGCCGATGCCGCCGTCCGGACGGACCGCGACCAGGGTGACGCCGGCCCGCGGCACGAGCAGGCGTTCCAAGGCGGCCCGCGGCAGCCGCGGGATGGCGGTGAAGTAGCGCAGCCGGCGGCTTTCCGCGGAGCAGCGGTCGTGCATGCGCTGCACGCCTTCGACGTCGTCGGCGCGGCCGGGCCGCACCAGCACCTCGGTGCCGTCCGCGAGCAGCAGCCACGTGCCGGTGGACGCGGGCGGCGGCAGCGGCGCCTCGGACGGGATGCGGGCCAGCGCCGCGGCGCGGGCCGCCTCGGTCATCGTGAACGGCATGCCGGGCCGCGCCACGCGCACCGCGCGGCCGTCCGGCACCGGCACGAACAGCACGTCCGGGTCACCGGTGTAGACGCCGGTCAGGGACGTCTCGGCGCCGATCCAGCAGGCCTCGTGCGCGCCGAGGAGTTCGGCGAGGGCCTGCGGCAGGGCGTCGGGGTGGGCCAGCAAGTGCGCGGCGAGCACGAGGGCTTTGGTGGGGCCGTCGACGAGTTCGTGCGCGTCGGCAGGCACCGCGACGACGCCCCGGCCGCCCGCCGCGGTGAGGCCGTCCTCCAGGTCGGCGGCCGCGACGCCCGCCGGGGCGTGCACGAAGAACTCGTCGACCGGGCCGCGTTCGCAGGCCTGGACGTTCAGCCCCAGCACGTTCGCGTCCCGGGCGGCCAGCACCGACGCGAGTCGGGCCAGCCGTCCGGGATCGTCGTCGACCTGCGCGCGGACACGCCACAGCGCCATGGTTGATCACCTCCGTGCGGGTTCGGGCACGTGATCAACCTTGCCCCGCACGTATTACGCGCGGGCTACACCGGCATGTCAGTTGCCCGCCAGGTGTCCCAACAGGTCCTGGCGGGTGACCACGCCCTGCGGCTTGCCGTCCACCAGGACGAGCGCCGCGTCCGCGCTCTCCAGCACCGCGGCGAGCCGGGCCACGGATTCGCCGGAGCCGACCACCGGCATCGGTGCGGACATGTGCTTCTCCAGCGGGTCGCCGGACACCGCGCGGCCGGCCACCAGGGCGTCCAGCAGGTCGCGTTCGGCGATCTTGCCGACCACCTCGGCGGCCATCACGTCGGGATGCCCCGCGCCGGGCTTCACCACCGGCATCTGGCTGACCCCGAACTCCCGCAGGATGCCGATCGCTTCGCCGACCGTCTCGTCCGGGTGGACGTGCACCAGCGCGGGCAGGTCGCCCTGCTTGCGGGACAGCACGTCGGCGACCTTGGCCTCGCCGGGCCCGGCCTCCAGGAAGCCGTGGTCGGCCATCCACTCGTCGTTGAAGATCTTCGAGAGGTAGCCGCGGCCGGAGTCCGGCAGCAGCACCACGACGACGTCGTCCGGGCCCATGGTCTCGGCCGCGCGCAGCGCCGCCACCACCGCCATGCCGCACGAGCCGCCGACCAGCAGGCCTTCCTCGCGGGCCAGGCGCCGGGTCATGAGGAACGAGTCGCGGTCGGACACGGCGATGATCTCGTCGGGCACCGCCGCGTCGTAGGCGGTCGGCCAGAAGTCCTCGCCGACGCCCTCGACCAGATAGGGGCGCCCGCTGCCGCCCGAGTACACCGAGCCCTCCGGATCGGCGCCGATCACCTTCACCTTGCCGTCGGACACCTCCTTGAGGAAGCGCCCGGTGCCGCTGATCGTGCCGCCGGTGCCGACGCCCGCGACGAACGCGGTGATCCGGCCGTCGGTCTGCTCCCAAATCTCCGGGCCGGTCGCCACGTAGTGCGACTCGGGGTTGTGCGGGTTGGAGTACTGGTCGGGCTTCCACGCGCCGGGCGTCTCACGCACCAGGCGGTCGGACACGTTGTAGTAGGAGTCCGGGTGCGCCGGGTCGACGGCGGTGGGGCACACCACCACGTCGGCGCCGTACGCGCGCAGCACGTTGATCTTGTCGGTGCTCACCTTGTCGGGGCACACGAAAATGCAGCGGTACCCGCGCTGCTGGGCGACCATGGCCAAGCCCACGCCGGTGTTTCCGGAGGTCGGCTCGACGATGACGCCGCCCGGCTTGAGCTGCCCGGACGCCTCCGCGGCGTCGATCATGCGCACCGCAATACGGTCCTTCACCGAGCCGCCGGGGTTGAAGTACTCCACCTTGGCCAGCACGGTGGCCCGCAGTCCTTCGGTGACGCCGGTGAGCTTGACCAGCGGGGTGTCGCCGATCAGATCGAGCATCGAGTCGACGTAGCGCACGGGGCTCCTTCGCATCCTTGGGCCTGGTCGGCAGGGGGTTTCCGGGATCACCGGTCAACGGACACCTTAGGGCGAAATATCCGCCGCGGTGCGGCTCCACGCGCGCTTCGCGGCCGTTCGCGGGAATCCCCCGTCGTGACCGTCGGTTAGGGTCGGAGCACGGCAGCTCACCGGCAGCTCACCACCGAAGCGGGGGTTAGATGATCCGCACCAGGACCGCGCGGCGGATCGCCGCTGCGGCGGCGTTCGGCGGCGGCGGAGTGGGCGTGCTGACCGGCGCGATGGTGGCGCTGCTGTATACCGAGGCGCGGATCGCCCGGCGCACGGTAGGCGAACCGGTCGGCGAACCGCCGACCGCGGACGGGGTCTACGGGTCGCTGCCGCTCTCCCCCTCCGATCCGGACAACCCCGGCAGCCCCATCCGCTTCGCGGTGATCGGCGACTCGTCGGCGGCCGGCCTGGGCGTGTCCGATCCGCTGCGGACGCCCGGCGCGCTGATCGCGGGCGGCCTGGCCGCGGTCGCCGAACGCCCGGTGCAGCTCGTCAACGTCGCCAAGTCCGGTGCGCAGTCCGCGGACCTCGAGCGGCAGACTACGCTGGCGCTGGCCGCCGAGCCCGAGGTCGCGCTCATCATGGTCGGCGCGAACGACGTGACACACCAGGTCCGCCCCGCCGACTCGGTGCGGCGGCTGGAGCAGGCCACCCGTCGGCTGCTCGCGTCCGGCTGCGAGGTCGTCGTCGGGACGTGCCCGGACCTGGGCACGATCGAGCCCATCGCGCAGCCGCTGCGCTACATCGCCCGGCAGTGGAGCCGCAGCCTGGCCGCGGCGCAGACCATCGCGGTGGTCGAGGCGGGCGGGCGCACCGTGTCGATCGGCTCGCTGCTCGGTCCGGAGTTCGCCGCGCGGCCGGGCGAGCTGTTCGGGCCGGACCGCTTCCACCCGTCCGAGAAGGGCTACGCGACCGCCGCGATGGCGATCCTGCCGTCGGTGTGCGCGGCGCTCGACCTGTGGCCGCTCGACGAGGAGCGCCCGGACAGCTTCCGCGGCGAAGGCGTGCTGCCGATCGCGGTGGCGGCCGTCGAGGCCGTCGAGGAAGGCGGCACCGAGGTCGCGGGCACGCAGGTCGCGGGCGCCGAGCGCGGTCCGCGCGGGCGCTGGGCGCTGCTGCGGCACCGCCGCCGGAAGCAGATCGCCGAGCCGGAGCCGTCCCCGGCGGAGGCGGACGAGGTGGCCGAGCCCGCGTCGAGTAGCCTGATCTGACTGACCGTCAGGAGGCGACGTGGGACAGATCGCACCCCGGGAATCCCGGGAGCCCCTCGCCACCGCGACTACCAGGAAGTAGCTTCAGCTCAGACGAGAGACCTCCCCTGCGTCCTCGTACCGACGGCCAAGGAGTTTCCCATGCCCGAAGCAGTCATCGTCGCCACCGCGCGCTCCCCGATCGGCCGTGCCTTCAAGGGCTCGTTCAAGGACACCCGTCCCGACGACCTCGCCGCGCTCATGGTCAAGGCCGCGCTCGACAAGGTGCCCTCGCTCGACCCGCGCGACATCGACGACCTGATGCTCGGCTGCGGCCTCCCCGGCGGCGAGCAGGGCTTCAACATGGGCCGCAACCTGGCCGTCATGCTCGGCTTCGACCACCTGCCCGGCACCACGATCACCCGCTACTGCTCGTCGTCGCTGCAGACGACCCGCATGGCCATGCACGCCATCAAGGCGGGCGAGGGCGACGTCTTCATCTCGGCCGGTGTCGAGGTCGTCACCTCCACGCGCGGCAAGGGCAGCAGCGACTCGATCCCGGACACCAAGAACCCGCTGTTCGCGGACGCCATGGCGCGCACCGTCGCCTCGGTCGAGAACGGCGACACCTGGGCCGACCCGCGCGAGTCGGGCCTGCTGCCCGACGTCTACATGGGCATGGGCTTCACCGCGGAGAACCTGGCCCAGCTCAAGGGCATCACGCGCGCCGAGCAGGACGAGTTCGCGGTCCGCTCGCAGAACCTCACCGAGAAGGCCATCGCCAACGGCTTCTGGGCCAAGGACATCACCCCGGTCACGCTGCCCGACGGCACGGTCGTCAGCGCCGACGACGGCCCGCGCCCGGGCACCACGCTGGAAGCCGTGTCGCAGCTCAAGCCGGTGTTCCGCCCCGACGGCACGGTCACCGCGGGCAACGCGTGCCCGCTGAACGACGGTGCCGCGGCCGTGGTCGTCATGTCCGACACCAAGGCCCGCGAGCTGGGCCTGACCCCGCTCGCCCGCGTGGTGTCCACCGCGGTGACCGGCCTCTCGCCGGAGATCATGGGCTACGGCCCGGTCGAGGCCTCCCGCCTGGCGATGCAGCGCGCGGGCCTGACCACGAACGACATCGACCTCGTCGAGATCAACGAGGCGTTCGCCGCGCAGGTCATCCCGTCCTACCGGGACCTCGGCTTCGAGCTCGACAAGGTCAACGTCAACGGCGGCGCCATCGCGATCGGCCACCCGTTCGGCATGACCGGCGCGCGCATCACCAGCACGCTGATCAACTCGCTGCAGTGGCACGACAAGCAGTTCGGCCTGGAGACCATGTGCGTCGGCGGCGGCATGGGCATGGCGATGGTGCTCGAGCGCCTGAGCTGACCCCCGCGGTCCCTGCTCCCCCTGTTTTTCCCGCGTACCCCGCGGGCCACGGCAGACCGAAGGTCCCGCGGCACCGCACCGCATAGCACCACCGGCGAAGCCCGTCCGAGCAGCAGTTTCTCGGGCGGGCTTCGCCGCGTCCGGCGGGCATTCCCAGACCGGGCACCCATCCGCCGCCGAAAGTCCCGGCGAGGTCGGGCCGTCGCACCCTGCAATCGACCCGCTCCGGCGGGCGAACCTGGAACCACTCCCCCGGACACCTGCACCACCTCCGGCGGAGCGCCGACCGCCACGCCAGCGAAGGGTCCGGGTTCCCGCATGTCTCCGTACGTCGTCCCCGCCGTGATCGCCGCCGCCTGCGCCGCCGGGCTCACCGCCGCCGTGCGGCGCGTCCGACGCGTGCGGGACGCACGCCATGCGGCGGACGCCCGGAACGAGGAGTTCGCGCCGGTGTTCGTACCCGAAGCCCGGGACTCCCACGCGGATGCCCGCGGGCCCGAACTCGGCGCCGACGCCGAGGAGGACGCCGAAGGCGTGCTCGCCGAGGCGGAGGCCGCCCCCGAGGCGGTACCGGCCGACGCCGACGCCTTTCCGCCGCTGCGCTCCACCACCCCGCACCCCTCGCAGGGCCTCGCGCCGATGCTGCCGCCCCAGCTCACCGGCGCCCACCTGCTGAGCCTGGCCGCGCGCCGCACGGCTGTCACCGGACTGCGCTCCGGGACCGCGGGCGGGCTCGACGTGTTCGACTTCGCCGACGGCGGATCGCTCGTGGTGATGCCCGCCGACCGGGAGATCGCCGCGCGCATAGCGGCCGCACTCGAGCAGGGACAGGAAGTGCGCCTGCTCGGCACGTCCGAGGTCGGCAGCGGGCGGTCGCTGACGTTCCTGGTGGGGGGCAGCACGGCTTACTGCTTGGCCGACCGGGTTTATGCGAGGCCGGGAAGCTGAGCCGATTGTCCACAAGCTGGGGTGCGGTGGGTGGCGTGGTCGGGGCAGGCTGGGGGTGTCGGGCTTCCGGGCTCCGATGGCGGAGGGGGCGGGGGAGGGGCCTTCTGCGTGAGACCGAATCCCAGAGAAGGTGGGAGGAGGGAGGGCCCTTTGAGGCGCCGCCCTCGTCTCACACCAGCGCGGCAACCTCGCGCACCGCCGCCAAAGCCTCCGCCAACGCCCCTTCCGCACCCGGCTCCCCCCAAGCCGCCTGCAACCCCCGCACCAAGTCGAGCCCCGTCACCGCGATCTGATCCCCGACGGCGAACATCCCCAAGTCCGGGACCTCCACCGCCGCCGGCTTATCGCCAAGCTCAGCCAGCCGACGTGACAAAGCGAGCCCCAGCGCCGCCCGGGTCACCCCGTCGTCCCCATCCGGGTCGATCCGTGCCCGCAGCCGCGACTCCGACAAGTGCCGGTACCGGTCGGCCAGCCGCCGCACCGCGCGGGCCAGCACGGCCGGGTCCGGGGTGCCGTCCGCCGCAGCCGGGCCCGACGCCGAATTCGGAGCCGCCGGGGTCGGTTTCCCTGGCTGTCGATCGGGGAGGGAGGACATATCCGGAGCGTACCGTTCGGGGATTCCTCGGGCGGATGCGCTCCGAGCAGTTGCCAACCGTTCCCCCGTCATGCACGCTCGGGACACGGAACGCTCACCGGAGGCGCTTATGTCCTTGCACTTCTCCGAAGAGACGCACCAGAACCTCCTCGCGCGGGTCCCGGCCGTCACCGGCCGCGAACTCCCGCAGTGGTTCAAGGAAATCGACGACGGACCCTGTTTCTCGCGCTTCGAGGACAGGGTTCACTGGCTTCAGGACGAACACGGCGTCGCGCACGGCCACGCCCTCGCCATCATGCGCGAGCACGACCGGCGCCGCTGGTCGCGAGGCCAACGCTGAGTCGGAGACGCCCGTCCCGTCCCGCCCCTTCCACGAGTCCACGAGAAGTGCTCGGAAACGCCGGAGGCGGCGGTCCCCGCAGGGACCGCCGCCTCCGTCACGTCCGGAAGGAACTCCCGGAAGGAACTCCGGGCCGCACGCTAGTCGCGCAGGATGGCCAGCAGGCGCAGCAGGTAGGTGTAGATCCACACCAGCGCCAGCACCAGGCCGAACGCGCAGCGCCACGACTCGCGCTCCGGGACACCGGCCGCCACGAGCTGCTCCGCCTCGTGGAAGTCCAGCGCCAGGAAGAACGCGCCGAGGCCGAGGCCGACGAGCGCGAACACGATGCCGATCGGGCCCTCGTTGATGCCGATGCCGTCGCCGCCGCCGGCCAGCACGACGACCGCGTCGACGAGCGCCACGGTCAGGAAGCCGATGGCGATCGCGAACCAGATTCGGGTGGCACGGGCGGTCACCCGTACACGGCCCGACTTGTAGGCCCACAGCATGCCCAGGAAGACACCGCCGGTGCCGAGCACGGCCTGGACCACAATGCCGCTGTACATGGACTCGAAGGCGTGGCTCACCGCACCGATGAACACACCTTCGAGTGCCGCGTAGGCGAGCACCAGAGCCGGGGAGACCGCGCGCTTGAAGATCAGCACGAGGTACACGCCGAACGCCAGGAGCGCGGCGGCACCGGCCCAGGCGAAGTTCTCGAACGGGATGAACGCCCAGCCGAGGGCCGCGCCCACCAGAAGCACCAGCAGCGAGATCGTGGTCTTGGCGACCACGTCGTCCATCGTCATGCGGCCCGTCTGCAGCGGGCCCGCGGACTGCTGGTGGTACATCTGGTTCAGCTGGTCGGCCGACGCGGGCTGCGCGTGCTGCGCGCCGTTGCCGCCGAACGGGTTGCCGGTGCCGGACGGCTGCGCATAGGGCGCGCCGTACTGCGGCGCCTGCTGCCCGGCCTGCGGCGCCCCGAATGCCCCCCGCCGCGAGAGGACCGGGTTGCTGCTCCTCATGTCAACTCCTCCATGCCCCTGCGTATGTGTGGGGTCGTGGGTCAAGAGTAATCGGTTAGTAAAGCCGTTTGGGGGATCCTCAAGCAGGATCCTTGCCCCATCCTCGAGATGTACTCGAAGCGGACCCGCAAGTCGGAACCCGAACGGACCCGGAACAGACAACGTACGGCAAGTCCCGTTTGTGCCGCGGAGGCGGGCCCCGGAACGGGCCGTGGCGGACCTGTGACGTACCAGTCATCGGTGCGGCGAGGCACCGGCATCAGGTCTTCTATGGAAGATCGGGGGCGCCGGGCGGGTCGGGGAGGCCGGGAGGGGGCCGGCGCGCCGCCGGAAGGCCGGAGGCGGGCACGGGAAGAGGACCGGACGGGCTGCCTTCGGGCGCCTCGGGGCACTGCCGGGAACCTGGTCCGACGTGGCGGCGTCGGCAGCGTTTCCCCAGGTCAGGGCCTCTTTCATCCGGTGCCCGGAGCCGGACTCGAACCGGCACGGCCGTGCGGCCAGCGAGGTTTAAGCTCGCCGTGTCTGCGTTCCACCATCCGGGCGCGATGCCGAGCGTAGCGGCAAGACAGCACCCTGTTGACCACAAGTTCGTGACCTGGACGAATACCGGCCGCCGAGGCACGGCGGCACCCGCGCGCGGTGCCGCCGTACCCGGTCCCCGGATCGCCGGTCAGCGCACGCCGCGGGCCAGCGTGAACTGCGCGACGCCGAGGTAACCGGACCGGAACCCGGCCTCGCAGTACGCCAGGTAGAACTCCCACATCCGCCGGAACGTCGCGTCGAACCCGAGCGCGTCGACCGCTGCGCCTTCGGCCAGGAATCGCTCCCGCCACACGCGCAGCGTCTCCGCATAATGCGGCCCGAAATCGCGGCGCTGCACGACGCGCAGCCGCGTGTGCTTCTCCAACGCGCCGCCGATCGCCTCGGGCGAGGGGATGAGGCCGCCCGGGAAGATGTACTTGTGCATCCACGTCCACGTGTCGCGCGCCGCGCGCATGCGCTCGTCGGACATGGTGATGGACTGCACGCACGCGCGGCCGCCCGGCGCGAGTGCCCGGTCGATCGCGGCGAAGTACGCGGGCCAGTAGCGCTCCCCCACCGCTTCGATCATCTCGACGCTGACCACCGCGTCGTAGGTGCCGGTCACTTCGCGGTAGTCGCACAGCCGGACCTCGATGCGGTCCGCGTACCCGGCCTCCTCGAAACGGCGGCGCGCGAGTGTGCGCTGTTCCTCGGACAACGTGATCGTGACGACCTCGGCGCCGCGCGCCGCGGCCCGCAGTGCGAGTTCGCCCCAGCCCGTGCCGATCTCCAGGACCCGGGTGCCCTCGCCGACGGCGGCCGCGTCCAGCACCGCGTCGATCTTGCGGTGCTGCGCGGCGGGCAGGTCGTCGCCCGGCGCGAACAGCGCCGAGGAGTAGGTCATCGACGGGTCGAGGAACAACGCGAACAGGTCGTTCGACAGGTCGTAGTGCCGGCTGATGTTGCCGCGCGCGCCGGACGGGGTGTTCTCCTCGTCCGCGGGGCGCACCGCGAGCGCCCAGCGGCGCAGCTTCTGCAGCGGCGCGGGGACCAGCTCGGGCAGCTTGCGGGCGAACACGGTGAGGACGCCCGCCGGGTCGTCGGCGTCCCATGCGCCGGTCATCCACGCTTCGCCGAAGCCGATCAGGCCGCCGGCGCCGATCCGGGCGTAGAACTCGTCGGGGCGGGCGATGCGCATGACCGGGTCGCCGAACCCGCCGGCGCCCATGATCTTCCCGCCGGGGAGATGGACCCGCACCCGGAGCTTGCGCACCGCGTGCCGGAAGATCCGCCGCGCCACCCGGGCGCGCGCGGGTACGTCGGGAACCTCCGCCAGGCCGGGCCAGCGGTCCGCCGCCGGCGGCGCCGGTGATGCGGAACGCCCCTGGGGCGCCGGGGTTTTCTCCGCCGGGTCGCCGTGGCGCGTCTCGTCGGTGTGCTTCGGACCGGTGCTCGTCGTGCTCACTGCGTTCTCGCCTCACTCCCGCTGCGCGCCGCGGGGACGGGGACGGACCCGGACGGCCGGGAGGCCACCCGTGGGTACATTGCCCCTGATCACCGCAAATGACGCTCGATTCAGTCGTTTGCCCGGTCGCACCGGGCCTACCGGGAAACGCGAAAGGGCCCGTACCCCTTCCGGGATACGGGCCCTGACGGCGAGTCAGCGAAACGCGCGGTCGGCTGACGTGACGATGATCAGATCGTCTTGCCGGCTTCTTCCTTCTTCGGTGCTGGCGGCAGCGCGGCCTCGGCGAACTCGTCGCGCGGGTGCTCCATGGAGCCGAGCGAGACGATCTCGCGGCGGAAGAACATCGCGAGCGTCCAGTCCGCGACGATGCGCGTCTTCCGGTTGAACGTCGGCATCGCGTACATGTGGTACGTGCGGTGGAACAGCCACGCGGGCAGGCCCTTGAGCTTGAACTTGCCCATCATGATCGCGACGCCCTTGTGCAGGCCGAGGCCCGCGACCGCGCCGAGGTTCTTGTGGCGGTACTCCTTGGGCGGGAACCCGCGCATCACGCTCATCACGTTGTCGCCGAGCTGCTTCGCCTGGCGCACCGCGTGCTGCGCGTTCGGCGGGCACCAGGCGCCCTCGCCCGCGGCGAGGTCCGGCACCTGCGCGTTGTCGCCGGCCGCGAACACGTGGTCCATGCCGGTGACCTGCAGGGTCGGGCGGGTGTCGACGTGGCCGCGCGGGCCGAGCGGCAGGCCGAACTCGGCGAGCGCCGGGTTGGGCTTGACGCCCGCGGTCCACACGATGGTGCTCGCGTCGAACTCGGTGCCGTCGGACAGCACGCAGTGCTTGTCGACGCAGGACTGGAGCGAGGTCTCGAGGTAGAACTCGATGCCGCGTTCCTTGAGCTTCTTGAGCGTCCACTTGCCGAGTTCGTCGCCGACCTCGGGGAGGATGCGGTGCATCGCCTCGACCATGATGAAGCGCATGTCGTCGCGGCTGATGTTCTTGTAGTACTTCACCGCATCGCGCGCCATGTCCTCGATCTCGGCGAGCGCTTCGATGCCGGCGAAGCCGCCGCCGACGAACGCGAAGGTGAGTGCCTTGCGGCGGATCTCCGGGTCGGTCGTGGAGTCGGCGACGTCGAGCTGCCCCAGGACGTGGTTCCGCAGCGCGATGGCTTCTTCGATCGTCTTGAAGCCGATGCCGTTCTCGGCAAGGCCGGGGATCGGGAACGTGCGGGATATCGAGCCGAGGGCGATGACCAGGAAGTCGAACTTCAGGTCGTACGCCTCACCCACGAGCGGCTCGATGCGGGCGACCTTGGTGTCCTGGTCGATGGTGGTGACCCGCCCGGTCACGACATCGGCCTTGGGCAGGGCGCGGCGCAGCGGGACGACGACGTGGCGCGGCGACAGACTTCCCGCCGCGGCCTCGGGGAGGAAGGGCTGGTACGTCATGTACGACCGCGGGTCAACGACCGTCACGGTCGCCTCGTTGTAGCGCATCTTCTTGAGGATGCGCTGCGCGGCGTACAGGCCGACGTACCCGCCACCGACGACGAGGATGCGAGGCTGATCCGTGGAGCTGCTCATGTAGGGAAGTATCCCGGAGCACCGCGACGCCCTGCCGGGAGCCCGCTGGCAGGCCTCGGGCACGCCTGTGATACCCTGCGCGTTTTTGTTTTCGGCGGGGTGCGCCTGCGGTTGTCCGGGCGGGAGGGCGGCTGCGCCTTGTGATCGCAACCCGGCCCCCGACGAGGGTTATGACCTGCAACGATCCACACGCGCGGGGCGCTCCCGGCGGTTACGTGATCCGCGCCATGGCCGCGTGGACGGGATACGTGACGCAGTCAACCGATCCGCCGGGGTGATCGAGAAAGCTTTCACAAAGTCACTTAGTGGCAAAGTGACGAAAAGTTTGCCCGAGTGCCATGTGAAGAGTTTCACAAACAATTCCGGCCGGAGTCCCACGAGGTGGGATTCCGGGCCTTCCGGACGGGTGTTCGGCGGTCCCCCGCAGTGGGCCGCGGGGCTCAGCCGAGGACGCTCCAGGCGATGCCGTCGAGGATGTCGTGTTCGGAGACCACGACTTCGCGCGCGCCGACCCGCTCCATGATCGTCTGCAGCACCAGCGAGCCGGCCGCGATGACGTCGACACGGCCCGGGTGCAGGACCGGGATCGCGGCGCGCTCGTCGTGGCTCGTCGCGAGCAGCCGGGCGGCGACCTCGGCGACCTGCCCGGCGGTGAGCCGGGCGTGGTGGATGCGGGTGGAGTCGTACTCCGGCAGCGCCAGCGCGATGCCCGCGACCGTGGTGACCGAGCCGGCGAGGCCGACCAGGGTCTCCGCGCGGTCCAGCGGGACGCTCTTGGCGGCCAGGTCGATCGCGGCGTCGATGTCCGCCTTCGCGGCGGCGATCTGGTCGGCGGTGGGCGGATCCGCGGTGAAGTGGCGCTCGGTCATGCGGACGCAGCCGATGTCCACGGAGCGCGCCGCTTCCACGCGGTCCGCGCCGAGCACGAACTCGGTCGAGCCGCCGCCGATGTCCACGACCAGGTAGGGGGTGTCCAGGCCGGCGGTGCCGGTCAGCTCGCGGGTCGCGCCGGTGAAGGAGAGGTTGGCCTCCTCGTCGCCGGTGATGACCTCGGGCTCGACACCGAGGAGTTCGCGCACGCCCGCACGGAACTCGTCGCGGTTCTCCGCGTCGCGGCTCGCGCTGGTGGCCACGAAGCGCAGCCGGTCGGCGCCGAGGGCGCGGATCGCCTCGCGGTAGGAGCGGCACGCGGCGAACGTGCGCTGGAGCGCCTCGGGGGCGAGGCGGCCGGTCTTGTCGACGCCTTGGCCGAGCCGGACGATCTCCATGCGGCGGTCGAGGTCGGTGAGCGCGCCGGTCTCCGGATCGAGGTCGGCGACCAGGAGGCGGATGGAGTTGGTGCCGCAGTCGATCGCGGCGACGCGTTCGGTGGTCACGCCGTGCCCCCGTCGGTGGTCTCGGTCGGTTCGGCCGGTTCAGCCGGTTCGGCCGGTTCGGCCGGTTCGGCGCAGACGCACGGGCCCTTCATCCACCACTCGGGCAGCGCGGCGATCGCCTCGTCGCCGAGCGGGTTGACGCCCGGCCCGGCGGCCAGCGAGTGCGCGACGAGCACGTGCAGGCACTTGACCCGGTCGGGCATGCCGCCCGCGGACGGGAAGCCCGCCAGGACGTCGATCGCGTCGCGGCGCTTGATGTAGTCCTCGTGCGCGGCCCGGTAGCGGGCCGCCAGGTCGGCGTCGGCGGCGAGCCGTTCGTTCATCTCGCGCATCATCCCGTCGGACTCCAGCGTGCCGATCGCGGACGCGGCGCGGGGGCACGTCAGGTAGTACATCGTCGGGAAGGGGCTGCCGTCTTCGAGGCGGGGCGCGGTCTCGACCACGTCCGGCAGGCCGCACGGGCAGCGGTGGGCAACCCCGCGGAGACCGCGGGGAGTACGTCCGAGCTGAGCGGTGACGGCGGCGACGTCCTGCTGATCCATGCTGTGCAGTATTTCCGATTTTCGAGGCGAGGGGTGCGGGCTCGCGGCGGGTGGGCTATCTCCGGGAACTGCGGGAGTCGCCGATGCTCTCGGCGGGGGCCGGCGGCGGTCCCGTCGGGGCGGTCTTGGCCGGCGGCGTTGCGTCGGCGCTCTTCACCGAATCCCACAACTGGCTCGGCATGCTCCCCTTCGGTCCCCCGCTCGCGCCCGGGCTCGGCGTGGCGCTCGGCGGCGGCACCACCGAGTACTGGGTGTCCCCCGGGTTCACGTAGTGCAGGTCCTTGCGGGCCTGCTGGCGGACGTACGCCGGGTCCTTCCAGCGTTCGATCTCCGCTTGCAGGCGGGCGACTTCCTGCTCGTGCTTCTTGGTCTGCTCGCGCAGGTCGACGCGTTCCTGCCGCTGGTTGAGGTACTGCTTCACCGGGACCACGAGGGCGATCGCCAGGGTGCACAGCACCAGCGCGAGGATGCCCGCGCGGCCGGTCAGCCGGTTCGGGCGGCCCTTGGCGCCGCCCCAGGTGACGACGAGGCGGCGGCGCGGCTTCTTCGCGTCCGGCGCGCCGGTGCCCGCAGGTCTGGCCCCCGCCGGCCGTCCCGTCCGGGGGGCCGTGCGAACGCTGCCGCCGGTCCCTTTGCCCGTCCGTCCGCCGCCCGGCTCGGACACCGTGTCCTCCCTGCCTTCGGGCCGGCCGCGCGGGATCCCGCGCGGCCGGCCCGCACCCAGTCGCTAGGGCGTCGGTCGATCAGGCCTTGAAGCGGGGGAACGCGGCGCGGCCGGCGTAGACCGCCGCGTCGTCGAGGACCTCCTCGATGCGCAGCAGCTGGTTGTACTTGGCCACGCGCTCGGAGCGGGCCGGGGCACCGGTCTTGATCTGGCCGCAGTTGGTGGCGACGGCCAGGTCCGCGATGGTGGTGTCCTCGGTCTCACCCGAACGGTGACTCATCATGCACTGGTAACCGCTGCGCTGGGCGAGCGACACGGCGTCCAGGGTCTCGGTGAGCGAGCCGATCTGGTTGACCTTGACGAGCAGCGCGTTGGCGGTGCCGGACTCGATGCCGCGGGCGAGGCGGGCCGGGTTGGTGACGAACAGGTCGTCGCCGACCAGCTGGACCTTGCCGCCGAGGGCGTCGGTCAGCTGCTTCCAGCCGTCCCAGTCCTCTTCGTTCATCGGGTCTTCGATCGACACGAGCGGGTACGCGGCGACCAGCTCGGCGTAGTACGCGGCCATCTCGGCGGACGACTTCTTCGCGCCTTCGAAGGTGTACGAGCCGTCGTCGTAGAACTCGGTCGCGGCGACGTCGAGCGCGAGGGCGATGTCCTTGCCCGGCTCGAAGCCCGCCTTGCCGATCGCCTCGAGGATCAGGTCGAGGGCGTCGCGGTTGCTCGGCAGGTCGGGGGCGAAGCCGCCCTCGTCGCCGATGCTGGTGGCCAGGCCGCGGGCCTTCAGCACGGACTTGAGCGCGTGGTACGTCTCCGTGCCCCAGCGCAGCGCCTCGGAGAAGCTCTCCGCGCCGATCGGCGCGATCATGAACTCCTGGATGTCGACGTTGGTGTCCGCGTGGGCACCGCCGTTGAGGATGTTCATCATCGGGACCGGCAGCACGTGCGCGTTCGGGCCGCCCAGGTAGCGGAACAGCGGGAGGCCGGAGGCCTCCGCGGCGGCGTGCGCGACGGCGAGCGAGACGCCGAGGATCGCGTTGGCGCCGAGGTTGGACTTGTCCGGGGTGGCGTCGAGGTCGATCATCGTCTGGTCGACGATCCGCTGCTCGTCCGCTTCGATGCCGACGATCTCGGTCTGGATCTGCTCGACGACCGCGAGGACGGCCTTCTGGACGCCCTTGCCGCCGTAGACGCCCTCGTCGCCGTCGCGCAGCTCGATGGCCTCGAACGCGCCGGTCGACGCGCCGGACGGGACCGCCGCGCGGCCCTGGCTGCCGTCGTCGAGGATCACCTCGACCTCGACCGTGGGGTTGCCACGGGAGTCGAGGATCTCCCTGGCATGGACGACGTCGATGACGGCCACGAGCATCTCCTTGATGGTTCCGGGCACCCGAACGGCGCGCAGGTCTGCCCGGCCGAGCCTAGTGCCTGGCGTGCCGCGGCTCGCGCGAGGTCCGCGCCGCGTGGCGGCTGCCCGGCACGGAGTGCCGGGCGGGCTTTGGAACCGGCGGGCGGGGGCAGCGGAAACCGCCGCCCGCCGGGGAATCAGGCGTCGGGGGCCGCGTAGACGCGGTCGCCCTCGACATAGGTGAGCGCGGCCTTCGCCGCGTGGATCTCCTCGGCCGGCCCGGCGAACGGGTCGCGGTCCAGGACCACGAGGTCGGCGAGCTTGCCGGCCTCGATGGTGCCGGTCTCGTCGAGGTGGTTCACGTACGCCGACCCGGCGGTGTACGCGGCAAGCGCGGTGGCCAGGTCGATCCGCTGCTCGGGGAGGAACACCGGCTCGTCGGCGCCCGGGTAGCGGCGGTTGACCGCGACGTGGATGCCTTCCATCGGGTCCGGCGTGGACACCGCCCAGTCGCTGCCCGCGGCGAGCACCGCGCCGGCCTCCTGGAAGGACCGGAACGGGTACTGCCAGGCGGCGCGCTTCTCGCCGAGGAACGGGATGTTCAGCTCGTGCATCTGCTTCTCGTACGCGGCCCACAGCGGCTGCATGTTGACCGCGACGTCGAGTTCGCGGAAGCGCGGGATGTCGGCCGGGTCGACGATCTGCACGTGTGCGATGTGGTGGCGCAGGTCGTTGAAGCCGTTCGCGGCGCGGGCCGCGGCCACCGCGTCGAGGACCTCGGTCAGGGCGCGGTCGCCGATCGCGTGGAAGTGCACCTGGAAGCCGTGCGCGTCGAGCAGCGTGATGTAGTCGCGCAGGAGGACCGGGTCGACCATCGACAGGCCCTGGTTGCCGGTGTGGCAGCCGCAGCCGTCGAAGTACGACTCGCCGAGCGCCGCGGTGAAGTTCTCGGTGATGCCGTCCTGCATCAGCTTGATCGTGCCGCACGAGAACCGGCCGACGGTGCCGCGGGCGCGCCGGTCGAGGAGGAAGTCGAGCTGCTCGGCGCCCTGTTCGCGGTCCCACCAGAGGCAGCCGCGGACCCGGGCGGTGAGCAGGCCGCTCTCGGCCGCCTCCAGGTAGGTGTCGTACTGGTCGTTGTAGCCGCCGAAGGCGCCGATGATGGCGTCCTGCCACGCGGTGATGCCGAGTGAGTGCAGGTACGCCTGGCCGTCGGCGAGGCCCTTGAGGTAGTCCTCGCGGGTCGGGTTCGGGGTGTGCTTGCCGACCAGGCCCATCGCGCCTTCGTGCAGGACGCCGGCGGGGGTGCCGTCGGCTTCCCGTTCGAGGCGGCCGTCCGCCGGGTCCGGGGAGTTCTTGTCCAGGCCGGCGATCTCCAGGGCACGGCTGTTCGCCCAGCCGCTGTGGCCGTCGGCGACCTGGAGGTAGACCGGGCGGTCGGGGACGACCGCGTCGAGCATCTGCCGGGTCGGCATGCCGCCGGGGAACTGGTCGAACGACCAGCCGCCGCCGAGTACCCATTCGGTGCCGGGGTTCGCGGCCGCGTATGCGGCGACGGTCGCGAGCGACTCCTCCTGGGTCTCGGCCTCGCTCAGGTCGCAGCGGCTCATGGTGAGTCCGCCGAACACGGGGTGCACGTGCGCGTCCTGGAAACCGGGCAGCAGCAGGCGGCCGTTGAGGTCGACGACCTCGGTGCCGGGGCCGATCAGGTCGCGGATCCGCGCCTCGTGTCCGACGGCGGCGATCCGGCCGCCGCGGACGGCCACCGCGCGGGCCCGGGTTCGGGCCGGGTCCACGGTGAAGACGGGTCCGTTGACGAAGACGAGGTCGGCGTGCGGCATGGGTGTATCGGGCCTTTCCGAGTGGTGCTGTCGGCTGGGATCGGGGCTCAGCCGTGGTCGGCGGCGTGGACCGTGTCGGGGTCGACGCCGCGCGGGAGGGTGAAGTAGCCGGGCTTCCGGACGAACCGGTTCCATGCCGCGATGGGCACGCCCAGGACGATGATCGCCACCGGCACGGCGACCAGGAACCGGCCGTTGTTGGCGTCGAACGCGATGCTGTCGACCGAGGTCCAGTTCGTGTAGACCATGTAGCCGCCGAGGCAGAGCAGCGCGATGCCCGAGATGCCGGGCAGGATCGCCATGGTCACCAGGTTCTTGACCGAGGCGCGCAGTTCGTGGCGGAAGAGGATGACGCACGCGAGGCCGACGGTGCCGTAGGAGAACGACACCAGGATGCCGACGGCGTTGACGGTCGCCATGATGACGTCGCTGAGCTTGCCGAGGGCGACGCCGACGACGGCGATGACCAGGGCCGCGGCCACCGTGACGTAGGTGCTGAACGCGGGCGTGCGGTGCTTCGGGTGCAGCCGGGCCCAGCGCTCGCCGAGGACGCCGGTGCGGCCCATCGCCATGGTGAGGCGGGCGCCGCCGATGACGCTGGACTGCAGGCAGGCGAGGGTGGACAGCAGCATCGCGAGGTAGGCGACGAGCGCGCCCTGGCCGCCGAACATCTTGTCGGTCAGGTAGGGCAGGGCGTTGGCGCCGTGCTCGGCGAACTCGTCGGCAGAGAGCGACCGCTGGAAGGCGACCGAGGCGAAGATGAACATGCCCGCGGCGATCGCGATGGACAGCAGGCCCGCCTTGCCGGCGACCTTCCGGTCCACGTTCTCCTCGGAGACGCTGAACGCGGTCTCCCAGCCCCAGAAGGTGTAGGCGGCCATGAGGACGCCGCCGGCCATGATCGACGTGCTGTCGAAGCCGAACGGGTTGAACCACGAGGCGCTGAAGTCGGCGGTCGCGCCGCCGTCGCCGAGGCCGAAGAAGGCCACGACGCACACCGCGGTGACGACGATGACGGCGAAGCCGAACAGGATGCCCTGCACGCGGGCCGCCAGCTCGACGCCGCGCACCGCGGTCCAGGCGATCGCCGCGGTCCACACGACGCCGATCGCGGTGGCCCACTTCATCGACTCCGGGTCGACGCCCGCACCGAGTTCGTGCAGCACGCCCAGGGTGAACTGGCCGGACAGCTGGGCGCCGTAGGCGAGGAACAGCGTGGAGGTGGCCAGGCCGATCCAGCCGAGCTGGAAGCCGACCCAGGGGCCGAGGGCGCGGCGGGCCCAGATGTACGTGGTGCCGGCGTTGGGCTCGCGGGCCGAGAGGCGGGCGTACCCGACCGCGATGCCCAGGATGGGGAGCGCGGCCAGCAGGAAGGTGGCCGGGAGGCCGGTGCCGACGATGGCGCCGAGCAGGCCGAGGCCGAGGCCGATGCTGACGGTGGGACTCATGTTGGCGAGGGCGATGACGACGCCCTGGCGGACGCCGAGGCTCTTCGCGAGTCCGGTATCGGGGGTTGCATCGGGGGATGCGGCGGTCGGCGCGGGCCGGCGGGCGGTGTCGGCGGACATCCGGACACTCCTGGGGGCAGAGCACGGTGGTGCGGGCGGAGCTGGGTAACGCCTCCTCGGGGGACGCGGAGCCGGCCGTCGGGCCGCCGCCGGAGTCCCGGGGCAATCAAGGCAGCATTCAGGAAACACACATGTCAACGCCTTAGTCAATGGTGTTGACAAAAGTGTTTACTGAAACACCTCCGGGACTCCCCGGCCCTCCGGCACGGCAAGATGGGTCCGTTCCCGGCGGTCCGCGCCGGGATTCCGCGGCCCGGAAGCGGCCGCCGCACCGGACCGCACCGCGGGGAACCGGGTGCCGGAACGAGGAGGGACGCCGTGGCGGCAGGCACGGGAACGGGAGTGCGCGGCCCCCGGCGCCGACCGGGAACGCGCACCCGGCCGGGGCTCACCCCCGAGCGCATCGTCGACGGCTGCCTGGAACTGCTCGACGAGCAGGGCCCCGAAGGCCTGACGTACCGCCGCATCGGCGGGCACCTCGGAGTGGACCCGACCGCGCTGTACCGGCACTTCCGCGACAAGGACGAACTCGTCCTGGCGGTCGCCGACCGGCTGCTCGCCCGCATGCTCGAGGACTTCGCGCCGTCCGACGACTGGCGGGCCACCCTGCGCGAAATGATGGTCCGATTGCGCGCGATGTACCTCGCGCACCCGGACGCCGCCGTGCTGTCGTTCACCCGCACCACCCGGCGGCCCGCGGAGATGGGCGCCGTCGAGATCATCCTCGCGGCGTTCCACCGCGCGGGGTTCCCGCCCGCCGAGGCCGTCGCGTACTACCGCGCCCTGGTCGACTTCTCGCTGTCCTGGGCCGGCATGGGTGCGGCTTACCTGACCCTCGAACCGGCGGCGCGCGACGGCGACGAAGGGGCATGGGCCCGCGAGTACGCCGGGGCGCCCGCGGACCGCTACCCGCACATCGCGGCGGCCGCGCCGCACCTGCCGCAGGTCGACGAGGAAGCCACCTACCTGCTCGCGCTCGACCTGCTGCTCGACGCGATCGCGGCGCGCGCGGCGGCGCACACGGCGCCGGGTGCGGCTTCTGCTTCGGTGCCGGGGCCGGCCGCACCCGCGCCGGACGGGGTTCAGGCCGGGAAGTAGCCGGGCGCGCCGCCCGGGCCGTCCAACCCGAAGATCCGCCAGCGGGTCGGCGTGAGCACGCCCAGGCTGGTGCCCTCGCGCGACAGCGCGCGGCGCTGCTGGTCGAGGCCTTCGTCGCCGAGGATGTGCCGCATCGCGAACTCCCAGCGCTCCTGCGCCCACGCGTCCTCGCGGAGTTCGACGTCGCCCCAGACGATGACATGCGCGATGTCCCCGTCTTCGGCGATGGACACGCACACCTTGGGGTTCTTCTGCAGGTTGGCCTTCTTGGTACGGCCGGTGAGGCTCAAATAGAGGTGGTCGTCGTCGTAGGCCAGCATCACGGGGGTCACGTGCGGCTCCCCGCTCGGCGTCACGGTCCCCACGTGCACCCAGTGCTCGGGGTCCCCGAGCATCGTGTCGAGTGCGGCCTTCAGCTCCGGGTCGATCATCCCGATTCCGCCTCTCGTGTGCCGTCCCGTTGCGCGGGTACGGTCCGACGGTTGTTCGACCCGGCCACCGTACTCCCACGAGTGACGCACGACACAGGGCGGGTCCCGAAACGGGCGCGCGAACGACCGGATACCGCCACCGGACACATATTTCATTCCAACGAGTGATTCGCGAGTGTCCGCCGTGACTTCTCTTCGTTCTCGGATTCATCGCACCCATTCCTCGCGCCCCTAGGCGGCGTGGCCGGGGCCGCGGGCCGGACGGGCCCGGCGCGCCGGGTGCGCGTCCATGGGAAGCAGCAGAAGCAGCCGGAAGAAGGCGGTCGCGGTGTCCGAGGTCTCGTTCGTCGTCCCCACGCGCAATTCGGGGCGCACGTTGGAGGCGTGTCTGCGGAGCCTGCGCGCCCAGGCCGGCACGGCCGCGGAGGTGGTCGTGGTGGACGGCGGGTCCGGCGACGCCACGCGGGAGATCGCCAAGGTGTTCGCCGACCGTGTCCTGGTGCACGCCGGGGAACGCAACGCGCAGCGGAACGCCGGATGGCGGGCGGCCCGCGGGCGGGTGGTGGCGTTCCTGGACAGCGACATGGTGCTCGACCCGGGCGCCGCGACCGAGGCGTCCACCGCGTTCTGCCAGGACCCCGGGCTCGGCGGGCTGGTGGTGCCCGAATACGCCTTCGGGGCCGGGTTCTTCGCGCGCTGCCGGGCGCACGAGCGGCGGCTGACGGCCCGCGGCTCGGCCCGGTTCTTCCGCCGCTCCGCGGTCGAACTCGCGGGCGGCTTCGACGAATCGCTCTACGGCTGCGACGACGGCGAGTTCGCCGAACGCATCGCCGCGGACGGCTGGACCATCGGCCGCCTGGACGCCGCCGTCGGCCGCGACGAAGGCCGGCTGTCCCTCGGGCGGGCATTCGCCAAGAAGCGCTCCTACGGCCGGAAGCTGTACGAGTACCCACAGCTCCCCCGCCAGGAGCGCCGCACCGTCGACCACCCGTCCCTGGTCACCCCCGCCCGCCTCGCCAAGGCGCCGGCCCTGACGGTGGGCCTGGCCCTGCTGAAGGCGGTCGAGGTGGGCGGCGTCCTGTGCGGGATGGCGGAGCAGCGCCGGGCCCAGCGGGGCTGAGGGAGGAGGTCCGGCTTGGACCGATCGGTCGCCTGATCGGCCGATGAAGTGACCACCTGGCGTGCTGATTCGTTGTCCTCGCGTTCCCCCGTTTGTCCGCTCGGCGGACGCCCGTCCCGAGGAGTGCCGTGGTTCACCCGACCGACCCTGCCGCCGTGACCGCCGTGTCGAAAGGGGGCGGGTCGGCGCCCCGGGTGCCCGCGCAGGGCGGCTCGCCGGAGGGCCGGGCGGAGGGGAACCGGCGCACGGGCGACACCAACCTCCGCCTGTGGCAGCGCAATCGGGCGTGGTGGGGGTCGGGCGTCGGGTTCGGCGCGAAGCTGCGCTACTACGGCGACATGACCGCGTCGTACGTGCGCGCCGTGCGCGGCCGGCCCCGCATCGTGCGCTACCTCGACCGGCCGTTCGCGTACGACACGATGACGACGCCGCTCGCCCTGCAGTCCTGCCCGCGCGAGGTCGGCACCGACGTGCTCGGCAACCTGCGGCCGGGGTTCCGACTGCGCTCGGTGCTCGACGTGGGCGGCCACCTCGGCCAGTTCGCGGTCACCCTGCGGCACTTCGCGCCCGGCGCGGAGATCGACGTGTTCGAGCCGAACGGCCGGATCCTGCCGCACCTGGAGGCGAACACCACCGCGCTCCGGGGCGTCCGCATCTGGCCGTACGCCCTGGGCGCGCACGGCGCCGAGGAGATGTTCGTCGACCCGGACCGCTCGTCCACCGGTTCGCTGATCGCCGGCCTCGTCGACTGCCCGGGCACGCCGCGCCGCATCCCGGTGCGCAGCATCGGCGACCCGTCGTCCGTCACCGGGCGTCAGGAGTACGACCTGGTGCGGGTCGCCGCGGCCGGTGCGGAGTTGGACGTCCTCAAGTGCATGGCCGGCATGACCGTGCACTACCTGTACGTCGAACTCGCCGGTCCGCGCGGGATCTTCCCCCACTCCGAGCTGCTGGTGCTGGTCCGCCGCCAGTTCGGCGACTTCCGGATCGTGTTCCAGGGCGCGGCCGACCGGCGCACCCCGTACGTGCCGCTCATGCTGGAGTTCGCGGGCAGCCCGCGCTGACTCCGGGACGAGGTCCGGCCGACGGAGCCGGGCCGGGTCCGCGCATCCCGGCGCGGGCCCGGCCCGGCGCCGCGGTCAGAAGTCGTCCGGGTAGAGCGCGGCGAACGCCGGGGCGCCCTCGCCGGGGGCCGCGGTGTAGCCGGGCAGCAGCTCGGTGAGCAGCAGCCGGGCCGCGACGTCGTCGTTCCGGGCGGCCGCGGCGTACAGCTCGGGCAGCCGGACCACCGCGCCGAGGGCGTCCACGGGCGGAACCGTCGCGTACACGCGCGGGTGCTCGGTCGGCAGCCGTTCCTCGACCGCCGAGAACAGCGCCTCGTGCAGCTTCTCGCCGGGCCGCAGGCCGGTGAACCGGATCTCCACCCGCGGCTCGTTCACCTGTTCGACGAACTTGTGCACGAGGTCCACGATGCGCACCGGGTCGCCCATGTCGAGCACGAAGATCTCGCCGCCCTGCGCCATCCGCCCGGCTTCCAGGACCAGGCCGACGGCTTCCTCGATGGTCATGAAGAACCGGGTGACCTCGGGGTGCGTGACGGTGACCGGGCCGCCGCCGCGTACCTGTTCGGCGAGCACGGACAGCAGCGAGCCGCGGCTGCCGAGCACGTTGCCGAACCGCACGCCCGCGAACACCCCGGGCGCCTGCGTGTTGGCCTGCACGATCAGTTCGGCCAAGCGCTTCGTGGCGCCCAGCACGGACACCGGGTCGGCGGCCTTGTCCGTGGAGATCAGGATGAACCGCTCCACCCCGACGTCCAGCGCGGCCCGCACCAGGTTCTCGGTGCCCAGGACGTTCGACTTGACCGCCTCGCACGGGTGCCGTTCGAGCAGCGGCAGGTGCTTGTGCGCCGCGGCGTGGAACACCACTTCGGGCTTGAGGTCGGAAAAGATCTGGTCGATGCGCGGCCGGTCGCGGATGTCCGCGATGACGAGGGTGTCGTCGTCGAGCAGCGCTTCGCCCCACACGTCCAGTTGCAGCCGGTGCAGGTTGGACTCGTCGTGGTCCAGCATGTACATCTTGCTCGGGCCGAACCCGTAGACCTGGCGGCACAGTTCGCTGCCGATCGAGCCGCCCGCCCCGGTCACCAGGACGCGGCGGCCGGCGATGACCTCGCGCACCGACGCCGAGACGACGTGCAGTTCCTGGCGGCCGATGAGCCGGTTGACGTCGAGGGTGCGCATGTCGCTGCCCACCACGTCGCGGCGCAAGGCCACCAGGAAGGACGGAAGGTAGCGCACACTGGCGCCCACCGTCGCGGCCGCCGCGGCGACCTTGCGGAAGTCCTCCGGCGCCAGGCCGGGAATGGCCAGCACAACTACCTCGACGGCGAACTCCAGGCTCACATCGACCAGTTGGTCGAGCCCGCCGAGGACGTCGAGCTGTTCCGGCAGGCCCGGCTCGTCCCACGGCGGCCCGGCCACGCGGACCGTCTTCTTGCCCGGGTCGTCGTCGAGGAACCCGATCGGGACCAGCCCGAATTCGGGCGTGTGCAGCAGGTCCCGCGCCAATGCGCTGCCCGCCGACCCGGCCCCCACGACCAGGGTGCGCAGGCCCGCGCGGCGCGTCTCGGCGGATGTGCTTTCGAACCCCATGTTGCCCCCCAAAGTCAGGGGCAGCGCGACCGTCGGCGGGTCGCCTCGGTCACGTGCGTTGTCGACGCCGTGGAACCCGCCCGGGTGAAAATCCCCACTCGCACCCGCCGGTTCCGGGCGCCGCGTTGCGACTGCCCCTCCCGCCCCCACAACCCCGGCAGGCGCGGGAACGCCCACCGGTACCGCCGTTCAGACTACGGGTGCCATGCGGCGCCCGTCGGGCTTTGGGCGGATTTTTTCGGGGGCGGAAATGGGGACAGGGGTGCGGGAGGGAAACCGGGGGATCGGCCACCGGCCGGTCCCCCGCCGCGCGCCCGGCCGACCGCGCGCTACTCCCCTGCTTCCTCGGCGAGTTCCAGCCAGCGGGTTTCCAGGTCCTCGCGTTCCGCGGCGATGCTGCGCAGCTCCGCGTCCAGTTCGGCGACCTTCCCGAAGTCGGTGGCGTGCTCGGCCATTCCGGCGTGCAGCTTCGCCTCCCGTTCGGTCAGCTTGGCCAACTGCCGGTCGATCTTCTGGAGTTCCTTCTTCGCGGCGCGGGTGTCGCCGGTCTTCTGCCGGACCGGCGCCGGAGCGGCGGCTTCCGCGACGGCGCGGCGGCGGGTCAGGTACTCCTCGATGCCGTTGGGCAGCATGCGCAGCGTCTGGTCGCCGAGCAGCGCCCACACGTTGTCGGTCGTGCGCTCGACGAAGTACCGGTCGTGGCTCACCACCACGAGCGACCCGGGCCAGCCGTCGAGCAGGTCCTCGAGCTGCGTGAGCGTCTCGATGTCCAGGTCGTTGGTCGGCTCGTCGAGGAACAGCACGTTGGGCTCGTCCATGAGCAGCCGCAGCAGCTGCAGGCGGCGGCGCTCGCCGCCGGACAGGTCGCCCACGGGCGTCCACTGCTTCTCGCCGGTGAAGCCGAACTGCTCGCACAGCTGGCCGGCGGTGAGTTCGCGGCCCTTGCCCAGGTCGACGCGCTCGCGCACCCGCTGGACTGCCTCCAACACCCGCCAGGTCGGGTCGAGTTCCGCGACCTCTTGGGACAGGTACGCCAGCCGCACCGTCTTGCCGACCACGATCCGCCCGGCGGCCGGCTCCTTCTCGGTGTACGCGGCGTCCGCCAGCGCCCGCATCAGCGACGTCTTGCCCGCGCCGTTGACGCCGACCAGGCCGACCCGGTCGCCCGGACCGAGGTTCCAGGTCAGGTGGGTGAGCAGCGTCTTCGGGCCGGCCTGGACGGTGACGTCCTTCAGCTCGAACACGGTCTTGCCGAGCCGGGCGTTCGCGAACTTCATCAGCTCGCTGCGGTCGCGCGGCGGCGGCTCGTCGGCGATCAGCTCGTTGGCCGCGTCGATGCGGAACTTCGGCTTGGACGTGCGTGCGGGCGCGCCGCGCCGCAGCCACGCGAGTTCCTTGCGGATGAGGTTCTGCCGCTTGGTCTCCTCGGTGGCGGCGATGCGCTCGCGTTCGGCGCGCGCCAGGACGTAGGCCGAGTAGCCGCCTTCGTAGTCGTGCACCCGCCCGGCCTGCACGTCCCAGGTGCGCAGGCAGACCTCGTCGAGGAACCAGCGGTCGTGGGTGACGGCGACGAGCGCCGAGCGCCGGTTCTTGAGGTGGTCGGCGAGCCACGCGATGCCCTCGATGTCGAGGTGGTTGGTGGGCTCGTCGAGGATGATCAGGTCGTGTTCGCCGATGAGCAGCTTGGCGAGCGCGATGCGGCGGCGCTCGCCGCCGGACAGCGGGCCGATCACGGTGTCCATGCCCTGCGGGAAGCCCGGCATGTCCAGGCCGCCGAAGAGCCCGGTCAGCACGTCGCGGATCCGGGCGTCGCCCGCCCAGTCGTGGTCCGGGCGGTCGCCGACCACCTCGTGGCGCACCGTCGCGGCGGGGTCGAGGTCGTCCTGCTGGCTGAGGAACCCGAGGCTCAGCCCGGTCATGTGCGTCACACGGCCGGTGTCCGCCGGCTCGCGCTGCGCCATGACCTTGATGAGCGTGGTCTTGCCGTCGCCGTTGCGGCCGACGACGCCGATGCGGTCGCCTTCGCCGATACCGAGCGAGACGCCGTCGAGCAGCGTGCGCATGACGTACGCCTTGCCGACGGATTCCAGGTTGACGAGGTTCGCCACGACACGACCTTTTCGGGGGCCCGCGCGAGGGACCCGGTTCGGGGAGGGGGAACAGCCGATTCTAGAGCGCCCGCGGCCGGGACCCGCCGATCAGGGCGAGGACCGGGGTCAGGACCGGCCTTCGGCTCACGGCGCGGTGCTGCGCAGCCGCTGCGGTACCACGCGCGCACCGCCGACCTGCCCGAAGGCGACCCGGGTCGTGCGGCAGGTGCCGGACGCCGCGAGCGCCCGCGCGACGGTCCGCGCCCCGGCTTCGTCGGCGGCCAGGAACGCGCAGGTGGGGCCGGATCCGGACACGATGCCGCCGAGCGCGCCGCCGGCCAGCCCGGCGTCCAGCGTGGCGCGCAGCGACGGGCGCAGCGAGATCGCCGCGTCCTGGAGGTCGTTGGTGAGGGTCGCGCCGAGCGCGGGCACGTCGCCGGCGCGCAGGGCGGCGATCAGCGACTCGCTGGGCGCCGGGTCGGGCACCGGCGTGCCCGCGGCTTCGCGCAGCCGGTCGCATTCGCCGTAGACCGCGGGCGTCGACAGGCCGCCGTCGGCGAGCGCGAAGACCCAGTGGTAGACGCCGACGGTCGGCACCGCGGCGAGGCGTTCGCCGCGGCCGGTGCCGATGGCGGTGCCGCCGAGGTCGCTGAACGGAACGTCGCTGCCGAGTTCCGCGCCGAGCCGGCGCAGCATGTCGCGCGGGGTGTTGCCGCGCCACAGGGTGTCGCAGGCGACCAGTGCGGCCGCGGCGTCCGCGCTGCCGCCCGCCATGCCGCCCGCGACCGGGATGCCCTTGCGCAGGTGGACGTGCACGTCCGGGGACTGGCCGAGGCGGTCCGCGAGGAGCGCGACGGCGCGGGCCGCGAGGTTCGAGCGGTCGACCGGGACGTCGTCGGCGTTCTCCCCCTCGACGGTGACGACGAGTTCATCCGCGCGGGTGACGGTCACCTCGTCGTAGAGGGAGACGGCGTGGAACACCGAGACGAGTTCGTGGTAGCCGTCCGGACGGACCGCGCCGACGGCGAGTTGCAGGTTCACCTTGGCAGGGACTTGGACGGTCACGGAATTCACGGCTGCTGGTACTCCCAAGGCATCACGGCTCGGCATCACGTCCCGGCCCCGGCGCGGCCGGACGCCCTCGGCCGGGTCGGTCCGATGGTACGGGGCGTGAGGTGGCCGTTACGCCGCAGGGGACCCCGGACCCCGTCCCGCGGGGGCGTGCTCGGCGATCCGCGCGAACGCCTCGACGTCGAGTGCTTCGCCGCGCGCCCTCGGGTCGACGCCCGCCGCGGTGAGCGCTTCCTCGGCGGCGGCCGGCGATCCGGCCCACCCGGCGAGCGCCGCGCGGAGCGTCTTGCGGCGCTGCGCGAAGGCCGCGTCGACGACCGCGAAGACCGCTTCGCGGGTGGCGGTGGTGGTCGGCGGCTCGCGGCGGACCAGCGAGACGAGGCCGGAGTCGACGTTGGGGGCGGGCCAGAAGACGTTGCGGCCGATGGCGCCCGCGCGCTTCACGTCGGCGTACCACGCGGCCTTGACCGACGGAACGCCGTAGACCTTGCCGCCGGGCGTCGCGGCGAGCCGGTCGGCGACCTCGGACTGCACCATCACCAGGGTGCGTTCGATGCTCGGGAAGGTCTGCAGCATGTGCAGCAGGACCGGCACGGACACGTTGTAGGGCAGGTTCGCGACCAGCGCGGTCGGCGCCGGGCCGGGGAGTTCGGTCACCGTCATCGCGTCGGCGTGCACCAGCGCGAACCGGTCGGCGCGCTCCGGCATCCGGTTCTCCACGGTGGTCGGCAGGTGCCGGGCGAGCACCGGGTCGATCTCGACGGCGACGACCCGGTCGGCGGCTTCCAGCAGGGCCAGGGTCAGCGAGCCGAGGCCGGGGCCGATCTCCACCACGACGTCGTCGGGGCGCACCTCGGCGGTGCGCACGATGCGCCGCACGGTGTTCGCGTCGATGACGAAGTTCTGGCCGAGCTGCTTGGTCGGTCGGACGCCGAGCGCCGCGGCCAGCTCGCGGATGTCCGCGGGGCCGAGGAGACCGGGTCCCGCGGGGGGATTACTCACGAGCACTCACGAGTAAAGCTTACGGCCGCAGACCGGCCACGGACTCGCACCCCGCTGCACGAACAGCAGCTTGGCCCGGTAGGTCTGCTCGGACGCGGGCGCCGTACTGGCCACCCCCGAGCCGCCCAGGCTCTGCCAGGTCTGCGCGTCGAACTGGTACAGCCCGTGGTAGGTGCCCGAGGGGTCGACGGCGCCGGCCCGTCCGCCCGCTTCGCACTGGGCGAGCGCCGACCAGTTGAGGTCGTCCGCGCCCGCCACCGAGTTCGGCATCGCCTTGGTGCCGACCTTCACGATCTGGGTCACCGGCTGCTTGACGGTCTCCTCGTTGACCTTGCGCGGGTTCTGCTTGACGCCGTCGACGGTCTCGTAGGCCCAGGTGATCCGCTTGAGGCCCGCGACGCCCTTGGTGACGACGGTCTCGGTGCCCTTGAACACGGTCGGGTCGTCCTGCTTGACGGTCTCGAACGGGATCTTCTCGTCCTTGGTCACCGTCGACCCGGAGACCCGCAGCACCGACACGGTCATGCCCTCGGTCGGGTAGACGTCCGGCGTCGCGCTCATCCGGTCCTGCGGGCCTATCGTCAGGCCGGCCTGCGCCAGCGCTTCGCCGAGCGTGGCGACGTTGGTGCGCAGCGGGATCTGCTTGCCGTCGACGAGGAACGTGATGCCGCGTTCGGTGCGGACGTCGAGGTTCAGGCCCTCGCGGCCGATGGGCTGGCTGCGCGACGCGGACAGGAAGGCGCCGTCGGTGCGGACGCCGAGCTGGTCCATCGCCTCGGACACGGACGTGGCGGTCACCCACACCTGCTGCGGTTTCCCGTCGAGGGTGAGGGTGATCATGCGGCCGTAGCGGACCGCGATGCGGTCGCCGTCGGCGAGCTTGGCGTTGCGGCCGGGCGCGACGATGTCGTGCTCGCCGACCTTCACGTCCTGCCGGCTCAGCACGTCGGAGACGCGGTCGGCGAAGGTGTGCACGGTGCGTTCTTTGCCGTCGACGACGAGCGTCACGGTCTTGTCGTACGCGACGAACGCGGTGGTGCCGCCCACGAGCACGGCCACGACCACGATTTGGCCCGCGAGGGCACGCGGCGAGAAGCCCCGTCCGGCGGATTTGCCGCGGCGGTTCCCGCGCCGGCCTGCGGATCCGTTCGCGGATCCGCCGCGCGGCTCGGCCGAACGACTCAAGGTGGCTCCCGTCCCCTGCCAGTCAACCGAGCATGGGACTGTAACAGGTTGCCGAGCCGTCAGATCCGCGCGAACACCCGTTCGGCGTTGGCGGCGAGGGCCGCGCACAGCACGTCCTCGTCGATGTCCTTCACCGCGGCCATGGCGCGGACCGTCACCGGAACGAGGTACGGCGCGTTCGGCCGTCCCCGGTACGGCACCGGGGTCAGGAACGGCGCGTCGGTCTCCACCAGCAGCAGGTCCAGCGGGGCGACGGCCACCGCGTCGCGCAGCTGCTGCGCGCTGGGGTAGGTCATGTTGCCGGCGAACGACATGACGTAGCCGCGCTCGGCGCACGTCTTGGCCATCTCCGCGTCGCCCGAGAAGCAGTGGAACACCACGGTCTCCGGGGCGCCTTCCTCGGCGAGGATGCGCAGCACGTCGTCGTGCGCGTCGCGGTCGTGGATGACCAGCGCCTTGCCGTGCCGCTTGGCGAGGGCGATGTGCCGCCGGAACGACTCCTGCTGCACGGCGGTGCCTTCCGGCCCGGTGCGAAAGTAGTCGAGGCCGGTCTCGCCGATGCCGCGCACCTGTGGGAGCGCGGCGAGTTCGTCGATCTCGGCGATCGCCGCGTCGAGGGCGGCCATGCCGCCGGGTTCGCGGCGCTGCCCGGACCAGCCGTCCGGGTCGCCGTGCACGAGGCGGGGCGCCTCGTTGGGGTGCAGGGCGACGGTGGCGTGCACGCGCGGGTTGTCGAGCGCGGCTTCCGCGGCCCAGCGGGACGACGGCACGTCGATGCCGACCTGCACGACCGTGGAGACCCCGACCGCCGCAGCGGCGGCCAACGCGCCGCCCACGTCGCCCTCTTGCAGGTCGAGGTGGGTGTGCGCGTCCCAGACCGGCACGCGCAGCGAGGGCGGGGCGGGCGGCGGCGTGGTGTCCCGGGGGCCGCCGTCCCGGCGCGAGCGCTTGCCCATGGTGGGGGTTCCTTACGTCGTGGCCGCGGTGGGTGCCCGCCCCGGGCGGGCACCCACCGGTGTGGTCCTGCGAAGCCGGTCAGCGCCGGTCAGGGCTGGCCAGGGCAGGTCAGGGCGGGTTGGAGCCCGTCGGAGCCCGGACCGTGCACCGGTTCCTACTGGGCGTCGTCCTTCTTCTCTTCCAGGCGCGGGAAGAGGATCTCGCCCTTGGTGATCGTCGCGCCCGCGGGGAGCTGGCCCCACGCGCCCGCGTTCTGCACGTGCTGGTCGGCGAGCGCGCCCAGGTGCGCTTCGGCGCCCAGCGACTCCCACAGCTTCTGCGCGGTGGCCGGCATGACCGGGTTGAGCAGCACGGCGAGCGCGCGCAGCGACTCGGCGGCGGTGTACAGGATCGTCGCGAGGCGGGCCTGGCCGGCCTCGGACGTGTCCTTGGCGACCTTCCAGGGCTCCTGCTCGGTCAGATAGCCGTTGACCAGCTTCACGAAGCCGAAGATGTCGTCGAGGCCGCCCTGGAAGTCGAGCTGCTCGACCTTGGCGTCCGCCGACTTGACCGCGCCGGCCAGCGCTTCGTGCAGCACCGTCTCGGCCTCGCTGTCCGCGGTGGCCGCGGGCAGCTCGCCGCCGAAGTACTTCCCGACCATCGCGGCCACCCGCGACGCCAGGTTGCCGAAGTCGTTGGCCAGTTCGGACGTGTAGCGGGCGGTGAAGTCCTCCCACGAGAACGAGCCGTCCTGCCCGAACGGAATCGCCCGCATGAAGTAGTACCGGTACGCGTCGACGCCGAAGTGGTCGGTGAGCTGCTGCGGCGCGATGCCGGTCAGCTTCGACTTGCTCATCTTCTCGCCGCCGACCAGCAGCCAGCCGTGCGCGAACACCTTGCCGGGCATCGGCAGCCCGGCGGCCATCAGCATGGCCGGCCAGATGACCGCGTGGAACCGCAGGATGTCCTTGCCGACCAGGTGCACGTCGGCCGGGAAGGTCGCGTCGAACTTGGCCTGGTCCGCGCCGTAGCCGACCGCGGTGGCGTAGTTGAGCAGCGCGTCGACCCAGACGTACAGCACGTGCGACTCGTCCCACGGGAGCTTGATGCCCCAGTCGAACGTGGACCGCGAGATCGACAGGTCCTGCAGGCCCTGCTGGACGAACTTCAGCACCTCGTTGCGCGCCGACGCGGGCTGCACGAAGTCCGGGTTCGCCTCGTAGAAGGCGAGGAGGCGGTCGGTGTAGGCCGACATCCGGAAGAAGTAGTTGTCCTCGTGCACCAGCTCGAGCGGGCGGCTGTGGATGATGCAGAGCTTCTGGCCCTCGTACTCGCCGGTGCCGTCCACCATCTCGCCGGGGAGCTTGAACTCCTCGCAGCCGACGCAGTAGAGGCCCTCGTACGAGCCCTGGTAGATCTCGCCCTTGTCGTACAGGTCCTGGACGAACTCCTGCACGCGCTCGGTGTGGCGCGGCTCGGTGGTGCGGATGAAGTCGTCGTTGGCGATCTCCAGGTGCCGCCACAGCGGCTTCCACGCGGACTCCACGAGGCGGTCGCACCACTCCTGCGGCGACATGTCGTTCGCCTGGGCGGTGCGCATGACCTTCTGGCCGTGCTCGTCCGTGCCGGTCAGGAACCACACCTTCTCGCCGCGCTGGCGGTGCCAACGCGTGAGCACGTCACCGGCGACGGTCGTGTAGGCGTGGCCGAGGTGCGGGGCGTCGTTCACGTAGTAGATCGGGGTGGAGACGTAGTACGCCTTGCCCCCGTCGTGTCCGCCCGGGTTCGTGGAGTGATCGATGGATCCAGTGGCCGCCATGCCGGAAATCCTACGGCCCGCGGAGACCGGGTCGCCCCCGAGTATCAGGGGGCGGCCCGGCCGGGGAATGTGAGGCGCGAGGGACGACGCGCAAGGACGGACGGTGCCGAGGGCGGTGCTGCGGTCAGCGGCGCGGCAGCCTCAGGTGCCAGTGGCGCACCGAGGGGCCGGAGGTGGGAGCGGACGCGCCGGTCGGCGGCGTGGCGGACGCCACGCGGCCGGCCCGCAGGATGCGGAGGCGGTTGCCCTCGCACTGCTCGCAGCGCGGCCGGGTGAACGGCGACGGGACCCGCTCGCCTTCGTGGTAGTAGTGGCAGACCTGGTTTCCGTGCAGGTCCGTGACGTGGTGGATCTCGTACGCCCGCTCCCAGCCGTGACCGCAGCTCAGACAGACGAACGAGTACGCCTCGTGCACGATGGTCGAGGTGTTCATGGCGACCTCCTCGCGCGGGCCCGTCCGCCGAACGGTTCGGCGGCTCCCCAGGGGCCCCGGCTTCGCTTCCATGGGATGCCCGTGGAGTCGCCTGCCGTATCGGCGCTTACATCCCTTTGGTCTGCTCTAGTCCGGAGAATGAACAAGTTGGGGTGGACATGGGCCGAACACTCCCATTGTGCTACCGGGGCGTTGCCGGTGCTTGACGCTCGGGACCGCGCCGGAACCCGTTCGGCTCAGCGGCTCTTCTTGGCCGCGACCACCGCGTCGAACACGTCCCGTTTCGGCACGCCGAGTTCCGCGGCGACCGCGGCGATGGCCTCCTTGCGCGGCTGACCTGCCGACTCGCGGGCGGCGACGAGGTCGGCGAGGGCTTCGGGGCCGACCTCCGACGGATCGGCGGGCGGGGCGCCCGCGACCACCACGGTGATCTCGCCGCGCACGCCGTCCTGGGCCCAGGCGGCGAGTTCGTCGAGGGGGCCGCGGCGGATTTCCTCGTAGGTCTTGGTCAGCTCCCGGCACACCGCGGCACGCCGGTCGGCGCCGAACGCGTCGGCCATCGCCGCGAGTGAGTCGGCGATGCGGTGCGGGGACTCGAAGAACACCAGGGTGCGCGGCTCCGCGGCCAGATCGCGCAGCCGCCCGGCGCGCTCGCCGGCTTTGCGCGGCAGGAACCCCTCGAAGCAGAAGCGGTCGACCGGGAGGCCGGACAGCGCGAGCGCGGTCAGCACCGCGGACGGGCCGGGCACCGCTGTCACCCGCACGCCTTCCGCGACCGCGGCCTCGACCAGGCGGTATCCGGGGTCGGACACCGACGGCATGCCCGCGTCCGTGACCAGCAGCACACGGGAGCCGTCCAGCAGCGCGCGCACGAGTTCGCCGGTGCGGGCCGCTTCGTTGCCTTCGAAGTAGGAGACGACGCGGCCGGGCACCTCGGCGCCGAGCGCCTGCGCGAGACGGCGCAGCCGCCGGGTGTCCTCGGCCGCGACGACGTCCGCGGCGGCAAGCTCCGCGGCCAGCCGGGGCGGCGCGTCGTCGACGTCTCCGATGGGCGTTCCGGCCAGGACGAGGACCCCGCTGCGTTCTTGTTCCACGGCCCCATCTTCTCGTGCCCGGGCGGGTGCCCGCGGACGGTTCCCCTCGGGCTCGTAGGCCGTCCTGACCGCCGCACGCCGCCGCGGTCAATACGATGACCGCGTGACGAGCGACGTGGCCACCGAGAACCCCACCCGCCGGCGACCCCCCGACGACGGCGGAGGCACCGCGGTGTCCGAGGCCGACGCGGGCGCCTGGTCGCGCACGCTCGCCCGGTTCGGTTTCCGGCCGCGGCCGCGCGTGTCGCTGCGCGAACGCCTGGTCCCCGGGTTCACCGACTCCTCGCCCTACACCGGCGGCGGCTGGCTTCCCTGCCTCCTCGTGACGCTGATGGCGGGCTTCCTGCGCTTCTGGAAGCTCGGGCAGCCGGATGCGGTGATATTCGACGAGACGTACTACGCCAAAGACGGCTGGTCGCTCATCAAGCTCGGCTACGAAGGCACCTGGGCCGACCCGGACAAGGCCAATCCGCCGTTCGTGCACGGCGACTACGGGTCGTTCCTGAACGACCCGGGGTCGTACATCGTCCACCCGCCGGTCGGAAAGTGGATCATCGGGTTCGGCGAGTGGGTGTTCGGCATCAGCCCGTTCGGCTGGCGCTTCATGGTCGCGCTGCTCGGCACGCTGTCCGTGCTGATGCTGTGCCGCATCGGCCGCCGGCTGTTCCGCTCCACGCTGCTCGGCTGCATCGCGGGCCTGCTCATGTCCCTCGACGGCCTGCACTTCGTGATGAGCCGCACCGCGCTGCTCGACCTGGTGCTGATGTTCTTCGTGCTCGCCGCGTTCGGGGCGCTGCTCATCGACCGCGACGACGCGCGCGCCACGGCCGCCCGGCGGATGCGCGACGGCATCGACCCGCACCGCGCGCTCAAGATGGGCCTGGGGCTGCGCCCGTGGCGCATCGTCGCGGGCATCTGCCTGGGCCTCGCGTGCGGCACCAAGTGGAGCGGCGTCCCGATCGTGTTCGGGTTCGTCCTCCTGGCGCTCTTCTGGGACGCCGGGGCGCGCCGGGCGGCGGGCGCCGCCGGGTGGCGCGTGTACGCGGCCGTGGTGCGCCGCGACCTGCCGTGGGCGTTCCTGTCCGTGGTCGTCGTCGCGCTCGTCGTCTACATCTGGTCGTGGTCGGGCTGGCTGATGACCGACGGCGGCTACTTCCGGGACTGGGCGCACGGCAGGGACGGCCTGTCGCCCGACCACTTCTCGCTGGGCCCGGTCAAGATCAGCGGCCTGCCGCAGTTCGACATGACGTGGATGCCGGAGTCGCTGCGCAGCCTGTGGCACTACCACTCCGAAATGTGGACGTTCCACAACCACTTGTCGGATCCGCACGTCTACCAGTCGAACGCGTGGAGCTGGCTCGTCCTCGGCCGGCCGGTGTCGTACTACTTCGAAAGCCCGAGCAACGGGCAGGACGGCTGCCACGTCGACAAGTGCGCCCAGGAAGTCCTCGGGATCGGCACGCCGTTCCTGTGGTGGGCGGCCTGCTTCGCGGTGCTGTTCCTGCTCTACCGGTGGGCGGCGCGGCGCGACTGGCGCGCGGGCGCGATCCTGTGCGGCCTGGCGGTCGGCATCCTGCCGTGGCTGGCCAAGCAGGACCGCACGATCTTCCTGTTCTACGCGGTCGTGTTCGTGCCGTTCCTCGCCCTCGCGGTGGCGATGATGATCGGCGCGATCCTGGGTCCGCCGGGATCGAGCGACAAACGGCGGGCGTGGGGCGCGGCGGCCGCGGTGGGCCTGATCGCGTTGATCGCCTGGAACTTCCTGTACTTCTATCCGATCTTCACCGGCACCACGATCCCGTACAGCGATTGGCAGGACCGGATGTGGTGGACGACATGGATCTGACGGACGGGCAGCCCCCCGCGGCGGCGCGGGGGGCCGGCCGCGGGCAGGCCCGCGAGGAGGACATCCGCCGCCGCGCGATCGAGGCGACCCGCGCCCTGGCCGCGGAAGGCGGCTACGAGAGCGTGCAGATGCGCGACGTCGTGCGGATGTCCGGGCTGTCGTCCGCGACGATCTACCGGCACTTCTCGTCCAAGGACCACCTGCTCGCGGCGACCCACCTCGACTGGATCAAGTCGCTCGAGCGCAGCCGCGCCGCGGCCCGCCCCGGCGGTGCGGACGCGGCGGACCGGGTCGCCGCGATCATCGCGGACACCTGCCGCGCGATGTCCCGCAAGCCTCGGCTCGCGGAGGCCCTCATCCACGCGCTCGGCTCGTCCGACCCGGGCGTGCGCGACTGCCACCGCGAGACGAACCGCATCATGCACGACATGTTCCGCACCGCCGTCGCCGACGAGGTCGCGGACGTCGACGAGTTCATCCGCCTCATCGGCGTCGCCTGGGAAGGCGCCCTGTTCAGCTGGGCGTTCGGCCGGATGAGCATGGACGACGTGGAACTCGTGGTGCGCCGGAGCGCCCGCCTGCTGATCGCGGGCGCGGCCGCGGAGCAGGCCGCCGGCTGACGCATGCCCGGCCGGCGCCCCGCCGCTTCGCTCAGAGGGGCAGCAGATCGGGCCGCTTCGGCTCCCTGCTGTCCCCGGACGACTGGCCGCGCAGCCGGCGCCCGATCCACGGCACGAGGTGCTCACGCGCCCACTGGACGTGTTCGCGCCGGGCGGCCGCCGCGCTGAGCTGCTCCGCCTCGGGCGGCCACGCCGCCTCGGGGTCCTCGTCGGTCGGCAGGCCGAGCGCCCGCGCCGCGTTGAGCGCGACCCGCTCGTGGCCGCATGCCGACAGGTGCAGGCGGTCCTCGCTCCACGCCCGGCGGTCCTGCACGGCCTGCATGGCCCACAGGTCGACGACGGTGCAGTCGTGGCGGGCGGCGATCACCCGAAGGTGCTCGTTGTACGTGGCGACCTTGCCGCGCACCAGCTTCAGCAGGCCCAGCTCGCGGGTGTCGAAGCCGGTGAAGACCATCACCCGGGCTCCGGCGCCGCGCAGCGCGACGACGGCTTGCTCGTACTCGGCGGCGAGCTTGTCGGGGTCTCCCCCGGGCCGCAGCACGTCGTTGCCGCCCGCGCAGAAGCTCACCAGGTCGGGGGCCGCGGCGACGGCCACCGGAAGCTGGTCGTCGAGGATCTGCTGGAGGAGCTTGCCGCGGACGGCGAGGTTCGCGTACCGGAGCCCGGGCCGGGCTTCCGCCAGGCGCACCGCGAACCGGTCGGCCCAGCCGATCAGGGTGCCGTCGGGGCCGGGGTCGCCGACGCCTTCGGTGAAGCTGTCGCCGATCGCGACGTACGAGCGGATGGGCGAGCCGGTGGCGCCGGAGGACGAGCTTGTGGCAGGGGGCCCGTCGAGGTTCTTCTCATCGTCGGCCATGTCACGCGATGTTGGCACGCGGTGACCGGGCTACGCGACCGTAGTGACGGCTCTGTCACCCCAAGTGATGCACGGTTTCCCGGGAAAGGCCCTGTGGCTTACCTCACATGGCGCTGTTCCGGCTCCCTTCCGACGGCGCGCGGCCGCCGGAAAAGAGGAAGCCGTCGAAAAAGAGGAATGGGAAACGACGAAGGCCCGGTCCTCACGGACCGGGCCTTCGTGTTGGTGGAGCTGAGGGGATTTGAACCCCTGGCCCCCTCGATGCGAACGAGGTGCGCTACCGGACTGCGCCACAGCCCCAACGAGAAAGAAGATTACCACCTTCCGGAGGTGCTTCGTGCACGGGTATTCGGCGGGGTGAACGCCTGCCGCCCGACTGCCTTCCGACGCGGTGTCGGGCGTCCTACTCGTTGCCCGCGCGCGGCCATTCGTGCGGTTCGTACGCGGGGATCGACGGGAGCGCTTCCTCGGCGTACTGGTCGAACAGCGGCGTGGGCGGCGCGTGGTGCTCCTCGGTGGCCTCCGGGGCCTCGGGGAGGGCCGGCTCGCCGCGCGGGACCACCGGGGCCGTCACGTAGGTCGGCAGCGGCACCGGGACGGGGTCCCAGGCGTCACGGTCGCGGGCGTCCGCGGTGTCGGTCTGGAGGGCCGCGATCCATTCGGCGTGGTCGCGGTCCTCGGCCTCGCGGCGGGACGTCTTGGGGCGTGCCTCAGGCGCCGGGCGGGCGGCGGGGCGCTCGGTGGCCGGGCCCGCCTCCCCGGTAGGGCGGGGGCGGCGCGCGGAATCGCCGTCGGCCGCGGGGCGGCGGCGGGGTGCGGCGGGGGCGGAACGGCGCGGCTCGTCGGCTTCCGGCGTGCGGGCGGCCGGGCGCGGCGGGGCCGGGCGGGCCGCGGGCGGGCGCGCCGCGGGGGCGCGCATGCTGCGCAAGTTGGCTTCGTAGCGGCGGTGTTCCTGCACGCGCAGGTAGCCGATGTAGACGGTCAGCGCGGCGCCGGGGAGGGCGGGCAGCCACAGCCAGGCCATGCCGCCGAGACCGGCGAGGACCGCCCCGGCCGTGAAGGCGAGGAACAGCCCGACGACGACCCGGCGTCGGCGCGCCAGCAGGGCCGCGCGGCCGTCGGGGCGGCGCAGCGGTGCCGGGGGCTTGGGGGCGGCGATGCCACGGGCGAGCTTGCGCAGGCCGCGGCGCGGTGCGGGCACGGCCCCCGGGCGCGGCGTCTTGGCCGCCGGGCGGCCGGACTTGGCCGGAGCGTTGTCGCGCGACTTGCCCGTGGGCGGGCCGGCCGGGCGCCGGGCGCCGTCGGCCGATGCCGGTTCGGGCGTGCGGGCGGACTTGGCCGGCTTGGCGGTGCGGGATCCGGCGTCCCGGGATTCGGGGTCCCGGGAACGGTCGAAGGCCCCGTCGGCCGAGCCGGGACGGCCCGTCGGCTCGACGGGCGCGTGCACCTGGCGGCCGCGCGGGGCCTGCGCGGCCGGCGACTCGCGCCGCCGGGCCGCACTGCCGGGGGGGTGTTCGGCCGTCGCCCCGGGCGGCGCCTTCTCGGTGCCGGGCGGGGCCGCCGCGGGCTCGTCGCGGGTGCCGCGCCCGGTGCGGGAGGCCTCGGGAGGCGGGTGTTCGCCGCGCGCGGGAACCTCGCTTGTCACGGTGTCGAGGTTGCTGTCGCCGTTGGCGATCATGCGGGCGTAGCGGCGTTCCAGAGCGCCGCGCCGGGACAGGATCCGGATCGCGGTGGTGAAGCGCTCCGTGTGCCGGCCTTCGTTCAGCTCGTCCTGCCGACGGAGCCACATGGGCACCAGGTAGGCAGCCCAAGCACCCACGATCGCTGCGTAGATCAGGCCGCTGCTGCTCACATCCGACACGCTAAGCCGGACGGCGTCCGGATCGTCGGAAGACGGACGGTGTGTCGCACGATCTTCTTTGATGTGTGTGTGACTACTGGGACAGATGTGGCTCCTGTGGTCATACGAATACGGCAGGCGAGGGTACGAAACGGCTGGTCAGACCCCGCTTCGGGCCCGATTCGGGCCCGGTTCCGGCCCGAATCGGGCTCGGCCTCAGGCTCCGGCGAGACCTCGGGACTGGCGGTAGGCGCGCCACCGCGCGAGCAGTCCTTCGGGAACTTCTTCCGCGTTCAGTGCGTACACCAAGTGGTCGCGCCAATCCCCGTCGATGTGGAGGTAGCGCGGCCGGACGCCTTCCTCGCGGAAGCCGAGTTTGGCCACCACCCGGCGGCTGGGCGCGTTCTCCGGCCGGATGCACACTTCGAGCCGGTGCAGGCCGACGCGGAAGAAGCAGTGGTCGGCCGCGAGCGCGACGGCGGCGGGCATGACGCCGCGTCCCGCGACGCGTTCGTCGACCCAGTAGCCGATGTGCGCGGAACTCATCGAGCCCCACGTGATGCCCGCGACGGTGACCTGGCCGACGAGGCGCCCGTCGTAAAGGATCACGAACGGCAGCATGCGGCCCGCCGCGGCTTCGGCGCGCAGGTAGCGCGCCATCTGCCGGAAGGTCGGCCGGCGGGCGATCGGCGAGCCGGGCGGCACGGTGGCCTCCCAGCGGCGCAGCCACTCGCGGTTGCGGGTGTGGACCTCCTGCCACGCGTCGGCGTCGCGGCCGCGGATCGGCCGAAGGACGACCGGTCCTTCGGCCAACTCCACCGGCCAGCCGCGGATCAGGAGTTGCCCCATGGGGGCGCGGCCGAGTAGCCGCCGGCACCTCCGTAGCCGCCGCCTCCGCCTCCGCCGAAGCCCCCGCCCCCGCCGCCCTGGAAGCCGCCTCCGCCGCCGAACCCGCCGGGCTGCTGGTAGCCGCCGGCCGGTCCGCCGCCGAAGCCGGCCTGCCCGTGGTCGCCGCCCTGCAGCTGCTGCACGGCGTGCACGAGGAACTTCCCGAGCACCTCCATGCCGTCGCGCGCGCCGCCCTGCGAACCGGGCAGGTTGACGATCAGGCTGCGGTAGACCCACTGGGCGTCCTGCACGACCGCGACGCCGGCGATGCCGCGCGACAGGACCGCGGTCGGCACCTTGTCGAAACTGGCCTGCCGGATCGCCTCGGCGATGCCGGGGATCTCGAACGTGATGACCCGGCGGGTCATTTCCGGCGTCTGGTCCATCGGTGTCAGCCCGGTGCCGCCGGTGGTGACGACGACCTCGTAGTGCTGGGCGACCGCGTCGCGCAGCGCCTGCGCGACCGGTTCGCCGTCCGGCACGACCTGCGGGCCGCGCACCTGGAACCCGAGCCGGGTCAGTTCCTGGGCAATGACGGGTCCGCTCTCGTCCCCGTAGGCTCCGGCCGCGGCCCGCGTCGACGCGGTGATGACCATGGCTCGCATCAGTTTTCCCCTCCGTCTGCTGGTCCCGGAGCGGTGCGGCTCTCCCCGGCCGCGGCTCCGGGCTCGTCCCCGTGCCCGGGGGAGGCGGACGGGGACGGCGCGCCTTCCGCGGCACGCGTCCAGTCGCCCGACACTCCCCCGGTTTTCTCCTCGACCCGCACGTCGGTGATCACCGCGCCCGGGTCGACCGCCTTCACCATGTCGACGACGGTCAGCGCGGCCACCGAGACGGCGGTCAGCGCTTCCATTTCCACCCCGGTCCGGTCCGCGGTGCGGACCGTCGCGGTGATGGACACGGCGTCGTCCTCGACCGCGAGGTCGACCGTGACGCCGTGCAGGGCGATGGGGTGGCACAGCGGCACCAAGTCGGGAGTTCGCTTGGCCGCCATGATCCCGGCGATGCGCGCGGTGGCCAGCGCGTCGCCCTTGGGGAGTCCCTCGCCGCGGAGCAGTTCGACGACGCGGGGCGCGACCAGCACGCGTCCGCTCGCCCGACCGGTCCGCACCGAGACCTGTTTGGCTGTGACATCGACCATCCGGGCGGCGCCCTTCTCGTCGATGTGCGTGAGAGTCTCGCCGCGCACCGTTCTCCCTCTCGTGCCCTGCCCCCGACCAGCCGATGCGACCGGCCGATCCGGCCGGCCGACCTGACTAGCCAACGTTACTGGGGCGGGGCCTCGGGCACGTGAAAGCCGCGTTCAGAGGAGCATGACGTCGACGGTCGAGCCGCGGCGCACCTCGGTGACGTCCTCGGGCACCACGACGAGGGCGTCGGCGAGCGCGAGGCTGCCGATCAGGTGCGAGCCGTGGCCGCCGACCGGTTCGACGGTGGCGGGCGCCGCGGGGCTCTCCGCGGGCGTGTACTTGGCGCGGACGAACTGCCGCTTGCCTTCCGGCGACGTGAACGCGGCCTCGCAGCGGGCCCGCACCACGGTGCGCGCGGTCTCCGTGACGCCGGCCATCTTGAGCAGCGCGGGCCGCACGAAGACCTCGAAGGAGACGAACGCGCTGACCGGGTTGCCGGGCAGCGTGAAGATCGGCGTGTCGTCCGGGCCGATCGTGCCGAAGCCCTGCGGCATGCCGGGCTGCATGGCGACCTTGTCGAAGTCGACCGTGCCCAGTTCCGTCAGCACTTCCTTGACCACGTCGTAGGCGCCCGCGCTGACGCCGCCGGTGGTCACGACCACGTCGGCGCGGATCAGCTGGTCTTCGATCGTGTCGATGAGCGCCTTGGGGTCGTCGGCCACGTTGCCGACGCGGTACGCGATCGCGCCCGCCTCGCGGGCCGCGGCAGTGAGCATGTAGCTGTTCGAGTCGCGGATCTGACCGGCCGTCAACGGGCGTCCCGGCTGCACGAGTTCGCTGCCCGTGGAGAGGATCACCACGCGCGGGCGGGGGCGGACCCGGATACGGTCGCGGCCGATGGCGGCGAGCAGGCCGACCTGCGCGGAGTTGAGCGTTGTGCCGGCGTCGAGGACGGTCTGGCCGGCGGCCACGTCGTCGCCGCGGTGCCGGATGTACTGGCCCTCGTCGGGCGTACGCCGGACGCGCACGGTCGGCATGCCCGCGTCCGTCCACTCGACGGGCACGATCGCCTCGGTGCCTTCGGGAACGGGCGCGCCGGTCATGATGCGGGCGCAGGTGCCGGGTTCGAGGGCGACGTCGGGCGAGGTGCCGGCCGGGATGTCGGCGACCACGTCGAGGACGACGGGGTACCGCTCGCTGGCGTCCGCGACGTCGGCGAGGCGGACCGCGTAGCCGTCCATGGACGAGTTGTCGAACGGCGGAAGGTCGCCGGTCGCGGCGACCTCGTCGACCAGCATGCTGCCGTGCGCGTCGAGGAGCTGGAGTTCCAGTGGCGACAGCGGTGCCACCCGTTCGAGGATTCCGGTCAGGTGCTCCTCGACGCTCTTCATCCCCGCAGCTCCTCGTCGACGTACTTTTTCAGCCAGTCCCGGAATTCCGGGCCCAGGTCGTCCCGCTCACAGGCAAGTCTGACGATAGCCCGCAAGTAGTCGCCGCGATCGCCCGTGTCGTAGCGCCGACCCGTGAACAGTACGCCGTGCACGGGCCCGCCCGCGTCCTCGTCGCGCAACGCGAGTTCGCGCAACGCGTCGGTCAGTTGGATCTCGCCGCCGCGGCCCGGCGCGGTGGCGGCCAGCACGGGGAAGACCGCGGGGTCCAGGAGGTAGCGGCCGATGACGGCGTAGGCGCTGGGCGCGGTGCCCGGTTCGGGCTTCTCCACGAGGTCGGTGATCCGGACGACGTCGTCGATGCCGGTGGGCTTGACCGCGGCGCAGCCGTACAGGTGGATATGCGCGGGGTCGACCTCGATGAGCGCCACGACGCTGCCGCCGAGCTGCTCGCGGATCTCCAGCATGCGGGTGAGCAGGGGGTCGCGCGGGTCGATGAGGTCGTCGCCGAGCAGGACGGCGAACGGTTCGTCGCCGACATGCGGTTGCGCGCACAGTACGGCGTGGCCGAGGCCGCGCGGGTCGCCCTGCCGGACGTAGTGGATCGCGGCCAGCTCGCTGGATTCGCGGACCCGCTTGAGGCGCTCGGTGTCGCCCTTGGCGGACAGTGCCTCTTCGAGTTCGTAGGCGCGGTCGAAGTGGTCTTCGAGGGGCCGCTTGTTGCGGCCGGTCACCATGAGGATGTCGTGCAGCCCGGCCGCGACCGCTTCCTCCACGACGTACTGGATGGCGGGCTTGTCGACGACCGGCAGCATTTCCTTGGGCGTCGCTTTGGTCGCCGGGAGGAATCGCGTGCCGAGTCCGGCCGCCGGGACGACAGCCTTGCTGATGATCCGCCGAGGGCGGGCCGAGGGCGCCGGGTTCATGGTCGAAGACTCTAATCGGGGCGTATGAGCGTCGCCTGAGAAAGCCCGCCGAATGGCCGGAAGCCGCCACGGGGGTGTCTTCCGGCACGGCACCGCCGCGACCGTAGATTTCCGGCATGAACGACGACAGGCACGCGGCCCCGCGGCGCGCGGACGGGCCCGCCGACATTCACGCGGACGAGACCGGGGCGGGGGTGCCGCACATCCCGTCCAAGACGGTGCTGCGGGCCGGGCTGCTCGCCGCCCGCGCGGACCGGGGCGGGGAGGAACGGCACGCGGCCGCGCGCGCCTTGGCGGAGTGGCTGGCCGCGGTGCCGGAGATCGCGGCGGCGCGGGTGGTGGCGGCGTACGTGCCGGTCGGCTCCGAGCCGGGCCCGCCGGACCTGCCGGAGCTGCTGCGCGGGCCGGGCTGCCGGGTGCTGCTGCCGGTGCTGCTGCCCGACAACGACCTGGACTGGGCGGAGTACACCGGTCCGGAGTCGCTGCACCGGGCGGGCCGCGGGCTGCACGAGCCCGCGGGGCCGCAGCTCGGCCCGGACGCCGTGGCGGAGGCCGACGCGGTGGTCGTGCCGGGGCTGGCGGTGGACGGGGGCGGGATGCGGCTGGGGCGCGGCGGTGGGTCGTACGACCGGGCGCTGGCCCGGGTGCGGCCGGACGCGTTCACGGTCGTGCTGCTGCACGACGGCGAGACGGTCGCCGAGGTCCCGGCGGAGCCGCACGACCGGCCGGTGCGCGCGGCGCTGACACCCGGTGGCGGCCTGGTGCGGTTCGGGCGCTGACCGGCGGGCACGGCCGGCCTCCGGGCCGGAAACGCGCGAGGAGGGCGGCTCGTGCCGCCCTCCTCGTCGTCGATGGGCTGTTCGCCTTACGGCGCGCGCGACCCCGCGGTCCCGCCGGACGCCGGCGGGAGCGCCGGACTCTGCCCCGGCGCCGGCTCGCCGGGCTCTCCCGGTGCGGCGGGCGGCGGTCCGTCGCCCGGTTCCAGGACCAGCGTGTGCTTGGCCGCGGCGTCCACCGCCTGCCGGGTGAACGGCCAGGCGAGGGTGCGTCCCTTGACCCACAGGTCGGTCTGGTCGGTGTAGTTGTCGTGCCAGACGTGCCCCGAAGCGCCGGTGAGGTTGATCCAGCGGGACCCGTCGAGGTCCGACAGGTCGACGACCATCCGCATCGACGGCACGGTGGTGACCTCGTAGCCCTGCGCGGCGTTCCATCCGGTGGCGTCCACGAGGCCCTCGCCGCCGCCCACTTCGTACGGTCCGCGGTTGAGCATCCACTTGACCACGCCGGGGCCCTCGGTGCCGAGGGTCTGGTTCTTCAGGTCCAGCGTGTGCAGGCGGCCCCAGCTCCACGTCGAGATGTCCTTGCCCATCTCGGCGGTGAGTTCCTTGCGTGCCGCGGTCATGGCCTTGAGCAGCAGGGCGTCGCGGGTGGTGATCTTGGCGGGGTCGCCGGAGATGTTCCACCAGGGGCTTTCCTCGTCGGGCAGCAGCGCGCGCACGACTTCGAACCAGCGGTCGCCGCCGTCGGGCAGGGCCGTGGAGCCGTCCCGCTGACCGCAGTCGGTCTTCCCGGCGGCGTCCGTGTCGCAGTCGCCGGTGGCGCGGACCGACATCGGCATCTTGTCCCCGAAGGCGAGCAGCAGGAGCTGGCGCCAGACGCCGTTGAAGTACGCGGCCGCCTTCGAGTCGGCGGGTTGGCGGAAGTCCCAGCCCTTGAGCAGGTTCTGCGCCTCGCGGACCCACGAGTCCTTGACGTCGATCTTGAGCAGGTAGGGGACGAGCACCTCGGCGATCGGGTTGCGGTCGTCCATCTGCATGCGGCTCATCGCCTGCGGATCGATCTTGTCCTGGGACTTGATCATGTCGATGATCCGTTGGCTGCGCGAGCCGTAGCCCCAGTCGGTGGTAAGCGTGTAGGGGTACGTCGGCGGGGTCACCGCGTTGTTCGCGGTGACGATGTAGCCCTCCGGCGGGTTGTACGTGCTCGGCAGCGAGTCGAACGGGATCATCGCGTCCCATTCGTACTTCGGGTCCCAGCCGTAGACCGGCCAGCGGCCGTCGCCGCTGCGGCGGATCGGGATGCGGCCGGGCGCCTGGTAGCCGATGTTGCCGTCGACGTCGGCGTAGATGACGTTCTGGGACGGCACGTCGAAGCCGCGCAGGGCGTCGCGGAAGCTGTTCCAGTCGGTCGCCCGGTTGAGCTGGAAGAGCGACTCCATCGTGGTGCCGGCTTCCAGCGCGGTCCAGCGCAGGGCGACGGCGAAGCCTTCCTCGCGCTGCGGGCCCGGGTCGGGGATCGGGGCCTGCTTGCCGACGTCTTCGAGTTCGTCGTCGGCGGTGGACACGATCGGGCCGTGCCGGGTGGAACGGACCTGGATCGTGCGGTCCTTGCCGCCGGACACCTTGATGGTCTCGGTGCGGACCTCCTCGAACGGCTGGTAGGAGCCGTCGTAGAGGTAGCCGGTGTCGCTGACCTTCTCCAGGTAGAGGTCGGTCACGTCGGCGCCGAGGTTGGTGAAGCCCCAGGAGATCTTCTGGTTGTGGCCGATGACCACGCCGGGCATGCCGGAGAAGGTGAAGCCGGAGACGTCGTACTGGCAGGCCGCGCTGATCGTGCGGCAGTGCAGGCCCATCTGGTACCAGACGGACGGCAGCGACGGCGACAAGTGCGGGTCGTTGGCCATCAGCGGCTTGCCGGTGGTGGTGCGTTTGCCGGACACGACCCAGGAGTTGGAGCCGACGCCGGCCGACCGGTCGCTGAACAGCGCGGGCAGCTTCTCCAGCGACTTGGACAGCTCGGTGAGGGCGTTCTGCGCGCTCTTGGACGGGGCGGGCGGCACGGCGTCCTGCTGGAAGCGCTCGCCGCCTTGGGCCGTCGGGTCCTTGACGACGGCGCCGTTGGGCACGATCGGCGCGTTCCGCTCGTACGGGTACGGCGGGTACAGCTGTTCGATCTGGTTGACCGTCAGCTTGTCGGACAGCAGGGCGCGGTCGATCTCGTCCTGGAGGTTCGAGCGCAGGTCCCAGGCCATGGCCTTGAGCCAGGCGACCGAGTCGGCGGGCGTCCACGGCTCGGGCTTGTAGTCGTCGCGGACGAAGCCGAGCAGCGTGTACTCGAACGACAGGTCGTCGCCCTTGTGCGTCTGCAGGTAGCTGTTCACCCCGGCGGAGTAGGCCTCCAGGTAGCCGCGGGCCTGCGGGGTGAGCTTGGCGACCTCCTGCTCGGCGATGCGCCGCCAGCCGAGGGTGCGCAGGAAGATGTCGTTGTCGACCTGGTCGGAGCCGAACATCTCGGAGAGGCGGCCGGCGGTCAGGTGCCGGCGGACGTCCATCTCCCAGAAGCGGTCCTGCGCTTGGACGTAGCCCTGAGCGCGGAAGAGGTCTTCGGAAGTGTCCGCGTAGATCTGCGGGATGCCGTTCGTGTCGCGCAGCACCTCGACGCGGGCCGACAGACCGGGGACCTTCACGGTGCCGTCGAGGTCCGGGAAGGACTTGCGGCTGAGGTCGTAGGCGTACCAGCCGATCGCACCGAGCGCGACGGCGAGCAGCACCACGAACGCGATGGAGGCGTTGCGCAGCTTGCGGCCGCGGCGCTTCGGGCGGCCGCCGGACGGCTTCGCGGGCCGCGCCTCGACGTGCTTGACGCCGGGCGGGAGTTCGGCGGCGTCCTCGGCGGAAGGCTCCGCGGGAGCGGCCTCGGCCGGCTGCGGCGCGGGCGGTGGGGGCTGCGCCGCCTGGGCGGCCGGGTGGGCCGCGGGGGCCGGAGCGGGCGGGTACGGGTCCGCCGCGGCGGGCGGGTACGGCTCCGCGGCCCGGTAGGGCTCGGCGGGCGGGTACGGCTCCATCGGCGGCTGCGCCTGCGGCGGTTGCGGCTGCAGTGGCTGCGGCTGCGGCGGCTGGTCCTGCGCGCGTTGGGACCGCGCGCGGCGCGGCGGCGGCTGCGGGGCCTGCGGCTCGTCCGCGGCGGCCTGCGGCGCCTGGGGCGGTTGTTCGGGCTGCCGGTCCTGCCGGCGCGGCGCTGCCGGGCCCTGTGGCGGCCGGCCGTGGAACTGCGAGACAGCACCCCAGGTGTCCCAATTCTGGGTGCTCGCGCGGTCGGTGCCTGAAACGTCCGGCTGATCCGGTACGGACGACTCGGGCTGCTCCGGGCCGGGCGTGTTCGAGGCGGGCATCAAGATCCTTCGCGATCGGTGCGGCAAGGACACCTTAGAGCGGAGGCGTGCGGGCCCACCGACGCGTGTACCGGTCGCGCGCCCCCCGAACCCGCCCGCGGGTTGTTCCGCGAACGCTTCGCGGGTTTGTGCGAGGGTGCGTTCGCGGGGTTCGCCGTCCGGCCCGTGCGGGTACCCGGCGGCGGAGGCACGGCGCCGGGATTGGTAAAATATTTGCCAAGGTGACAGGTGTTGCCCTGTCAGTTCCTTTTCCCACGCCGCCAAACGCCGAAGTTGACGACGTGTCCGATCGTGCCGCCGGCCGGACCCGACGACCGCCGGAGGAGCCTACGTGACCGTTGCCGAGCTGAACCAGGTACTCGCTGTCGGAGCACTGGTCCTGCTCGTTGCGGTGGTCGCCGTACGCGTGGCCACCCGCATCGGCATGCCGAGCCTTCTCCTCTATCTGGGGCTCGGCGTGCTCATCGGCGGCGACGTCCTGGGTGTCACGTTCGACAATGCGGAGCTGACGCAGACGCTCAGCTACGCGGCGCTCATCCTGATCCTCACCGAGGGCGGGATCAGCACCAATTGGCAGCAGATCAAACCCGCCGTGCCCGCGGCGGCAGTGCTGTCGACGATCGGCGTGGGTGTGAGCGTCGGCGTGATCGCGGTCGCGACGCGGTGGGTGCTGGACGTGGACTGGGCGACGGCCATCCTCATGGGCGCGATCGTGTCGTCCACGGATGCCGCGGCGGTGTTCTCGGTCCTGCGTTCGCTGCCGTTGCCGAAGCGGCTGACCGGTCTGCTGGAGGCGGAATCCGGCTTCAACGACGCGCCGGTGGTCATCCTCGTCGCGACGTTCGCCCATCAGGGCACGCACATTTGGTACCACGTGGTCGGCGAAATCGTCCTGGAGCTGGCGATCGGCGCGGCGATCGGCCTTGCCATCGGCAAGATCGGGTCGTGGGGGCTGCGGCACATCGCCTTGCCGGCCTCGGGCCTGTACCCGATCGCGGTGATCACCCTGTCGGTGCTCGCCTATGCGACCGGCGCCCTCGCACACGGCAGCGGGTTCCTGTCCTGCTACTTGGCGGCGCTCGTCCTGGGCAACTCCGCGTTGCCGCACAAGGCCGCGACCCGGGGGTTCGCGGAAGGCGTCGGCTGGATCGCCCAGATCGGGCTGTTCGTGCTGCTGGGCCTTCTGGTGACCCCGCACGAGTTGGGCAACGCGATCGTTCCGGCGCTGTTGATCGGCACGGTCCTGCTGCTGCTCGCGCGGCCGCTGTCGGTGGTCGTGTCGACGTCGCCGTTCAAGGTGCCGTGGCGCGAGCAGGTGATCCTGTCGTGGGCGGGCCTGCGCGGTGCCGTGCCGATCGTGCTGGCGACGATCCCGATCGTCGAGGGGGTGCCGGAGGCCGAGCGGCTGTTCAACGTCACCTTCGTGCTCGTCATCGTGTTCACGATCGTGCAGGGGCCGACGCTGCCGTGGATCGCGCGCAAGGTCGGCTTCGGCGGGCGTCCCGAGTCGGAAGACCTCGGCGTGGAATCCGCCCCGCTCGACAAGCTCCGTGCGCATCTGCTGTCGGTGAGCGTGCCGGTGGGATCGCGGATACACGGTGTGGAGGTCGGCGAACTGCGGCTGCCCAAGGGCGCCGCGGTCACCCTCGTGGTGCGCGACGGCGAGAGCTTCGTGCCGGTGACGACCACCGTGCTGCAGCGCGGCGACGACCTGCTCGTGGTGACCACCGAGGGCGTGCAGGGCGCGACCGAGCGGCGGCTGCGCGCGGTCAGCCGGGGCGGGAAGCTGGCGGGCTGGCTGGGGTTCCGCGGGGCGGAGTGAGCGGCGGCCGCGTTCCGAGGCTGCCGCTCGGGGGCTGCCCGGGTGGCCGGAGGCGGTCCGCGTCCGGAATTCCGCGGATCATCTCAACGTTGTACGATTCGACAGTAAAGCTCTTGATAAAGACCGACTCTGCCTGATGCAGAGCTGGCGAGGCCGCTCGGCGGTCGTTCCCTCCGATCCGGTTCTCGCGGGTGAGGGGCGGCATCTACCCCGGTCGACGCTTTGAGGACAGCTCTCGGCGTACCGGGTACTCCCTGTGCGCTACCAGGCGGCAGGAAGCAGTACGTCGAGTGATATCGACCTACACCGCGCTGCTGCGGACCCCTTCCGCGTGGCGCTTTCTGGCTCCCGGGCTCGTGGCACGGCTGCCCTACGCCATGCTCGGCCTGGGCATCGTGCTCCTGGTGAAGGACGCCACCGGCTCGTACGGAATGGCGGGCGCCGTCTCGGCGGCCATGGCCGTCGCGCTCGCGGCGGTAGGCCCCCAGACCGGGCGGCTGGCCGACCGCTACGGCCAGGCGGCCGTGCTGGTGCCCGGTGCGCTCGTGCACGGCGCGGCGGTGGCCGCGCTCATCGTGTGCGCCAAGTCCGGCGCGCCGACGTGGACGCTGTTCGTGACCGCGATCGCGGCCGGTGCTTCGGTGCCGCAGATCGGATCGATGGTGCGGGCCCGCTGGGTGGCCAAGCTCCAGGGGCAGCCGCTGCTGCCGACGGCGTTCGCGTTCGAGTCGGTGACCGACGAGTTCACGTTCGTCGTCGGCCCGGTCGTGGCGACGTTCCTGGCCACCGGCATCGACCCCGGCGTGGGCTTGGCCGTCGAAGCCGTGCTCACGGTCGTCGGCTCGCTGGCGTTCGCCGCCCAGCGCTCCACGGCGCCGGCCCGGCGGGCGGCGGCAGGTGACGAACGGCACGCTTCGGCGTTGCGCGTCGCGGGAGTAAGGCTCCTCGCCGCGGCGTTTGTGTGCATCGGAATGGTGTTCGGCACCGTGCAGGTGGCGATCACCGCATTCGCGGAGGAAGCCGGCCAGGCGGGGCTCGCCGGCGCGCTGTACGCGGTGTTCGCGGGCGGCAGCCTGATCGCGGGCGCGGTGTACGGGGCCGTCGCGTGGCGGCGGGCGGCGCATACGCGGCTCGCCGCGGCGTTCGGCATGCTGGCGCTCGGCACCGCACCGCTGTTCGCGGTGCCGAGCATCGGCGTGATGATCCCGGTCGCGCTGCTGGTCGGCCTGGGTCTGGCACCCACGCTCATCACCGGCTACACGCTGGTGGAGACGCTGGTGCCGGCCGCGGCCAAGACCGAGGCGTTCACGTGGCTGACCGGCGCGGTCGGCCTCGGGCTCGCGCTCGGATCGACGCTCGCCGGGGTGGCGACGGACGAATTCGGGGCCGGTCCCGCGTTCGTCCTCACGTTCGCGGCGGCGGCCTCGGGGCTGGCCATCGTGTCCCTCGGGCGGCGGCTCCTGACGCCGACGCGCGGCGCGGCGGCCGGGGCCGTGGTGGACGTAACTCCGGTGGATGCTGCACCATTGGCACTCGGCAGGTGAGAGTGCCAGCACCTGTCTTGCGAAGGAGGACCTGACCGTGCCGACGTACCAGTACCAGTGCACCGCTTGCGGCGAGGGGCTTGAGGCCGTCCAGAAGTTCACAGACGACGCTCTCACCGAGTGCCCGGCCTGCCAGGGCCGCCTGCGCAAGGTGTTCTCGGCTGTCGGAGTCGTGTTCAAGGGCTCCGGCTTCTACCGGACGGACAGCCGGGGGTCGTCCAGCTCGTCGACGGTGCCGGCGGCTTCGTCTTCGTCGTCGGGGTCGTCGTCTTCGGACTCGTCCTCGTCGTCTTCGTCTTCGTCTTCGTCCACGTCGTCTTCCTCGTCTTCGTCGTCGAGTACGTCGACGGCTTCGACGGGGTCCTGAGCGGGCGGGGGCCGGGATGACGACCGCGCCCACGGTTTCGACGCACGGCGTGCTGCCCGCCGAGGTGCCGCCTGCCGAGATCGGCGTGATCGGCGGGTCGGGGTTCTACTCGTTCCTCGACAACGTCGTGGAAGTGCGGATCGACACGCCCTACGGCGCGCCGAGCGATTCGCTGTTCTTCGGCGAGATCGGCGGCCGCCGCGTCGCGTTCCTGCCGCGGCACGGACGCGACCACACGATCCCGCCGCACCGCATCAACTACCGCGCCAACCTGTGGGCGCTCCGTGCCGCCGGCGTGACGCAGGTCCTCGCGCCGTGCGCGGTCGGCGGACTGCGCGCCGAGCTGGGCCCGGGCACGCTCGTGGTGCCGGACCAGCTGGTGGACCGGACGTCGGCGCGCGTGCAGACGTTCTTCGACGAGCCGCCGGCGCCGGTGGTGCACACGTCGTTCGCCGACCCGTACTGCCCGTCGGGCCGCGCGGTCGCGATCGCTTCGGCGCGCGCCGCGGAGTGGGAGCCGGTCGACGGCGGGACGCTGGTCGTCATCGAGGGCCCGCGGTTCTCGACCCGCGCCGAGTCGCGCTGGTACTCGGCGCAGGGCTGGTCGATCGTCGGCATGACAGGCCACCCGGAAGCGGTGCTGGCCCGCGAGCTGGGCCTGTGCTTCACGGCGATGGCGCTGGTCACCGACCTCGACGCGGGCGTCGAAGCGGGCGACGGCGTCACGCACGCGGAGGTGCTGGAGGTCTTCGCCAAGAACGTGGGACGGCTGCGGACGCTGCTGTTCGACGTGGTGGCGGGAATGCCGGTGGAGCGGGTGTGCGCGTGCGGGGCGGAGGACGTGCCGCGGCCGGCGTGAGGGTTGCCGGGTCTGCGGTTTGTGGTCGCGCGGCTTGAGGAGGTTGTGCGGCTTTGAGGTTGCGCGGCTTGTCGTCGTGCGGCTTGCGTTCTGTGGGTGAGGCGGGTTCTCGGAACCGGGCAGCGGTTGTCTGCTCGGGGGCGGGGGCCCGTTTTGCGTTGGGGTTGAGGCTGAGCGGGCTGGGGGCGGTCGGCACAGGAGCGGCTTCGGCTGGATCGGCTCGGGCTCTGGGTCGGCTCGGGCTGGGTCGGCTCGGCGGGAGGTCGGGCGAGCCGTCGGGCGGTGTCGAGCGTGCGCGGCGTCGTGGTGAGTGGTTCGGCGTGCGGTCGGCGGGGGCGAGGGCGGCATGCCGGTGGTGACCGGCTCGCGGGGGCGGCTGGAGCGCCAGTGGCGAGGCGGCTCGTGGGGATGGGCGCGTTGATTTCGACGTCTGTGGGCGACCGATCGCGGTGGGGTTGCGTGGGGTGTCGTGGCAGTGCGCGACGTGGCGGTGCGCGTGGTGCCCGTTGGAGCATCGCCAGGTCTGTCCGTGAGGGCGCCTTGAAGTGGGGGCGTTGAAGCGCGGCGGCGGCTGCCCGGCCGGTGTCGCCCACAGCGGGGCGCGTAGGCCGTGTCCGGTGGCCGGGGCGTCGGGTGTGCCCCGGGGAACCGCGGGTCGGCTGCTTGTGCCTGCCCTCCGCGGACCGGACGCCTCGCGGCTGGGGCGATCGCCGCCCCAGGATCCCCCACGGGCGCGACGTGGCGGTGGCCGCGGACATGCTCGTCCAGCGGCCGTTCACGAGCCTGCCGAACGAGTCCGGGGTTCTGTCGTCCGCGCGTGTGCACAGCCGTCGTCGGGCCGCAATCACTCACTCGCGTGATCCCGTTGTCCACAGGCTGTGGTTATCCACAACGTGGGGTTTTTCGTCCGGTGCGAGCGCGCCGGACCCGCAGTCTGGATTCGCGGCGCGACCGGGCGTCCGCGTATCCGACTCGGGGGTTGTCATGGTCCGTAGCACGTCGTCGTTCGGGGCAGGTGGGCGGCTCGGGGGCGCGGGCCCGCGTGGGGCTTCGGTGCCGAGTCCGTCGTCGGCGCGGGGGCGGATCCGGGTGGTGCGGCGGTGGGTCGCACGGTATCGGCGTCCGTTGGCCGCGGCTTGCGCCGCGGTCGCCGTCGCGGCGGCGCTGGCGGTGGCGCGTCCGCCGGGCCCGCACACGGTCCCGGTGCTCACGGCCGCGCGTGATCTGGACACCGGGGCGGTGCCGGGACCGCGCGACGTCCGGGTCGCCCGGTTTCCCGCAGACCTCGTGCCGACGCGCGCCTTGCGGCAGGCCGCGGACACCGGCGGCCGTGCCCTCGCCGCCGCGGTGCGGCGCGGCGAACCGATCACCGATGTCCGGCTGGTGGGCCCGCAGTTGCGCGGCTCGCCGGGCGGCGTCGCGCTCCCGGTGCGCTTCGCCGACGCGGAAGCGGCCCGGTTGCTGCGCCCGGGCGATCGCGTGGACGTCTTGGCCGGTCCCCCGGGCGACGCGGTGTCGATTTCGACTGCGGTGCGGCCGAGCGGCCCTCCCGCCCCGGCGCGCGTGGTGGCGCGCGATGCGACGGTGCTGGCCCGCCCCGACGGCGGGCCGGACCGGGTCGGCGGCCTGCTCGTCTTGGACGTCCCGCCGGATACCGCGGCGGTCTTGGCCGGGGCCGCGGCGACGGCGCCGCTGACGTACGTCATACACACGTCCACCAGCGGGGTGGGGGTGGCCAAGTGAGGCGGTCGCGCGGGCGGTGATGCGTGTGCGCGCGGGCGGCTACAGGTGGTGCGGGGGCTTCTCGTCGAGGAACCGGCGGATGTCGGCGGCGTCGTGGGAACGGCTCTCGCCCCAGGTCGCGTCACGCTCGTCGCTGGTGCGGTCCGGCAGCAGGTCGTCCCACCCGAACCGGTCGCGCGCGGCGGGCTTGCGCGCGGGCGTGCCGCTCGCGGCCGCGTCCGCGGACGGCTCGGGTCCGTCGGCGGGACGCGCGGGGTCGGCCATGAGAAGGCTCCGGATTCGTTCGGTGTGAGGACGAGCACGCCGGCTCCCGGCGGCTCGTGTTCAGGACTCCCAGGCTACGGAACTCGCGGACGAGCCGGGGGCGGCGGTGGCGCGGGACGAGGTCGGGGGCGGGTTGGAGACGTTCGCACAGCGGCGCGGCGGGCTGGCGGCTGGCGGCTGGCGGCTGGCGGCTGGCGGCTGGCGGCTGGCGGCTGGCGGCTGGCGGCTGGCGGCTGGCGGCTGGCGGCTGGCGGCTGGCGGCTGGCGGCTGGCGGCTCATCGGCCACAGCCGCTGCCCTCGTTACACCTCGCGGACCCAGCCCGACGCAGCCGAGTCCGAAAGCCGCAAAAGAGGCGGGAGGCGGAGGCGGAGGTGCGGGGCGCGGAGGTGCGGGGCGGGAGCAGGAGGCGGGGGGCGGGGGTGGGGGTGGGGGGCGGGAGCAGGAGACCGGAGGCGGAGGTAGAGAGCGGGAGCAGGAGGCGGGGGGGTGGCGGGTGGGGCCGAGTGGCGGTTCGGCCAGGCTGGTCCCGGCCTTGGCTGGGCCGCGGCGTCCGACGTCCCCCACACACAACACCGCGCGCCCGAGAGATCTCCCGGGCGCGGGTTGTGCGGTGGTGCTGGGTGCGGTGGTGCTGGGTGCGGTGGTGCTGGTCGGTCAGGCGGCCAAGCCCTGTTCGGTGGCCAGGTGGCGGAGTTCGACCAAGGCCTGCTTCTCGATCTGGCGGATGCGTTCGCGGGTGAGGCCGAGCTGCTTGCCGACTTCGGTCAGCGTGTGCTGCTTGCCGTCGAGCATGCCGTAGCGGGCCTTCATGATGGTCGCCGTGCGCGTGTCCAGGTGCGCGACGAGGTCGGCGATCTGGCGGCGCTCCATGGTGGCCAGGGCGACGTCTTCCGGCGTCACCGGGTCGGTTTCCTGGACGAGTTCGCCGAGTTCGGTCTCGCCGTCGTCGCCCACCGGGCTGTCCAGGCTGATCGGGTCGCGCGCCCATCCGAGGACGTCGGCGACACGCTCCGGCGTGCTGCCCAGGATCGCGGCGATCTCCGGGAACTCCGGTTCGTGGCCGTGGTCGCGGGCGAACTCGCGCTGGACGCGGCGGATCTTGCCGAGTTCCTCGACCAGGTGGACGGGCAGCCGTACGGTCCGCGCCTGGTCCGCCATCGCGCGGGTGATGGCCTGACGGATCCACCACGTCGCGTAGGTCGAGAACTTGAAGCCCTTCAGGTAGTCGAACTTCTCGACCGCCCGGACCAGCCCCACGTTCCCCTCCTGCACCAGGTCCAGGAACGGCATGCCGCTGCGCGGGTAGCGCCGCGCCACGGACACCACCAGGCGGAGGTTCGCGCGAATGAACTCGTCTTTCGCCCGGTGCCCTTCGTCGACCAGTGCCCTCAGTTCGCCCTCGGATGTGCCCTTCGGCAGCGCGTCTTCTTCCAGCAGGTGTTCCGCGTACAGGCCCGCTTCGATGGCCTGCGACAGTTCCACCTCGCGCGCAGCGTCGAGCAGCGGCGTACGGCTGATCTCGTCGAGGTACACGCCGACCGTGTCGCGCTCCGCGTCCGCGGCCTTCCGCGTGCGCGAGGCTGCGACCCGATCGGCTCCCTGACGGGCAACGCCCCGTGTGGTCGGCATCTGTGACCCTCGCTTTCCTTAGCGTTCGTCGTATTTGCCCAACAAGCGATGGTCCTGTGATATTCCGTCCGCAGGTGTACTCTCGATAGGTTGGCCGCTCGGCGGCCCCCTGATGGGGCCTGTGCACCCCGCCCCGGCTTCCCGCACGCGGCGCGCCCATTCCTGCCACCCGCCGAATCCGGCAACGGTCGACGGCGCCGACGCGTCCGCCCTCCGCGCCGCCTCGCCTTCCCCGGGGCTCTGACCTGGTAACGGCCGAAAGCCTCTCCGTGTTCCTGCCCGACCCCGCGCCGGGCATCCGCACCTGTGGCGAAAAACCGTCGCAGGGGGCCCGAGTGTCCGCATGCGGAGATCAGCCGTCCGTATCGCGGGATTCCGTACCAGCATGCGGTCCGTGCTTGCCGCACTCCGGCGCGGCTCAGCATCATCGCCGCATGGCCCCCGCACTCATCTCCCGTCGCCACGTGGACCTGCTGCGTGTCGCGACCATGATGTGTCCGGGCGCGGCCGATGCCCGGCGCTGTTGTCGCGCCGCCCGCGTCTGACGCCGGAGCGTCGCCCCCGAGGAACACGTCTGACGGTTGTCGATGCGCGCGTACGTGCGCAGCACACCGCTGACCCCGCACGCTCCCTCTGATCCCCCACGCCGGCAGCCGGGTTCCGGGCCGCCGACACCGCCGCTCCCGCGCCCGCGACGACGGCACCGCTCACCCGACAAGGCCCCGTCAGCCCGACCCAGCACCGTGCGGTGCCGCATGAGGCCGTGCCCCGTCGCGCACCCGAGCCCGGCGTCCCTGCCTGCCCGCACCCGCCCCGCCTCACCCTCCGGACGACTTCGCCGTCGCTTCGCGACCCAGCCCCCCGAGGTTCCGCATGCCTGCCACCCCCGCCCGCCCTGCGCACGAGCCCGAACAACACGAGCCTGGACAACACGAGCCCGGACAACACCAAGCCGGGCGCGGGCCCGAGGACAACGACAACCCCGCGGCCCCCGTCTTCCACTGGTTCCTCCCCACCGGCGGTGACGGCCGGGATCCCGGCGGGGTCACCGCCGTCCAGGGCCGTACTCGGGCGGCGACCCGGCGTCCCGCCGATCTGCGCTACCTCGCGCAGGTGGCGCAGGCCGCCGAGCAGGCCGGCTTTGCGGCGCTGCTGACGCCGGTCGGCCTGGGGTGCGTCGATCCGTGGATCCTGGCGTCCGCACTGACCCAGCACACCGAGCGCATCGGCTTCCTGGTGGCGTTCCGCGCGGGCTTCGCCAGTCCCACGCTGCTCGCCCAGCAGGCGGATGCCTTCCGCAAGTTCGCTCACGGAAGGCTCCGGCTCAACGTGGTGACCGGCGGCGACCCCGCCGAGCAGCGCGCGTACGGCGACCACCTCGCGCACGACGAGCGCTACGCCCGAACCGACGAGTACATGGCCGCGCTCCGGGCGCTCCTCGACGGCAAACGCGTCGACGTCGCGGGCGCGTACGTCCACCTGGAAGGCGCCCAGCTGGCCGATCCGGCCGTCGAACACCCCGTGCCGCTCTACTTCGGCGGCGCTTCCGCCGCCGCCGAGGCCGTCGCGGCACGTCGCGCCGACGTCCAACTCCTCTGGGGTGAACCGCCGTCCGCTCTCGCCGAGCGCATCGACCGGCTGCGGGCCAACGCCGGACGGGACGACCTCCGCTTCGGCCTGCGCCTGCACGTCATCACCCGCGACACGTCCGCCGAGGCATGGGCCGAGGCCGAGCGCATCCTGGCCGGGCTGGACCCCGACGCGGTACGCGCGTCCCAGACCCGCTTCGCCGCCATGGACTCCACCGGCCAAGCCCGCATGACCGCCCTGCACCAAGGCGAAACCCCTTCCCACGCTCGAGACTTGCTGGTCGCCCCCAACCTGTGGGCGGGCATCGGCCTGGTCCGCGAGGGCGCCGGGACCGCGCTGGTCGGGTCGCATGACGAGGTGGCCGCCCGGCTCGCCGAATACCGGGCGCTCGGCATCGACGAGTTCGTCCTGTCCGGCTATCCGCACCTGGAAGAGGCCTATCGGGTCGGCGAGGAAGTCGTGCCACGGGTAGGGGACTTGATCGGTGCCACGAAAGCCGCGGACGCGGGACCCGCACAATGACCGCCAGCACGGCAGACGCAGCTCCGCCCACCCCCGGCCCGCCCACCGACACCCCCCACACCCCCGCCCGCGCCCCCGCCCCAACCCCTTCCCGCCTCCTCGCCCTCCTCCGCTGGAAGCCCCTCCACTGGGCCGCCCTGCGCCTCGTCGCCCTCGGGGTGCTGCTGGCCGCCTGGCAGCTCGTGGTCGTGCTGGAAGTGTGGCCGCGCGTCCTCGTCCCGTCGCCGGGTGAGGTCTGGCACCAGTTCATCCTCACCTCGACCACGCACGACGGGGTCCGCGGCTACGGCGACCATCTGCTGATCGAGCACCTGGCCGTGAGCCTGCGCCGGATCGGGATCGGGACGGGGTACGCGGTGCTGTTCGGCGTCCCACTCGGCGTCGCGATCGGCTTGCTGCGGCCGGTGGCCGTGGTCCTGGAGCCCGCGGTGACGTTCCTGCGGACGCTGCCGCCGCTCGCCTATCTGAGCCTGCTGGTCATCTGGTTCGGCATCGACGAGTCGCCGAAGATCTGGCTGCTCGTCATCGCCGCGCTGCCGCCGATCGCCGCGGCCACCGCGGCGGCCGTGCGCGGCGTGCCGCGGGACCTGCTGGAAGCGGCCCGGGCGCTCGGGGCCCGGCGTTGGTCGACGCTCGGCGGCGTGGTGCTGCCGTCCGCGCTGCCGGAGATCCTCACCGGGGTCCGGATCGCGGTCGGTGTCGCCTACACGTCGGTCGTCGCGGCCGAGACCATCAACGGCGTGCCCGGGATCGGCGGCATGATCCGCGACGCCCAGCGCTACAACCAGACCTCGGTCGTCATCGTCGGCATCATCGCGATCGGCCTTTCCGGGATCGTCCTGGACGCCCTGCTGCGCGGCGCCGAACGCCTGCTCGTCCCCTGGCGCGGCCGCGCCTGAGCCGGCCCGTCCCTCTTCGCGCGTCTTCTCACCCCTGTCACCCCCGTCCCCCGTCTTCCCAAGGAGTCGCCATGCCCGCATTCCCCCGCCGCCGTGCCCTGTCGCTCGCCGCGAGCGCCGTGACCGCCGTGCTCGCCGTCTCGCTCACCGCGTGCGGCGGCGACGGCGACGGCAAGTCCGAAGGCGCCGGCGGCAAGGGCAGAGTCACCATCCGCATCGCGTACCAGGAGATCCCCAACGCGGATCTGGTCGTCAAGGACCGCAAGCTGCTGGAGCAGGCGCTGCCGGACGCCGACGTGAAGTGGGTCAAGTTCGACTCCGGCGGCGATGTGAACACCGCGGTCATCGCCGGTTCCGTGGACTTCGGGCTTGCCGGGTCGAGCCCGGTGACGAAGGGGCTGTCCGCGCCGCTGAACATCCCCTACAAGGTGCTGTGGATCCACGACCTGATCGGCGACAACGAGGCCTTGGTCGCGCGCGGCGGCATCACGGACATCAAGCAGCTCGCGGGCAAGAAGGTCGCCACGCCGTTCGGCTCCACCGCGCACTACTCGCTGCTGGCCGCGCTGCAAGGCGCGGGTGTGGACCCGGCCAAGGTGAACGTCATCGACCTCCAGCCGCAGGACGCGCTCGCGGCGTGGAAGCGCGGCGACATCGACGCCGCGTACACGTGGACGCCCACGCTCGGCGAGCTGGAGAAGGACGGCAAGGTGCTGGTCACCAGCCGCCAACTCGCCGACCAGGGCAAGCGCACCGCGGATCTCGGGGTGGTGACGAACAAGTTCGCCAAGGACCACCCCGAGGTCGTCACCGCGTGGCTCAAGGCCGAGGACCAGGCGGTCAAGCTCGCCAAGACCGACCCGGCACAGGCCGCGGCGTCCATCGCCAAGCAGCTGAACATCAGCCCCGCCGACGCCGAAACCCAGCTCAAGCAGCTGGTGTTGCTGGACGCCGCCGAGCAGGCCGGCGCGGACTACCTGGGCACGCCGGGCGCGCCGGGGAAGCTCGCGCAGAACCTGCACGACGCCGCGGTGTTCCTGAAGAGCCAGCAGAAGATCGATGCGGTCCCGGATCCGTCGGTGTTCACGGCGGCGCTCGCTGCCGAGGAGCTGTCCCGTGCCCGCGGCTGAGCTGCCGGCGCCGCGGACGGCCGCCGCCGCGGAGTCCGACAGTGCTCCGGTGGTCGCCGTCGACCGGGTGACGGTCCGGTTCGGGGACGGCGGCGGGAGGTTCCGGCGGGCCCGTACCGCGCCGGTCGACGCGTTGTCCGACGTGTCGTTGACCGTGCGGGAAGGCGAGTTCGCGGTGCTGGTCGGCCCGTCGGGCTGCGGCAAGACCACCCTGCTGCGCGTCGTCGCGGGCTTCGCGCAGCCCACGACGGGCACCGCCCGGGTGCACGGCGCCGCGCCGGTGCCCGGCCGGGGCGTCGGCGTCGTCTTCCAGCAGCCGCGGCTGTTCCCGTGGCGCACCGTGGGCGGGAACCTGGCCTTCGCCCTGGCGCGGCACGGCGTCCCGCACGCGGACCGCGCGGCCCGGGCCGAGGAACTGCTCGACCGCGTGAGGCTTCCCGGGATGTCCCACCGCCGGGTATGGGAGCTGTCCGGCGGCCAGCAGCAGCGGGTGGCGATCGCCCGCGCGCTCGCCGCCGAGCCGCGCCTGCTGCTCCTCGACGAACCGTTCGCCGCGCTCGACGCCCTGACGCGCGAACGGCTCCAGGAGGAAGTGCGCACGCTCGCGGCCCGGACCCGCACCACGGTCGTCTTCGTCACGCACTCCGCCGACGAGGCGGTCCTGCTCGGCTCCCGCGTCCTGGTCATGGCCGCGTCCCCGGGGCGGATCGCCGCCGACCTCCCGATTCCCCTGCCCCGCAACGCCGATACCGACGTGCCCGCCCTCCGCGGCACGGCCGAATTCGCCCGCCTCCGCGCCGAGCTGTCCGCGGCGCTGCGCGGCCCCGCCGCCCGGTAAACCGGAACCGGCCCTCGCGCGCCGTCCGCTACCCTGTCCCGGAAGCCTCAGTAGCTCAGGGGATAGAGCACCGCTCTCCTAAAGCGGGTGTCGCAGGTTCGAATCCTGCCTGGGGCACACGGAAACCCCAGGTCAGATAGCCTCTGACCTGGGGTTTTGTGTTTCATGCACAGGATCGGCGGAACGACGTCACGAGACGTAGTTGGCGAGCACCCAGCCCTTGATGCCGGTCGCGTTGTGCTTCAGGTACTTCCAGTACTGGGTGTCCTGGTCGGCGTAGACCACACCCGTGCAGTAGACCGTGACCTTGGCGTTCTTCTGCAGGACGCGCAGGATCGGGGACTTGTCCATCCCCTTCGTCTTGCGCAGGTTCACGTTGTTGCCGGTGATCTTCGCGGCGTGGTCCCTGTCGTTGCTCCAATTGCACAGCGAGTTGTCGACGGCGGAGGCCGACGGCGCCAGGGCGATGCCCGCCCCCACGAACAAGGACACCGTGGCCGTCGCGGCGGCAATCCTGCGGCCGAACTTCTTCATCCGGGACTCCTTGGAAGGCTGATCTTGGAAGCAGATCGCAGCGTGGGCCCTACGCTGAGTGCGGTGTGCACATCATTGGCGAATGACCACGGCCGCAGATAGCCGAATCACGCGGTCGTACCGGCGTCTTGGACGCCACCAAGTCGCCGTGCTCCCAGCCCGGTTGCGGCGGCTCATCCCGACTCGCCCGATTGCGCGGCAGATTCGCGTTCCCCGTAATAGACCCCCGCCCGGCGGCGGCAGAGGGTAGGCGCGGGTGGCTTATGGGCGTCCTGGGGCGGATGGGCCTAGGGAGGCGTGGGCTGCCTCGATTCGCGAGGAGAAGTCTCTTTTATGGTGCTGGCACATCGGGCTGCGTCCCGTGCGGGAACGGCCGCGGCGGTCGCGGGGGCGACGGTTGCGGCGTTGTTGTTCACGGCGGGGACGGCCACGGCCGAGATCGGGACGACGGCCAAGTACGACGGCAGTGTCGACGGGACCCGGGGCAGCGTCTGGCTGAAGGTTCCCGTGGAAGGCAAGCCGGGGGCGTTCGAGTGGCGCCACCCGGTCACGAACCTGAAGAAGCTCAAGGCCGACGGCGACGTCGTCAAGGTCTACTGCATCGACCTGGCCACCAAGATCAAGGCGGCGTCCGAGTACCGGGAAGGGTCGTGGAGCGACTCCTGGCTCAACGACTCGGACAAGACGCGGCGCATCAACTGGGTGCTGAACAACTCGTACCCGAAGATCGGCGACCTCGACTCGCTGGCCGGCGCGGCCGGAATCGCCAAGGGGCAGCTGGACGTTCCCGAGGCGGTCGCGGCGGCGCAGGCGGCGATCTGGCACTACAGCAACGGCGCCCAGCTGCCCGGCAAGAACCAGCAGGGCGACAAGCAGGCCGCCGAGATCCTCAAGCTGTACACGTACCTGACGGGTGCGAAGAACACCGGTCTCGAGGAGCCCAAGCCGTCGCTGCGGCTGGAGCCGAACGCCGCGCAGGGCGCGCCGGGCGACCAGCCGATCGGCCCGCTGAAGGTGGCGACCAACGCCGCCGGCCCGGTGACCGTCAAGGTCAAGGGCCAGGCGCCCGAGGGTGTTTCGCTCGTCGGCAAGGACGGCAAGCCGGTCGCGGACGCGAAGAACGGCACCGAGCTGTACGCGAAGGTCGCGGCCGGTACGGCCGCGGGCAAGCTGGAGGTCACCGCCGAGACGAAGACGGCGATCAGTATCGGCCGCGTCTTCGTGGGCAAGGACCGCAAGGACACGCAGACGCTGATCAGCGCGGGCGCGTCCGAGGTGAAGGCGAGCGCGAAGGGCTCGTTCACGTGGGCGCCGCAGCCCAAGCCGGTGCCCGGGGCGACCAGTGAAATCGACTGCGCACAGGGCGGGTTGGTCGTCACGCTGACCAACACCGGCAAGGCGCCCGCGGACTTCCAGGTCGGCGACACGAAGGTGACGGTCCCCGCCGACGGGACCAAGAAGCAGGTGGTCAAGGTCGCCGAGGACACCGACTACACGGTGAAGGTGACCGGCCCGGAGGGCTTCGAGAAGACGTTCGCGGGCAAGCGGGACTGCGAGACCCCGCCGCCGGTCGTCGACGAGGAGGTCCCGACGCCGAACCAGCCCGCCGAGGACCAGGAAGAGCAGCCCGCCACGACGGCGCCGCAGCCGAGCCCGAGCGGCCCGAGCCTGGCCGAGACCGGCGGCTCCGGCTCGAACAACGGCCTGCTGGCCGGTATCGCGGGCGGTCTGCTGCTCGCGGGCGGCGGCGCGGTGTTTCTGGTCAAGCGCCGGGCCGGGGGAAACCGCGCGGTCTGAGGAGTAGGCCGAACCCGTCAGCCCAGTAGCCCGGTAGCCCAGTAGCCACGAGTACAGCGCAGGGCCCGCCTCGGTGACCGAGGCGGGCCCTGCCTGCGTCGGGCGGTACAGGCCCCGGCCCCGATATTCGCTGGAGACCCCCGCCCCCGCGCTCCTACAGTCGACGGGCCGGAATTCGACGTGCGGTGCCGGTGGGTGACGGTCCGGCGGGAAGACTGGGGGAAGAGCTGTGGTGCGGGTGGCGTATCCGCGGACCGGGCATGTGCCCTGGTCGCCGGGGGCGACCGCGGACGATGTGCGGGCGGGGGACCTCGCCGGGCTGATCGGGCGCGAAGTCGTTGTCACCGAGAAGCTCGACGGCGAGAACACCACGCTCTACGCCGACGGCCTGCACGCCCGCTCGGTCGACTCCGCGCACCACCCGTCCCGGGCCTGGGTCAAAGGCCTGCAAGGCCGGGTCGGCGCCGGGATCCCCGCGGGATGGCGCATCTGCGGCGAGAACATGTACGCGCGCCACTCGCTCGCCTACGACGCCCTCGACAGCTGGTTCTACGGCTTCTCCGTCTGGGACGCCGCCGACCGCTGCCTGCCCTGGGACGCCACCGTCCGGTTCCTGCGCCGCCTCGGCATTCCCGTACCGCCGGTGCTGTGGCGCGGCGTCTTCGACGAACGCGCCCTGCGGAAACTGCCGTTGGACACGCAGCGGCAGGAAGGCTACGTCGTCCGCACCGTCGACGGCTTCCCCCGCGACGCGTTCGGACACCGCGTCGCCAAGTGGGTACGGGCACGCCACGTGCAGACCGACACCCACTGGATGTTCGCGGACGTCGTGCCCAACGGCCTGGGCCCGCAGGCGCCGCTGTGGGACGTCCGGTCCGGCGCGGAACCCGATCTCCCGGCACTGGAGCGCGTGTTGGGCATCCAAGAACCGGCCGGCCGACCGGACGTCGCCGACGCCACCGCGCGCCTCGACGGCCTCGGCCGCACCGGGGACGCCCGCCTGGCGGGCGTGCTCGCCGCGTACCTGCACCGCGGCCACCGCGGCGACCTCGCCCGGCGCCTGCCCGTCGTCCTCGGCATGCCGCTCGCCCGGCGTGTTGCCGACCTCGTCGGACTGCAGAAACGGCTGCGCCATCCGTTCCCCGACGAGCACCGGCGCGCCGGGCTGACCCGGATGGCATTCGCCGCCGACCTCGGGGTCCTGCACGCGGTGGCGCAAGCCGCGCTCGGCGGCGAGCAGGGTCCGGAAGCGGACGAGGCCCGCGAGCAGGTCGACTGGTCGGCCTTGGTCGCGGAGGACGCCGGGCTGCTCGGCGAGGACCCGCTCGCCGGACTCCGAAGCGGCATCCGCACGGTCCTGGCCGACCTCCCGCCGGACGCCGCGGACCGCTGCTGGGCCGATGCCCGGACGCTGCACGCGGACGGCCGCGTCGTCGGCCCCGACGGCGCGGTGGCGGCGACATGGCGGTACCGGTCCGGAGAGTTCCCGCGGCTGATCCACCTGGTCGGCCCGTCCGGCAGCGGCAAGAGCCGGTTCGCCCGCGGAATCCCCGGCGTCGACACCGTCGTCGGCCTCGACGACCTGCGCGAAGACCGCGGCGCCCGCGCGGACCAGCGGGCCAACAGCGACGTGCTCCGCCACGCCCTCGACCGGCTCGACGCCGCCTTGGCCCGCGGCGGCACAGTGGTATGGGATGCCACCTCGCTCGTCCGCCCGCAGCGCGCGGCCGTGCACGGCGTGGCACACCGCCGGGACGCGCTGGTCACGCACGCGGTCATGCTCGTCGACGGGACGACCGCCGCGCTCCGCAACGGCGCGCGGGACCACGCGGTGCCGGCGGGGGTGCTGGATGCGCAGGCGCACCGGTTCTCGCCGCCGTACCCCGGCGAGGCGCACCGGACGTGGTACATCGGGGCGGAAGGCACGGTGGACGACACCGACGGGTTGTCGGGCGGCGCGGAGGACTGATGCGTACCAGCGAGGAGATCTACCACCGGGTCCGCTGGGACGCGCGGTTCGACCCGGCCCGGTTCGTGCTGGGCGTGAGCCGCCGTGGCAAGGAGCCCAAGCGGGTGCCGCTGCCCGCGTTCGTCCCCGGCGGCGAGATCCCGTGGCACCGCGTGGTGTTCATCGAGGCCGACGGCGAGCGGGTGTGGGACCGCGAGTCGGGCGTGGACGTGGTCGGCAAGACCGGTGCGGGCCTGGCCCGAGCACCCCGCCGCCTGCGCGCCCGGCACTTCACGGCGCGTCCGTTCTTCACCTGGGACGGCCGCGCCTGGCAGGCCGACGCAGCCCCGCAAGCCGCTCCGTCGACGGCGGCCGGCTTCCGCGTCCTGACCTGGAACACCTTGTGGGACCGCTACGACGGCGAGCGCCTCGACACCGCGCGCCGCCGCCCGGCGCTGCTCGACGCGTTGCGCGCGGCCGACGCCGACGTGATCGCGCTGCAGGAAGTCGAGGCGGACTTGGTCGCCCTGCTGGCCGCCGCCCCGTGGGTGCGGGCCGCCTACACGCTGACCACCGACCCGGGCAGCCCGCAGAGCGTGGACGACACCGGCCTCCTGCTACTCAGCCGCTTCCCCGTCCGCGAGACGGGCGAACTGGTGCTGGGCTCGCACAAGGCCGCCCTCGCGATCACCGTCGACGCGCCGTCCGGACCCCTGGTCGTCGCCACCACCCACCTGACCAGCAATCACACGGAGAGCGCGAAGACCCGCCGCAACGAGGAACTCACGCTTCTCGCCGAGGCGTTGGCGGATGTCGAAGGCGAGGCCGTGCTGCTCGGCGACTTCAACGACGGCACCGACCTTCCCGCGGTCTCGCTGGGCATGCGCGACGCCTGGACGGAGGTCCGCGGCCCGGCCGACGGCACGCCGACCTTCGACCCGGGCGCGAACCCGCTGGCCGCCTTGTCGTCGCTGAGCGGCCGCGCGCAGCGTCTCGACCGCGTGCTGCTGCGGGAGGTCGGCGGGTCCGGCCCGGGCGCGGGCCTGCATCCGGCGTCCGCCGGACTGATCGGCGATGTCCCGGGCGAAGACGGGCTGTTCGTGTCGGACCACTACGGGGTCGCGGTCGCGCTGGTGTCCGCGGACGTGGCCGCGGGAAGCGTCCTGGACGCGCCGCCCACCGCCCGCACCGCGGTGGCGTGGCTGCCGCCGGACGAGGTGTGGCCAACGATCCAGGACGTACACACCGCGCACGACCCGGCGATCCACCGCTGGCCGCCGCACGTGAACGTGCTCTTCGGATTCGTCGCCGAGGCGGAGTTCGACCGCGCGCTCCCGCTCCTCGCCGAAGCCGCCGCCGAGGTCGCGCCCTTCGAGGTCCGCCTCGACGGCGTCCACACCTTCGGCCACCGCGACGACGCCACGGTCTGGCTCGACCCGTCCGGCGACACCGCGGGGTGGCACGACCTGCACCAGGCACTGCGCCGCCGTTTCCCGCGTTGCCGCGGCCGCCACGAGGGCTTCACCCCGCATCTGACGCTGGGCCGCAGCCGCGACCCGCAGCGCGTCGCCACGGAGTCCGCGGCCAAGCTCCGCGGACTCGGCGACCAAGCCCTCGGCGTCGGCGAGTTGGTCGTCCTGTCCCGCCGCGGCAGCGAGCCGATGCGGGTCCGCGCCGCCGTCGCGCTCGGCACCGGCCAGGTCCGCGCGGTTGCCGACCCCGGCCCGGGTGCCGAGGCCGCCCACGCCTCGCCCGCCGCCGACCACGCCGCCGCGGCGGTCGCCCAACGCATCGCCGACGCACTGCCCGAAGGCGTTGTGCACACTTTCGGCTCGCGCCGCATGCGCTTCGCGCTCGCCAACGCGGACCTCGACCTGGTCGCCGCACTGCCGGGGCAGGTCGACGCCGCGGAAGTCCAGCGCCGGATCACCGCCGCGCTACCCGAGGCGGCCGGAGTGCGCGCGGTCGTCGGCGCCCGCGTCCCCGGCCTGCGGCTCGCCGTCGGCGCCCTGCATGTGGACGTGCTGCTGGTCGGAACCGGCACCGTCGCGCCCGCCGAAGCGGTGGTCCGGCGCGCCGAGTTGGGCGACGACGCCGCGGTGGCGCTGAGCGCGGTCACCGACGCGGACGCGGTACGCGGCGCGGTGGCCTCCGCCGGCGTCGCGGACGAAGCCGCCGCGCTGGTCCGCGCCGTCAAGGCCTGGGCCCGCGCCCGCGGCCTGGACGCGGCCCCGTTCGGCGGCCTCAGCGGCCTGGCCTGGACACTGATGGCCGCCCGCACCGCCGCGACCGCCCCGGCCCTCGGATCCGACGCCAGGCTCCGCCAGTTCTTCGGCGACTGGGCGTCCTGGGACTGGGCCGAGCCGGTCGCGTTGTCCCCACCTGCCGCGACGGCGCCCGCACCGGGACCGCTGACCGTCCTCACCCCGACCGCCCCTGTGCGCAGTTGCACCCAGCACGTCTCCGCGGCGGGCCGCGACCTGGTGACCGCGGAGCTGTACCGGGCCTGGGAAATCCTCGACACCGCGCTCGCCGACGGCACCGACCCGTGGCCCGACCTGCTTGCCCCGCCGCCGCTGCACGCCCGGCACGCCGCCTGGCTGACCGTGACGGTCCGCGCCGACTCGCCGACGGCCCTCGCCGTCGCCGAAGGGCGCTTCCGCGGCCGGGTCCGCGGCCTGCTCGGCGCGCTGGACGGCCTCGGCGCCTACGGCGTCCACGCGTGGCCCCGCCCGTACGACGCCGCCCCGACGCAAGTCCGCTACGCCATCGGCCTCGGCCGCACTCCCCTGCCTGCGGACACCGTTGCCGACACCGCCCGGCACTGGGCCAAGGACCTGCCCGGCACCGACACCGCGGTCGTCGACGGAGGGAACGTCCCGACCCTGCGCTGACCGGCGCGTCACCCGTCCGGGGCATCCCCCGTCGAACCGTTCCTCGTTCTCGTACGTGTGGACGGCGTGCGCGGCCTCGGGCCGCGGGCACGGCGAGTCCGGAGAACGAACGCCCAGGGAGGGCCTGTGGACGGCGAGAACACGCTCGGACGGCGGCAGATGCTGGCGGTTTCCGCGGTGGTGGTGGCAGGCGGCGCGGCATTGACCGCCTGCGGCAGCGACGACGGCAAGAAGTCCGGCGGTGCGTCCGGACAGGCCCTCGGCAAGACCACCGACATCCCGGTCGGCGGCGGCAAGATCTTCGAGAGCCAGGGCGTCGTCGTCACCCAGCCGACCGCCGGCACGTTCAAGGCCTTCAGCTCCACCTGCACACACCAGGGCTGCACCGTCTCCCAGGTGGTCGACGGGCTGATCGAATGCCCGTGCCACGGCAGCGCCTTCTCGATCACCGACGCCGCGGTCAAGGCCGGCCCGGCGCCCAGTCCGCTGCCCGCCAAGCAGATCACCGTCACGGGCGACCAGATCACGCTGGCCTGACGGGCCTTCGGCCGCGGCCGGCCCGGGTGGTCAGGGGGGCGGTCAGGCGCGGGTCGTGCTGGTGGCGGTCATCGCGATGATCGAGGTCAGGTGGGTGCCGTTCATCCACAGTCCGAGAAGGTCGCGGTCCACCGGCACGATGCGCTGCCCCCGGGCGAGGTCGCGGGCCGGGCCGGTGAACCGGCAACTGGCCACGAAAATCGCCACCTCCGCGTGGTGCACGGGGCGGGCGGTGCCGACGAACCGCTGCATGTCGGGGCTGCCCACGCTGCGGTCCGGGGCGTAGCGCTTGCACTGGATCACCACGAAGCGGCCGTTGGGCAGCCGCCCGGTGACGTCCGCGCCCAGGTCGCCCGCCCCGCCGCTGACCCGCACCTGGGTGCAGCCGTCGCGCTCGCACAGGGCGGCGACGTGGTGTTCGAACGCGGTGCCGTCCATCGCGTCGACCGCGGCCAGCGAGCGCGCGATGCGGCGTTGCGCGGACCGCGCGGCGCCGCGGATCCCGGACCGGATCCAGCGGTAACCCTGCACCACGGCCACCAGGAACGCGGCCGCCGCGCACACGCCGAGGAGTGCTTCCCAGGCCCGCAGATATCCGGCGACGCCCGCGGCCACGCAGAACGCGACGGTGAGGTAGCCGTAGAACCGGGCGAGGGCCCGGCCGAGGGGGCGCCGCGCGGGGCGGGGACCGCCGCCGGAGCGGCGCTGCCGCGGGACGCGCGAGCGGGTCGTCCGCCGCGGCCGGTTCCGCGTACTGCCGCGTGTCGGCCGCCGTGCGGTACTCACTCGCAACTCCCCCGTGACTTCACCCGTGACTTCACCCGTTCGGACGAGTATCGAACGTAGTGCAAAGGGGCGCGGACGAGGGGGACCTAGACGCAGGCATAACCGGGTTGCGGACCACTCCGCCGTTACGCGTATCCTTGGTCCCTGTTGCGGGCGATTAGCTCAGTGGGAGAGCGCTTCGTTCACACCGAAGAGGTCACTGGTTCGAACCCAGTATCGCCCACCTCGCGCGAGGGCGACTTGTGTCTGCGGAAAGCGCAGACCGGGTCGCCCTCGTTCTTTATTGCGGCTTCGCCGCGACGCGGGGGCTCCGCCACCCGCACCCCCTCCCCCGCTCCGGGGGCCCCACGAATTACTTGACTTAGTCTGTAAAAAGGCTCGGATCCGTGGTTCGATCTGCCCATGGACGCCACCGCACCCACAACCCCGCGCCCCGCGCTCGACCTGTTGGACGGCGAGTTCTACGCGCGCGACCCGTTCCCCGCGTACGCCTGGTTCCGCGACCACGAGCCGGTGGCCTGGGACGCGGGCAACGAACTGTGGGGCATCTTCCGCTACGCGGACCTCAAGGACGTCGAGGCGCGCAGCGAGCACTTCGTCAACTCGGACAAGACGAAGGGCGGCTACCGCCCGAACATGCCGGCCGACCCGGCGATCATCGGCCTGGACAACCCCCTGCACAACCAGCGCCGCAAGCTGGTCAGCAAGTGGTTCACGCCGCGCGGCGTCCGCGAGTGGGAGCAGCACGTCCGCACGGTGTGCGTCGACATCCTCGACGCGGCGGTCGCCAAGGGCACCGTCGAGGTGGTGGGCGACCTGGCGTCGGTGCTGCCCGCCATGATGATCGGCCGCCTCCTCGGCTTCCCCGAGGACCAGTGGCCGCTGCTGCGCGACTGGTCCGAGCGCACCATCGCGCTGGGCGGCGGCCCGCGCTACCGCAACGACGACGGACACGCCGCGGTGGGCGAGTTCGCGACCGCGGGCCTGGCGCTGTTCGAGGAGAAGAAGCGCTGCCCGGCGGACGACGTGATGACCACGTGGACCCGGGCGAGCATCGACGGGCAGCCGATCGGCCCGGCCGAGGTGATCAGCGACTGCCTGCTGCTGCTCGACGGCGGCGCGGAGACGACCCGCACGGTCATCGCCCGCACGTTCCTCAACCTGATCGCCCACCCCGAGCAGTGGGACCTGATCCGCGGCGGCGCCGATCTGACGGTCGCCACCGAGGAGTTCATCCGCTACGTCACGCCGATCCACAACATGTGCCGGGTGGCGGTCGGCGACCAGCGGGTCGGCGACACGGTGATCCCGGACGGCCACCAGGTCGTCATGATGTACGGCTCGGCCAACCGCGACCCGCGGGTGTTCGCCGACCCGGAGAAGTTCGACGTGACACGGTCCCCCAACGACCACATCACGTTCGGCTTCGGCACGCACTTCTGCCTCGGGGCGCCGCTGGCGCGCCTGGAGATCCGGATCTTCTTCGAAGAGCTGCTGAAGCGCGTCGACGCGATCCGGCTCACTCCGGGCACCGAGGTCGTCGACATGCCGAACGCGTTCGTGCACGGCATCCGCGAGGCGTACGTCGACCTCGTCCCGCGCGGCTGAGTCCGCGCCCCTCCAGACCCCGCTGCCGCCGCGGAACCGGGAGCCCGCGAGCGGCGGTCGGGACGGACGGTGGTCCGGGCGGGCGGCTGTGCGCCGCCCGGTCCGGACCACCGCTCCGCACGAACCGGAACGCCGGCCCCCGCTTGAGTCGGGGCCGGCGCGTTCGGCCGCGGCTAGCCGAGCTTCATGAGTTCCACGCGCGTCCCGTCCGGGTCCGCGAGGAAGACGATCTCGGTGCTGCCGGTCTCGCTCTTCATGCTGGTGCGGGTGCTGTCCACGACGGTGCCGCCGTACTCGACCAGGCGCGCCGCGGCGGCGTCCACGTCCTCGACGAGGAAGCTCAGGTGGGTCAGGCCGAGCTGGTGGCGCTGCGCGGACGGGGTGCCGATCACGCCGGGCGACGCATAGTGCAGCAGCTCGATCATCAGCGTGCCCTTGGCGATCATCTGCGAGGTCAGCGCGACCGGGGTCGGCACCTCCAGCGCGGCCGCCGCCTCGTCGCCGATCTCGTACGCGATGACCGGCGCGAAGCCGAGCCCGTCGCAGTAGAAGCGCAGCGAGCGCGCCAGGTCGGACACGCAGAGGCCGATGTGCGAGACCCCGTAGGCGTCGCCGTCGAGCGGGGCGGAGCTGGGCTGGGTGGCGTCGGTCATGCGCGTACTCCCTGGAACGGCGGAAACTGGAACGGCGGGAACTGGGAAGACAGCTCCACTGACGGATCGTCAGCTGTCCGCGCACGGTAACAACGCGTCCGCGAATGTTCGAGAGCATCCGGAACGCGGCTTTCCGCCTTCCGGCGCGGCGCCCGGCCATCGCGGGAGGCGGTCCGGCCTGGCGCGGGCGGGTTCCCGGGACCACCATCGTTAGAGGGGGCGGAATCCGGATAGGCGCGCGGCAGAGGGCTCGATCCGCGCGGCGGACGACCGGGAGGTGTCCGATGAAGCTCCGAGACGAATTGCCGGTCGATCACCGGCTGAGCCAGGTGTACCGCTTCGGCGGTGGTGCGGTCGGGGTGTTCCTGCTGGTCTTCGGCATCCTCGGGCTCGTGGACACGGTCAAGTTCTTCGGGACGACCGGGAAGGACGTCGCCGGGCTCTCCACCAACGGCGCGCTGAGCACGCTGTCCATCGTCGTCGGCCTGATCCTCGTCACCGGCGCGGTCCGCGGCGGGAACTTCGCGTCGACGCTGAACATCGTGATCGGCATCGGGTTCGTGCTGAGCGGCTTCGTGCACACGGCGCTGATCGGACGGGGCAACAACCCCCTCGGCTTCCACATGTCGAACGTGATCTTCAGCTTCGCCGTCGGAGTGGCGCTGCTCGCCTTCGGCATGTACGGGCGGGTCGGCAGCGCGCTACCGCACGACAACCCGTACTGGCGGTCCCGGCACCCGCGGCGCGCGGCGCACGAGGACGCGGTCCGGCAGCGGCAGCACACGGGGGCACCCGGCGGCGCAACCCGCGGCGCGGGCGGCACGGGGACCCCGGGGAGCACCGTCGGGGCGCATTGAGCAGATGATGGCGGGTCCGGGCGTGTATCCCGCGCCCGGGCCTTTCGCGTACCGACACCGCACCCGCGCCCTTCAAGGAGGCCCCATGGCAGCCGACCCCCGCACCGGTCCGGGCCCCGCAGCGGACCCGGGCGCCGCCGCGCTGCCGCTGGCCGGGATCACCGTGGTGGCGCTCGAACAGGCCGTCGCGGCGCCGTTCGCGACCCGGCAGCTGGCCGACCTCGGGGCCCGGGTGATCAAGGTCGAACGGCCGGGCGAAGGCGATTTCGCGCGGTCGTACGACGGGGTCGTGCACGGCCTGTCCAGTCACTTCGTGTGGCTGAACCGCGGCAAGGAGTCGATCGCCCTCGACCTCAAGCAGGACGCGGACCGGGCGGTGCTCGACGCGCTGCTCGCGCGCGCCGACGTGTTCGTGCAGAACCTCGCGCCGGGCGCCGCCGAGCGGCTGGGGCTGGGCGCGGAGGAATTGACCGCCGCGCATCCGCGGCTGATCGTGTGCGGGATCTCCGGCTACGGCACGACCGGGCCGTACCGCGACAAGAAGGCCTACGACCTGCTCGTCCAGTGCGAAGCGGGCCTCCCGTCGATCACCGGCGGCCCCGACGAACCGGCCAAGACCGGCATCGCGGTGGCCGACATCGCGTCCGGGATGTACGCGTTCACCGGTGTGCTCACCGCCCTGTACGAACGCGCGCACACCGGCCGCGGCGGCCGCTTCGACGTGTCGATGCTGGAGGCCCTCGGCGAGTGGATGGGCTTCCCGCTCTACTGGACGGAGTACGGCGGCGTCCCGCCGGTGCGCAGCGGCGCACGCCACGCCACGATCGCGCCCTACGGCCCGTTCCCCGCGGACGACGGCCAGGTCTTCCTCGCCGTGCAGAACCAGCGCGAATGGGGCGCGCTGTGCCGCGACGTGCTCGGCCGCCCGGACCTGGAGCACGATCCGCGCTTCGCCGCGAATCCGGACCGGCTGGCGCACCGCGACGCGCTGGACGCGGAAATCGCCGACGCGTTCCGCGGGTTGTCCGCGGAACGCGTCCTCGCCCGGCTCGATGCCGCCGGCATCGCCAACGCGCGGCTGCGCGACATGGCGGGCTTCGCCGACCACCCGCAGCTCGCCGCGCGCGACCGCTGGCGCACCGTCGACTCCCCCGCCGGGCCGCTGCGCGCGCTGCTGCCGCCGGTGACGGTGCCCGGCCGCGAAGCGGCCATGGGCGCCATCCCGGCGGTCGACCAGCACGGCGCCGCCATCCGCCGCGAACTCGGCCTGGCATAGCCGACGTTCGGCCATGACCCGACCGGCTGGGCGGTGTCCTAGACGAGTCTTTCCGAATGCCTGCGGGCATGGAGCGAGGGTGTCCAGGATCCGTTTGTGACGACAGACCTCGACACCCTCGCGATCGCACTGTACGTGAAACTCGACGACGACTGGGCGGACTTG